>NZ_BAAASD010000060.1:0-42224 GCF_039532705.1 Streptomyces sparsogenes subsp. cuspidosporus | reverse complement strand
ACCGCCACCCCGGCCGCCCCCGCCACCCCGGCCGCCCCGTCCGCCGCCGTGCCGAGCCCGCGCGGCGAGGCGCCCAGCGGACTGCCCAAGCGCCGCCGCGGCGAGACGCTGGCCGCCGCCTCCCGCTCGCTCCCCGGCGAGCCGCTCAAGCCGCCGTCCGCCGCCTCCCCCCGGCCGCGCCCCGACGCCGCCCGCCTCGGCGCCTTCCGCCAGGCCACCCGCGGCGGCTCCCGTGGCACCACCACCCCCGGTGCCGGTGCCGGGACCGCGGCCGACCCGGCCGAAGCCTCCCCGTCCCCCGAGAACGACAAGCCGTGACAGAAGGAACCCCGATGAACACCACAGATCGCAGCTTGGACTGGTTGCTGGAGAACCTGCTGAAGAAGACCCCCGGCGCCCGGCACGCCCTGGTCCTCTCCAGGGACGGTCTGAAACTGTGCCTCACCTCCGGCCTCTCCCTCGACCAGGCCGACCAGCTGGCGGCCATCGCCTCGGGTATCCAGAGCCTGTCCCACGGCGCGTCCATCGAGTTCGGCGACGGCAGCGGCGGCGTCCGGCAGTCGATGACGGAGTTCCACGGCGGGATCCTGTTCATCGTGGAGGCCGGCGAGGGCGCCCACCTCGCGGTCATCGCGGAGGACGAGGCCGACGTCGGCATCATCGGCCACAACATGAACGAGCTGGTCGAGCAGATCGGTGACCATCTGCGCGCCGCGCCCCGCGTGGCCGCGGGCGGCGGGGCCACCGCATGATCCGTGGCGCCGTCGACAGCGAGGATCCGGACCGGCTGTACACCGTCACCGGCGGTCGCAGCCGGGTCGTGGACGAGAACGTGTTCGACATGGTCACGCTCATCGTCAGCGAGAGCGAGCCCAGCCCGGGCATGCAGTCCGAGCACGCCAAGATCCTGCGGATGTGCCACCGTCCGCTGGCCGTCGTGGAGATCGCCTCCTACCTGGGGCTGCCGGTCAGCGTCGTGAAGATCCTGCTGTGCGACCTGCTCGACATGGGAAAGATCACCGCTCGCCATCCCCAGGTGGTCCGCGCCGACACGCGGCTGCCCGAACCCGAGATGCTGAAGAAGGTGCTCGTTGCACTCCAAAACCTCTGATGCCCGCGAGCACGCGCCGCTGAGCCGCACCGCGCGCGACGGCCTCAAGATCGTGATTGTCGGGGGCTTCGGGGTCGGAAAGACGACCATGGTCCGGTCCGTCAGCGAGATCCGCCCGCTGAGCACCGAGGAGACCATGACCCAGGCGGGCGTCGGGATCGACGACGCGTCGCTGGTGCAGGACAAGACCACGACGACCGTCGCCTTCGACTTCGGCCGCATCAGCCTGGACGAGCAGATGGTGCTCTATCTGTTCGGCGCCCCCGGCCAGGAGCGGTTCTGGTTCCTGTGGGACCGGCTGTTCATGGGCACCCTGGGCGCGGTCGTGCTGGTGGACACCAACCGGCTGTCCGACTCCTGGTACGCCATCGACCGGCTGGAGCACCACGGCACCCCGTTCATCGTCGCCCGCAACAACTTCGGCGAACCGCAGCACACCCTGGAGGAGGTGCGCGCGGCCCTCGACCTGCCGCCCGACGTCCCGATCGTCGACTGCGACGCCCGCGAGCGCGACTCCAGCAAGGCCGTGCTGGTCGAACTCGTCAAGCACCTGTACTCCCTGTCCACCTCCTCCGCCGCCCTGGAGAGCACCGCGTGACCACCCCGGACCCCACGCCACCACACGAGGACCCGTCCGCCACCGGCTGGCCCGAGCAGCCGGACGCCGTGCCGCTGGACCCCGAGCGGCTCCGCCGGGACCCGGACGGGCTCTACCGGCAGCTCCGCCGCGACCACGGCCCGGTCGTCCCCGTGCTGCTCGAGGGCGGGATCCCCGTCTGGATGGTGCTCGGCTACCGGGAGATGGTGCGGGTCACGGGCGACCCCAACGTGTTCGCCCGGGACTCGCGCCGCTGGCACTCCTGGGACCGGGTCCCGCCCGACTGGGAGCTGATGACGTTCGTCGGCTACCGGCCGACCATGCTGTTCACCGAGGGCGCCGAACACGAGCGGCGGGCCGAGGCGGTCATCGACAGCATGGAGGTCGTGGACCCGTTCGAGCTGCGCGCGATGTGCGAGCGCGTCGCCGACCAGCTGATCGACGCCTTCGCGGGCAGCGGCAGCGCCGATCTGATGGCCGATTACGCCGTCCAGATCCCGCTGCGGGTGCTCAACCGCATGTACGGTCTCGACGAGGCCGAGTCCGCCGAGCTCCAGCAGGTCACAGTGGACCTGGTCAGCGGGAAGGGAGGGCCGGAGGCGCACCAGAAGATGGTCGACAAGATGGTCGCGCTGATGGAGCAGGCCCGGGCCAACCCGGACCGCAAAAACATCTCCACGGTCCTCACCCACCACCCGGCGGGCCTCACCGACGACGAGATCATCAACGACCTCCTGGGCAACGTCTACGCCGCCCACCAGCCCACCGTCGACCTGATCGGCAACGCGCTGCGGCTGATGCTCACCGACGAGCGGTTCGCCGTCACCATGTCCGGCGGGCGGCGCAGCGTCGGCCAGGCGCTCAACGAGGTGCTGTGGGAGGCCACCCCGGTGCCCAACTGGATCGGCCGCTGGGCCGCCGAGGACACCATGCTCGGCGGACGCCACATCAGGAAGGGCGACTGCCTGATGCTGAGCCTCGCCGCGGCCAACGCCGACCCCGACGTACGCCCCGACTTCCGGGCCGGCGCGGCCGGCAACCAGGCCCACATGGCCTTCAGCCACGGCACCCACGGCTGCCCCCCGGCCGCCCGCGACCTGGCCGAGGCCATCGCCATGGCCGCCATCGAGGTCCTGATCGACCGCCTCCCGGACGTGACGCTCGCCGTCGCCCCCGAGGAACTGGAGTGGCGCTCCACCCTGATGATGCGCGGCCTGTCCGCCATCCCCGTCCAGTTCACCCCCGCCTTCAGCTGACCGTCCGACCGAGCGGCCCGCGCCCGGAACGGGCCGCGGGCGGCTCGGCGGGCCGGCGGACCGGCGCGGGCGGGTCGCTCGGCGGACCGGCGGGGGGCGGATGGACGGCCTCAGGCGCCGTCGGGCGTCCGCCGCAGCACCAGGGAGACGAAACCAAAGGCCTCCCGGTAGACATGCAGCCATTCCCGGCGCCGGGTCCCGGCCATCTCGAGCGCGTACGAGCTGTCCGGATCGGCAGGGTGGTCCAGCGCCCACTCCGCCAGCGAACCCCAGCAGGCCCACTCATAGGCGTCCAACTCATGACGCGTGCTGACGTGCCCGTCGATGGGAGTCCACCCCTCGGCGACCACACGATCCACGGTGGTCGCCAGGTCGGCGAAGTCCCCGAGCATCTCGATGGCCTCCTGCGACGGGGGACGCTCCCAGAACCCGTCCCCGATCATGACCCGGCCGCCGGGAGCCAGGTGCCGACGGGCCGCGGCGAGGGTGGGGAGCAGACCACCGAAGGCATGCGCGGCCCCGAAGCTGAGCACCACGTCGAACGGCTCCGCGGACACGAACTCCTCGGCCTTCTGATGGTGAAGCACAAGCCGCTCCCGCACCCCGCGCTCCCTCGCCGCGGCATCGGCCTGCGCCAGGGCGACCTCCGAGGTGTCCACCCCCTCGGCCCGCAGCCCCGGCCGCACGGCCAGCGCCCGCAGCAGCCATTCCCCTCCCCCACACCCGAGGTCCAGCACCCGGCCGCCGTCTTTCGGGAGTCCGCGCTCCAGCAGCCGGGCGACCGAGTCGTCGTCGAGCGGGGACTTGATCGGGTGCTGGGTATGAGCGATGCGGGACATCTCTTCACGATTCATCAGCGCAGCGTGCCAACCGGCCGGGGTCGTGCGCACCTTGTTTTCGCTCCCGTGCCCGAGCGGAGGAGAGTACGGGGGGTAATGCGCGATGCTCCTTGAAGGGGCGACCGTCTCGGTAGGCTCTGTGGCATGTCTGATGCCCCAGTTCGTGTTCGTTTCGCCCCATCTCCTACCGGTATGTTCCACGTGGGTGGTGCCCGGTCCGCGCTCTACAACTGGGCGGTGGCGCGACAGTCCGGCGGGCGGTTCGTGCTGCGGATCGAGGACACGGATGCGGCGCGGAACCAGCCTGAGTGGGTCGAGGGGATCATCAGCGCGCTGGCGGCCATTGGGATCAACGAGTCGGATCCGGCGTTCGAAGGGCCGTACTTCCAGTCGCAGAACGCCGGCCGGCATCGAGAGGCCGCTGAGCAGCTGTACGCGGCGGGGAAGGCCTACTACTGCGACTGCACGCGGGAGCAGCTGAAGGAGCGCACGGGGTCGGAGCACCTGGGGTACGACGGGTTCTGCCGAGACCGGGGGCTGGTGTACGAGGCGGGGCGGGCCTTGCGGTTCCGGACGCCCGATGAGGGGGAGACCGTGGTGGTCGACCTCGTCCGGGGGAAGCCGGCGTTCCCGAACAGTGCGATCGAGGACTTCGTGATCGCGCGTGGGGACGGTTCGCCGGTGTTCCTGATCGCCAATGTGGTTGATGACCTGGATGAGGGGATCACGCAGGTCATCCGAGGTGAGGAGCACCTGTCGAATACGCCGAAGCAGCAGTTGCTGTGGGAGGCGCTGGGGGCGAAGGCTCCGGTGTGGGCGCATCTGCCGGTGATCGTGAACGAAAAGCGGCAGAAGCTCTCCAAGCGCCGGGACAAGGTGGCGCTGGAGGACTACCTGGCCGAAGGCTATCTGCCGGAGGCGATGACGAACTACTTGATGTTGCTGGGCTGGGGGCCTGGCGAGGACCGCGAGATCCGGCCGTATGAGGAGCTGGAGCGACTGTTCCGCGTCGAGGACGTGGGTACTTCTCCAGCGTTCTTCGATGTGAAGAAGCTGTCCGCGTTCAACGGTGAGTACATCCGCGGGCTGGCTTCGGAGGCTTTCGTCGCCGCGTGCGCGCCGTGGCTCAGGGCCCCGTACGCGCCGTGGGCGGAGGAGCGATACGACCAGGCGGTGTTCGAGGCGGTGGCGCCCTTGGCTCAGACGCGGCTCTCGGTGCTCTCGGAGATCACCAAGTACGTCGACTTCCTGTTCCTGGACGAGCCGGTGGACGACGAGGCGTCGTGGAACAAGGCGATGAAGCCGGGTGCTGCGGAGCTGCTGCGGGATGCTCGGACCGAGCTGGCCGCGACGGACTGGAAGGCCGAACCGTTGAAGGCCGCGCTGGAGGCTGTGGCCGCGCGTCACGGACTGAAGCTGGGCAAGGCCCAGGCTCCGGTCCGTGTCGCGGTGATGGGCCGCACGGTGGGGCTGCCGCTGTTCGAGTCGCTGGAGGTGCTCGGCCGGGATCGAGTGCTGGGCCGACTGAACGCGGCTCAGGAGCGCTTGGCGGCGTAGCGGTGGATCAGGCTGCGGCCTGGCGCAGGACGCGGTTCCAGGCTGCGGCGAAATAGTGTTGATCGAAGCGGGCGAGGGCCTCGTAGGAGGCCTTCGCCTCCGCTTCAGGCGTGGTGGCCCGCTCGTAGATCTGCTCACGAAGGCAGCCGAAGTCGGGCGCGGGCTGCTTGGTGAGATGGGCCAGGTCGCCGAGGCCGGCGATGGGGCGGATGAGACTGGGCAACCCCAGGAGCAGCGCTTCGGCCGCGCAGCGGCTCCACCCCTCCTGCATCTGCGGAGCGAACACGCCGACATCACAGGCTCTGAGCAGACGCAGATAGGGAGCGCGGGGCAGGTCGTAGTGGGCGGTGGCGGAGTCGATGGTGTTGCTGCCGGTGGTGATCACTATGAGTCTGGGATCGGCTCGGAGGGCAGCGGTGACGCTTTCGGTGCCCTTCCAGTGCACGGCCTTGCCGGCGTAAACAGCGATGGTCTCGGGGGCGAGGCCGAACCCGTTTCGGCAGGCCTGACGGTCGAGGGCACGGGCGTGGTCGATCTCTGCCAGGTCGAAAGCGTTGTAGATGACCTGGACATCGGGTACGCCGCGGTCGCGCAGGAACTGTGCCCAGTACGGGGAGACGCAGACCACCGCCGCGCATTGCGGGAGAACTACGAACAGGCGCTGCCACAGCATCGCTTCGACCGGGGCCGAGTCGTGCTGGAGTGGTTCGTAGTGATGGAAGACGAAGATGGTGCGTGCGCGCATGTGTGGGGTGAAGAGCAGGAGGCTGAGGTCGTCCCAGACGAAAAGGCCGGGCCTGTGCCTCAGGGCGTGGATGGTGGGCGCGAGGCGGGCGAGGTGCCGGAGCTTGCGCCAGCGGCGGGTTCGGTAGATGCGCTTGTAATCGGGGGCGGTGTGCCACTCGACTTGATCGGCCGTGACGTCGTGGAGCATGCGCAGGTAGGCCCGGCCGCCCGTTCGCCCGACCGGGTTCAGGGAGTGGGCGACTATCTTCATGGTCCGGCCTCCGGAACACGGTGTTCGTAATGCTCGAATTCCGCCTGTAGCAGTGAGCAGGCCGCGTTCAGTTGGGTGCTGGCGAGGCGGGCGGATTTGGCGAGCGGCAAGTAAAACTCGATCAGTGCGGTGATGAACCGCTCACGGCGGCCGCTGTCGGGGGAGTTCCGCAGGTCGCGAAGGTTGTGGATCCGGTCTGCGAGGCGTATGAGCAAGGGCTCGGGGCCGAGCCTGGACGTCTTCGCTCGCCAAGCTGTCTCATCGCCAAGTTGCTTGTTGCGCTGCTGCAGGCGGTGATCCGGGGTCATGGCCTGGAGAACGCTGACGAAGTCTTCCCCCAGGCAGGTCGTAAGCAATGGGGCAACTGACGGGGAGACCTCCAGCGCATCGTGGAGCAGGCCGAGAAGGAGGGTACTTGGCGCGGTGACCTTGAGCTCTGCCCGGAGAACGGCGACCACGGCGAGCGGGTGGTCGACGTAAGGCGTGCCCTGGTCGCGGGTGTAGTCGGCGTAGGCGGTGATCGCCAGAGCAGCGGCCTTTTCGGCACGGACGCGGTCAGCTTCAGGCCATGTCGAAGCCCCGAGGGCGTTCAGGATGGCAGTGGTTTCGGGGGTCATGGGGTTGGGTTCACCTCTCGGCTACAGCACCCAGCCGGGCATCGTCGGGGAGGGGGACGCGGTCGGCGAGCAGAAGCGTGTCGTTGACGGCAACGGCGTCCAGACCGAGCTCCGCTGTGGCCTGGGCTGCCTGTTCCGCGGTTCTAAGGATCGGAGTGCCCTTGCGGTTGAGCGAGGTGTTCAGCAAGAGGGGGAGGCCGGTGCGGCGGTGGAACTCCTCCAAGAGGGGGCGGAGACCACTGTGATCGTTGGTGACGGTTTGCAGGCGAGCGGTGCCATCACGGTGGACGACCGCTGCGATGCGATCGGCGCGGCAGCGGCGGACCTGGGCGACGCGGTTCATGAACGGGTCGCCCGTAGTCATGAACCAGTCGGACACGTACTCGGCGAGGACGGCCGGGGCGAAGGGCCGGTATGCGGCTCGTTGCTTGATCGCGTTGAGACGGTCGCGGGTGTCCGCGCGGCCGGGATGGGCGAGGATCGAGCGGTGGCCGAGGGCGCGAGGGCCGAATTCCATGGGGCCCCGGACCCACCCGACGATGCGGTGGTCGGCGAGCAGGGCCGCCACGACGGGCACGAGCTGATCGCCGAGTCTGGACAGGGCTCGGTACCCGGTGGGTGTGGTGAGGGCTGGGCCTGGCTCGGGTTCCGGCCCCCAGGCAGCGCCGGTGGGGACCGGGAGGCGGGGCTGGCCGAGCTGGTAATGCCAGGCGTAGAGTGCTGCGCCGAGGGCCGTGCCGGCGTCGTGGGGTGCGGGGGCGACGAAGAGGTTGTCGAAGCCCGCGTCGGCAGCGAGGCGGCCGTTGAGGTGGGAGTTCAGGGCGCATCCACCGGAAAAGACCAGGGTGCTCGCGCCCGTGAGTCGTTGCAGGTGACGAGCGATGTGGGTGACGGCTTGGGCGAAGGTTTCCTGAACGGCGGCGGCCAGGTCGGCGCGATCGGTCAGGGAGGCGGCGGCTGCGGCGTTGATGGTCCATGCACGTCGCCCGATGACCAGCGGGGTTTCGGTGTCCGCAGAGCCCCAGGGATGAGCGATGCGGACGTCACCGTCCGTGCCGAGGCGGATCAGAGAGCGTAATGCATCGCGGTAGCGGTCGGGGTGGCCGAGGGCGGCAAGTGCCATCATGCTGCCTTCGGGCTCGTCGCCGGGTGGGATCAGGCGTAGCGCGAGATTGCGGTAGAAGTGGCCGAGGGATGAGTGGACACGGCGGGGTCCCGCAGGGCCGGGGACGAGGATCGGCATGGCTTGGTGGATCCGGTCGACGCGGTCGGGGTGCAGGTCGTAGCCGGTGATGCGTTCCCGGCCGGGTCCGAAGTCGGCCCCGAGGGAGGATCCCCCGGCGTCGATGACCAGCCCTGCTGCGTGATCGATGCCGGAGAGCAGGTACCCGGCCATGGCGTGTGCGGTGTGGTGGGAGATCAGGCGCAGGTGTTCGCCAAGCGAGGAGGGCAGCAAGGCCGCGAGCTCGTCGCGTTCCTCGGCCAGCCACCATCCGGCAGCGGGAGTGGGGCGCATGGAGGGGGTCCATACGGCCTCGATGTCCTCCGGATCGATGCCTGCGGCGTCCAGGCACCAGGCGAGGGAATGGGTGGGTGCCGTGAGAGTGGCCTTGCGGTGGTGTGGCTGGCGGTGATGCTTGATGCCGCTCCAGCGTTCTTCTTCAGCGGCGTACAGGCGACCGTCGACGATGAGGGCGACGGAGGTGTCATGGTGGAAGTTCAGGCCGAGGACTGTGGGCATGGTCTGGTGCCTCCGGTCAGGTCGTGGTGATGGGCAGGGGCAGCGGGACCGGTATGACGGACGCGCCAGAGTCGCTGTACTCATGGCATTTGCCGCAGAAGCGGTAGTGGTGACGGCGCGGTGCGAAGACCTTGACCGCGAAGTCGTGGTCCCAGACCGTGAACTCGCTGTCGTCCTTGGCCATGGCGTTGAAGCAGCGGTAGCAGGACCCGTCGACTTCGATCATGAGGTGCTGGTCGAGGTAGCGGGCGCACAGGCCACCAAGAGTGTTGGCCGGCTGGCCGACATCAATGTGGTGGACGTGGTTGGTGACGTGGATCGCCCCGTAGGCGGTGCACAGCTCGGCGAGCCGCGTGAGGCGGTCCTGGCTGATCCCTTCGAGGACGCTGTTTACTACGACGGTCTTGCCGGCGGCCCGGAGGGCCGGTACGACGGTGTGCACCTCTGCGTAGTTGCCGTGCTCGTCGTCGCAGCCGATCAGGACTTGGTCGTAGGAAGCCAGTGTGGCCTCCATCAGGGGCTTGTTGCGCGCCAAGGTGATGGCGTTGGTGCCGAGCACCATGACCTTGTCCGGGAGGCGTTTGCGGGCGAGGCTGCTGAGGTCCGGGAAGTCGCGGTGGACGGTCGGCTCGCCGCCGTTGATGTGGAGCTGCCGGAAGGGGATGGTCTGTAGTCGGTCCAGGATGGTGGAGAACGTCTCCGGCGGCATATTCTCGCCTTGCGCGCCGTTGGCGAATATGCAGAAGTCGCATGAGCGGTTGCACTTCGTCGTGATCTTGATTTTGGCGGTCTTCAGGATCCGTTCGCGAACAGGCGCGTTCGGCATGGGATCGGCTCCTTGAGATACGAGGGCCACTTACGTGCTGTGCAGGGTGAGGAAGTCCTCGACCAGGGTGCGTTCGCGGTCCCAGGCGGTGAGGGCGTCGCGCAGGACGGCGGGAGTAGTAGGGCCGGTGGGCAGCAGGCTGACCATGCGGGTGGCCAGGTGCTGTTCGGGGGCAGCCTCTTTGGTGGCCATCGAGCGCAGGACCTCGGCTGCGGCCCGGAGCTCTTTGGCCTCGCGGGCGATGAGGTAGTCGGTCGCGACGCCGGGAGGCGGGTTCAAGTAGTACAGCCACCGGGCGACGCGGACGCGGAGCATGGCGGCGGTCATCGTCCGGGTCACAGTCCGTGAGTCCTCGGCATCAGCGAGTTCCTCGCTCGACTCAGGCGTGGGAATGTGGCGCATGGCCGCGTTCACCGCGCGGTCGGCTGCTCGCAGCATGTCCCGTATGGCTGGTGCTCGGCCCGCCGCCCCGGCCTGGTCGACGTGCGCGTAATGGAGGAACCTCTCCGCGTACCGCTCCAGACCGGAGGGGCGCCACTGTCGCAGAGCGGCGGACTTCCCCGGGCAGCGGGTACGGGTGGCCAGTGCTGCCGCGGCGAACCAGCAGGGAGCGAGGTAGTGCCAGGCGATGCAATGCCGGTGGTAGCCGGGCAAGTCCGAGGTGACGTTGTCGGTGCTGTCGGCAGTCAGCTGGTAGCGCCCGTCGAGCCGAGCGTCGAGGATCGCACGGTAGAAGCGCTCGTCCGTGCGGCTCCACGGAACCATCTGGGCGTGGGACTTCCAGCGCTGAAGAGTCGGTGCGTGGCCGTCAATCAACGTCCAGGTTGCCAGTTCCGGCGGGGAAACGCGGCGCCGATGGACCTCGGAGACGGTGAAGGCGAAGCCGGGTGGATGTTCCAGCAACCGTCGGTTGCTGGGCGAGTGGCCGATGGCAGCACTGTGGGCCGCAGCCAGACGTCGGTTCCACTCCAGCCAGTCGGCAGGCGGCTTGTCCAGCAGGACTCTTACATCGAGGTCGGAGTGTGGGGCGAGCAAGTCGGATCGCTGCCACTTGTGGGTGAGCATCGCCGTCTGGATGCCGTGGCGGGTCAGCTCACGCGCGTACAGAGCGCCGAGGTCCTCGTACATCGGCGAAGCCGCGGTGGGCGCGGCCGTCACTGCTCCTCCCCAGGCTGAGGAAGACGGGCGGCGCACAACCTGCCCGTATCGGCCCCGGCAACGGGCAGCAAGGGCAGGACAGGAGCCCCCTCGGGACGCTCCATGCGATCCCAGCGCAGGTCGTAGTCGACGTAGTGGTACCCCTGCCACGCCTCGTTGCTGTTGCGTTCCAGCATTGCTCGGAACAGGTGGCCAAAGGCGTCGGAGAGGGTGTCGTTGGCGAGGTGGGGCTTCAGAGAGAGGTCGCGGTTGTGCAGGATGCAGGGGCGGGCCACGCCGGTAGGCGTGATCTTGATGCGGTTGGCGTCAGAGCAGGTCGCGCAGCTGGAATTGGAGATGAAGCCGATGGATCCGGCCCAGCCCATGGGTTGGAGGTACCGTCCCGGGCTGCGGACGCCGAGGTCACCCCGGGAGACCTCTCCGGCATCGGCGAACCATTTGGTGAGTTGTCCGCGGGCCTCGGCCTCGGAGACGAATTCCGCGTCGAACAGTGCCTGCGCGGGGCCGATGTTCTGGAGCTCGATGAGCCGGACCGCGATGGGGAGGGACTTGGCGAGTTCGGCGACTTCGAAGGCGTCGTTCAGGTAGGTGCGCTGGAGTACGCAGTTGATCTTCACGCTCAGGCCGAGCGCAAGGGCTGTGTCAATGGTGGTTCGGGCCTGACGGGGATCGCCACCGCCCATGATCGTGGACGAGCGGGCCGGGTCGAGACTGTGCAGGCTGACGTTCAGGTATGTCAGGCCGGCCTGCTGGAACTGCTCGACGCTGAGTCCCTTGCGGAGATTGCCGTGGCTGGTCATGCCGATTGAGGCATCCGGGCCGAGGCCGTCGGCGAGGACTCCGATGACGTCGAGGATGTCGGCACGCAGGGACGGCTCTCCGCCGGAGCAGTGGGCCTTTTTGACCTGCCACGTACCGGCCTCCCGGGCGATGGCGGCGTAATCGGCGATGCTGAGCGGCCGGTCCTTGTGGCCGTAGTCCGGCATGCAGCGTGGCTTGCAGAAGACGCAGTCCAGATTGCACAGCGAGTTCAGGGTGAAGGCGAGGTAGGGATGGTGGCGGCCGGTGGCAGCGAAGGCTGCGAGCACGTCGTTATGGCCGACGGTGAGCATCGATTTCAACCTCCTGTGGTGGATGTGGGCGCTGGCGGCGCCGTGACCACGCCGTTGAGCGGCGCTCCGGCGAGGTAGCGGCGAAGGTTGTCGGCGAAGAACGCCACGGCGTCGTCCATGTAGGTGCGCGAGAAGGTGGCGCTCTTCGGACTGAGCACGACACGTGGGTGCCGCCTCAGTGGATGATCCATGGGCAGTGGGCGGGGGTCGGTCACGTCCAGTGCGGCGCCCCGGAGCCGTCCGGTGTTCAGTGCCTCAAGCAGCGCGGTCTGGTCGACGGTGGAGGCCCGGCCGAGGTTGATGAAGAGCGACCTGGGCTTGAAAGCAGCGAAGACATCGCAGTCGAAGAAGTAACGCGTTGCGTCGGTGGCGGGAAGGAGGTCAACGACCACATCCGCAGTGCCGACCGCTTGCAGAATGCAGTCCGTACCCATCCAGACCATGCCGTCGGGGTCGGAGGTAGGCGGGTTCCGCCGTACGCCGAGTACGTGCATGCCGAAGGCCCTGGCAGTCCGGGCGAGATGTGCGCCGATGCTGCCGCACCCGACGATGGCCATAGTGGCGTCCGCCAGGTCGAAGAACTCCTCGGCGAGCTCGTCCTTCCACCATCCTTGAGTCCGCTGAAGACGGCTGCTGGTGAACAGACCACGAGAGAAGCCGAGGAGCATGCCCATCGCATGCTCGGCCATCGGACGACCGTGAAACCCATAAGCGCGGGTCACGGTGACGCCTGCGGTCTGCGCCTCTGTAATGGGGAGGTGGTCGGTACCTGCTGCCGGAGAGGCGATCCAGCCCAGACGCGGCGCCAGACCGAACCACTCGGGTTGAAAGCGCCAGCCCAAGTACACCTGCGCCTCGGGCAGATACTCGGTGATCGTCTCTTCAGAGGCAGTACGGAAGCGGACGGAGGGGAAGGCAGCCCGCAGAGATTCCTCGTGCTCGCCGGACAGGTTCCAGAAAGCATGCGGAGATTCCAGGCACACAAGCACCACAAGGTTGTTCACTGGGCCTCCGCCATCGACCAGGGCGCACACCGGGCAAGAGCGGCGTGGATGGTGGTGACGTAGTCGTGCCGACTGGCTACGAGCGCGGCCCCGGCGCTGGCGAGCTGTTCGCGCTCGCGTGGCGTTAGGGTCAGTGCGCGTTGAATCGCGGCCGCCAGGGACTCGGAGTCACCGGGGGCGGCAGTGAAGCCGGTGACGCCGTCGAGGACGGTCTGTGCCAAGCCCCCGGCGCTGGTGGCGACTACCGGTCCGGCCTGAGCGGCGAAGGCTTCCAGCGGGATCCGGCCGAACGGCTCGATACGGGACGGAACAATCACCGCACGCAGCGCCGGGCTACGCAACCAGCTACGAGCGGCCGTGCGGAAACGCGTGATCAGCGTCGTATTCAGCCGATACTCACGAATGAGCCTGTCCAGGAGGCTCAGGTAGCGGTCTTGGCCCGGTGTGGTACTCCCCGCGATCAGGACCAGATGCGGGAGCCGGACAGACCGCTGCCGTAGCAAGGACAGAGCGTGCAGGAGATCCTCGAAACCTTTCTCCGGGACGGCCCGGCCCATCGCCAGCAGGAATCCGGCCCGGGCCCGAGCCGGTAAGGGAAGCCCTGGCCCGGTAGCCACGTCATGTGACACCAGTCCGTTGGGCAGGTCGAGCAGGGCTCGCCCGGGGATGCCGTACTCGGCCGTCAGGTGCTGGCGCATGTGCTGAGAGATCGCCGCAATGAGACCACCGTGCGCCACCGCTGAACGCAACCCCGCACGTTCCCAGCGGACCCGGGCACGATCGTGGGCATGCGTCAGGGCTGCGCTGGAGCGAGGAACGAGCAGCAGGTCCACATCCTGGGGTACGTATGAGCCGAGCCCCAGCAAGGGAACGTCGAGGCCGATGAGAAGAGAGCGGCCCGAGAGGGCGGCGACGCGGGCTGCTTTGGCACCGACGAGACTGCAGAGCTTGTCGCGTCCGCGTACGGAGTCCACGAACGTCTCGCCCTGACCAATCGGAACGACTTCCGCCTCAGCCGACCTCAGCAACGGCCATAGATGAGCGGCCCACTGCCTGTCGTGACCGGGTTGGTCGGCTGAGACATGGGCCGGCATCACCACAAGGCGACCGGAGGGCAGCAATCGCGTGAGTGCTAGGAGAAAAGCGCGGTTGCTGAAGCCCGTACCGGAGCTCGCACCGTAGAAGCCTTCGTGCAACGCGACGATCACGCGCGGAGGGATGGCTGCGTCTGAGGCGGTGGGCCGAGTGTCGATCCGTACCTCATCAACCTGGCGGGAGCTGTCTGCGGTCACTGCGAGGTCCTTCCATTGATCGCAGGTGCGTGAGCTTGGTCGCTGCCACAGGCGATGCGCAGCAGACACCAGGCCCGTGAAGCTTCGGCACCGAGGTCCAGGGACCAGGCCGTAGCAAGGGTCTGGACGAGGAACAGCCCGCGCCCTTCCTCCGCGTTGTCCGCGGGCAGAGTGGCGTGAGTGCGATGTTCCGGCGGGCGCGCATGGCCATGGCCGCCGTCGGTGACGGTGATCTCGACATCAAGTCCGCCCTGTGGCGGAGCTGCCCAGTCGACCGTGAGCACCACAGGCGGACTGCCTGACTGCAATGCGTTGGTGGCCAGCTCCGAGCAGATCAGCCGAGCCTCATCGATCAGGTCGCCCGGTTCGTATCCGACCAGCGCGGCGGCTACCGCTATGCGAGCGGCGTCGGCCGCCAGCGGGCTGAACGGCAGGTCCATGACCAGGCAGCCTGCTGCCTCCTGGCCGGTTGAGCGCCGCTCAACCGTCGGCGTTTGTCCCCTGAGGAACGCCGGGCACGAGCGGGCTCCGGAGATGCGGGTGCTGATGTCCAAGACCCGGGCCCCTTCTTGATCAGTCCTGATCCGTGAGCAGTGAGGGCGATGCCCTCCTGCTGCTGCTCCCAGGACAGCCGACGGGGGCGGGGCGGCAGCAGCCGATCGATCGGTCAACCGGGTCAACTTGATGAGAGTCGTACTTGCTAACGGTGACCGAGGCATCACTATGAGATGGATCCCAGGTCCGGGATCCGTGGGGGGACCGTGAGGTGATTAGCCATGGGGGTGCGCTCGGGGGAGCCGAACGCCGTGCTCACTGCGTGCCTGGACGAGCTTGGCTGGAGCCCGAAGGCGCTGGCCCGCAAACTGAACCGGGTGTTCGGCCTGGGTACGGTGGCCGAGACGGCCCCGTACCACTGGCGAGACGCGGGTGCACTGCCTCGTTCGCCACTGCCCGCCATGGTCGCCTATGTGCTATCCCAGGAACTGGGCCGGGCCATATCGGTGGCCGAGCTTTGGCAGGGTCGGGCGGGGGACTCCCTGATGCTTGTACCGGCCGACACCGATCTCGCACGTCCCTGGACGGTTCAAGGCCTGGGACAGATCGTGGAGGACTGGGTGCTGGGCGGACTCGTCGACCGGCGACGCTTCCTGGCGATCTCGGGCTCCGGCCTGACCGCCGTCGTATCCCAGTACCTCGATGGTACGGCTGGGCGTGGGGCGTACACACTGCGCATCACGACAGGGCTGGGAGCGGATCCGCTCGTGGAGCAGGTGGAACAGAACCTGCCTCTACTTCAACTGCTCGACGACGAACACGGTGGTGCCCGTCACCTGCCCTACGTGGGAGCGCAGTTCCGGGCCGTGGGCCTGCTCATTCATGAGGGCGGCCATTCGTCCGACGTCGCCACCCGCCTGGTCCGGGCGCTCGCTGAGATCGGCCAGCTCGCCGGATGGATGGCCTTCGACGCCACTGACCACGGTATGGCTCAGCGGTACTTCGTCACCGCCCTGCGAGCCGCCCACCAGGTCAACGACCTGCCGCTGTGCGCACACATCCTGGCTGACTTGTCCTTCCAGGCTGCCAGCCGAGGCCACCCCGCTGACGCCATCGTCCTCGGTGAAGCCGCCCGCCGGGCCAGCGACGCGGCCCCTATCGCCGTACGGGCCTCGGTCCTGTCTCGTTTGGCCTACGCCTACGCGACCGCCGGCCGCACCACCGACTTCCACCGCACGCGCGGGGCAGCCCGGGAACTGATTGAGCGGCGCGGCAGTGGGGAGGAGCCTCGGTGGATGTATTTCCTCACCGACAACCACCTCGACTGCCAGGCTGGATACGCGCTGATTCAACTCGGGCGGACGCAACAGCGTGACGGTGGCACCAAACTCGCCAGAGGGAATATCGCACAGGGGGCTGCCTTGCTGGAAACCGGTGCATATAACGCAAGCCGCAGTGACTCCGGCCGCCAACGCCGGGCTCTTTTCGAGGGCACCTGGCTCGCTCTTGCGCATAGCGCTCGGGGAGAACTGGAACTGGCTTGTCAGGTCGGCCAGACTGCCGCCGTACGGCTGGAAACCGTCCACTCTCCGCGCAGCACCGCCTTGTTACGACAGCTTGCCGCCGACCTCCGGCGCCGTCAGCGCAACGCCCATGTCAGCGGCTTTCTGCCCGGCCTGGAACAGATCCTCGCTCAGCACCGTGCCGGTCATCAGCGTCCCCATTAGAGTCGAGACTATGAGGGGAAGCGAGCGTGTCGTCGTCCTGGGGGCTGGCGTATCGGGTCTCACCACCGCCGTCGTCCTAGCCGAAGCGGGGGCGAGGGTGCATGTGATTGCTGACGAGCTGCCCGGCGTGACGTCGCTGGCCGCCGGGGCGATGTGGGGGCCGTATCTGGTTGAGCCGAAGGACAAGGTCGCCCAGTGGAGTCAGCACTCCCTTGAGGTCTTCCGCGACCTGGCCGATGCCCCCGGTGCTGGGGTGCGGCTCACCAGTGGGATCGAGGCTTCCCGAGATGCAGAGAGCCCTCCGGACTGGGCCAGAGCTTTGCCTGGTTTCCGCCCAGTGGAGCCAACTGAGCTTCCGGCCGGTTTCACCTGCGGCTACAGGTTCACCGTGCCGCTGATCGACATGCCGGTGTACCTGGATTATTTGCAGCGTCGTCTGAGGGAAGCAGGTGGGACGACCGAGCAGCGCCGGCTTTCTTCATTTGCCGATGCCGGGCAGACTTCAGTGGTGGTGAACTGCACGGGCCTGGGTGCAAGCGCGTTGACGTCTGACGCGGAATTGCGGCCGATCCGCGGACAACATGTCATTGTCGGTAACCCGGGCCTGACCGAGTTCTTTTCGGAAGACACCGGCCTGTCTCCTGATCTGCTGTGTATCTATCCACACGGCGAGACCGTCGTGCTGGGCGGCACTGCGATCGAGGGTATTGGAGACTTGGAGGCGGACGAGAATGCGGCGGCTGGCATTCTCACCCGGTGCGCGGAGGTCGAACCACGACTCATCAGCGCTGAGATACTGGAGCATCGTGTTGGCGCCCGTCCGACTCGTGACACCGTGCGGGTGGAGGTAGACCGGCTGCCGGACGGAACGCCGTTAGTGCACAACTATGGTCATGG
Organism: Streptomyces sparsogenes subsp. cuspidosporus; assembly: GCF_039532705.1. NCBI lineage: Bacteria > Bacillati > Actinomycetota > Actinomycetes > Kitasatosporales > Streptomycetaceae > Streptomyces > Streptomyces sparsogenes. Next base: position 24,997 of record NZ_BAAASD010000060.1, on the reverse strand, counting down.
TGGAGCCGGCGTGACCCTGTCCTGGGGGTGCGCAGCTGAGGTGAAGGGGCTTATTGGTGAATTCTGAGTGCTCCGGCGCCCCTGGCGGTCTCGTGATGCCCCAGATATGGGCGGAACTGATGGCGAACAATCCCGATAGCGACAGCCTGTGGGCGCTCGTCCGCCTCTTCACCGGCGAGCAGTACGAGGTGCGGCCGACCACTCGTGGCAACAGCTCGGACGTCACCGCTCTGGTCACGTGCGAGACCGGGCCCGTGTTCGTCAAGGCATGCCGCAACCGGCCCGGCGGTCGGCGCGCGTCCCTCGTGCGGGAAAGGCTGGTCAATCCGTCTGTGCGCGGTGTGGTTTCGCCCGCGTTGCGATGGCACGCCGAGGGCGACGAGTGGCTCGCGCTCGGGTTCGACGTCATCGAGGCGCGTCCCTCCCGCTTCGAGCCGGACTCACCCGATCTCGGGGCGGTCGTCGCTGTCGTCGACCGTTTCAGGGAGCTTGCCCTGCCGGCCGAGGCCGCGAACTGGCGCGAATCCCGGTGGGATCGGTTTGCCGGTGACGATGCCGAGCTTTTCGACGGCGCGACGCTGCTTTTCACCGATATCAACCCCGATAACGTGGTGATCGGGGATGACCGGGCGTGGGCTGTGGACTGGTCATGGCCGACTCGTGGCGCTGCGTTCATCGATCCGGCGTGCCTCGTTGTGCAGCTCATCGCGGCCGGACACACCGCCGCCGGCGCCGAGGGGTGGGTGTCGGTGTGCAAGGCATGGACCGACGCAGACCCGCGAGCCATCGACGCGTTTGCCGCAGCCAACGCTCGCATGACCGCGTCGTTCGCCGCGCGGCACCTCGACGCACCATGGCTCGCCGATATGGCCGAAGCGGCACGGGCATGGGCGGCACACCGTGGCGTCGCTGTCAGCAGCGATTAACCGCCTCGGCCGGAACACCGGAACAGGCATGCGATCCGGCCGTCGTCCGCGGGGATGGGTTAGGCGTCGTCGCGCCGGATCATGCTCTGTGTACGGGGCAGTTGGCCTAGGGGAGCCGATGAGCGCCGCGCCGGGGGCTGCGGTGCGGGAACGGGGGGCGGCTGATGGACCCGCAGGGGAACGCGATCGGGGGCGGGGCGCGGATTGACGGGCCCAGCGTGCAGGCGCGCGACGTTCACGGGGGCATCCACCTCCACACCAGCCCCGCCCCGCCGCCCGCCCGGCCTCCCGTGCCGCGCCAACTGTTGCCCGTATCGGCGCACTTCACCGACCGCAAGAGGGACCTCGCGGCGCTGGACGAGCTCGCGGCGGCGGCGCCGCTGATCGTGGTCAGCGGGCCGGCGGGGGTGGGGAAGACGGCGCTGGTGTCGCGCTGGCTGCGCGGGCCGGCCGGGGGCGAGGGCGGCGCGGATCGGTTTCCGGACGGTCATCTGTACGCCGACCTGCGGGGCCACTCGCCCGACGGCCCGGCGCCGCCCACCGAGGTGCTCGGCCAGTTCCTGCGCGCCCTGGGTGTCGGGCAGGTGCCCGCGGAGCTGGCTGAACAGACGGCACTGTGGCGCTCGGTGACCGCCGGGCTGCGGCTCGCCGTGATGCTGGACAACGCCTACACCGCCGCCCAGGCCAGGCCGCTGCTGCCCGGCGGCGAGGGCAGCCTGGCCGTGGTGACCAGCCGGGCGCGGCTGACCGGGCTGCGTACCGACGGGGCGGTCTTCCACCAACTGGGCCTGCTCGACCGGGAGGCCGCCGTCGAGCTGCTGACCCGGGGGATCGGCCGGGAGCGGTTCGAGCGCGACGAGGCCGCCGCCGGGAAGGTGGCGGAGCTGTGCGGCGGCCTGCCGCTCGCCGTGTGCCTGGCGTCCGCGCGCCTGGCCTCGCGGCCCCGGCAGCCGGTGCGCGCCATGGCGGACGCGCTCGCGCGGGACCAGACACGACTGGCGGTGCTGACGATCGAAGGGGAGACGGCGGTGCAGAGCGCTCTGGACGGGTCGTACGCGGTGCTGGACGAGGAGGCTGCGCGGCTCTACCGGCGGCTCGGGCTGCTGCCGATGCCCGTCTTCGACACCTGTGTCGCCGCCGCGGCCTGCGCGGTGTCCCCGGAGGAGGCCGACCGGGCGCTCGACGCGCTGGTCGAGGCCAACCTGCTGGAGGACATCGGCCCGGACACCTTCCGCTTCCACGACCTGGTGCGGCTGCACGCCCGGGGGCGGGCCACCGCGGACGAGAGCGAGCGGACCCGCGAGGAGACCCTGCGCCGGGTGGTCGACTGGCACCTGGCCACCGCGACGGAGGCGCAGCGGCGGCTGACACCGGCCCAGGCGGTGCTGGAGCGCGACCACCTACCGCCCGGCCTCCCCGTCCCCTTCGACGACGACGCGGGGGCGCTGGCCTGGCTGGACGCCCACCGCACCGGACTCATGGCCGCCGCCCGCTGCGCGGCCGACCACGGCTGGGACGGCAGGGCCTGGCAGCTGGTGGACGCGATGTGGCCGCTCTTCCTGCGGCTGCGCCCGTACGACCTGTGGATCGAGGCCCACGAGCTGGGCCTGGCCGCCGCCCGGCGGGCCGGGCACCCGGCCGCCGAGCGCCAGATGCTCAACTGCGGCGCCATCGGCCTGCGCGGCGCCGGCCGCACGGCCGACGCGATCAGCTGGTACGAGCGCTCCCTGGCGGCGGCTCGCGCGGCCTGCGACGCGCGCGAGGAGGGGCAGGCGCTGCACGGCCTCGGCGGATGCTGGCGCGACGCCGGGCGGCCGCGGGAGGCCGTACGGCACCTGGAGGCCGCCATCGAGGTGTGGGAACGCTGCGGCTATCCGCGCGGCGCGGCCCTGGCCCGGATCATCCTCGGCGAGATCGCCCTGGATGCGGCCCTGGATGCCGGTGCCGATTCGCTTTCGGGTGCTGGTTCGGACCCGGCGCCGGGTGCCGGGCCGGTCCCGGACACCGGCCCGGACGGTGCCCCCCAGCCGGGGCGCGGGGCGCGGGGCGCCGCGCGTGCCGTCCGGTACTTCGAGCGGGCGCACGCCGGGCTTCTGGCCGTAAGGGATCCGTACGACGCGGCCCGGGCCCAGGCGTTCCTGGGGTACGCGCATGCCCTCGCGGGGGCGTACGAGACGGGGCAGGCCGAACTCGACCGCGCGGAGCGCACGTTCGCCGCGGCGGGCGCCGTGCACTGGCAGGCCCGGGCCCTGGAGCTGTCCGGGCGGGCCGCGCAGGCCCATGCCGACCCCGAGACCGCCCGCCGCCGCTACGAGGCCTCGCTGGCCCTCTACACGGCGGCGGGCTCGCGCGACGCCGACCGGTTACGGCAGCGGCTCGACGGGCTGGGGCAGGCGGGCGACTAGGCCCCCGCCGGGCAGGCCCCCGCCGGGCAGGTCCCGGTTGGGCAGGTCCCGGTCAGGCAGGGCCCCGCCGAGCAGGCCCCGGCCGGGCCGTCGCGTCACGCCGTCGCCTCCGCGTCGGTCCCCGTCCAGGTGTCCAGCGGCGGCGGCTCGGGCAGCGGTCGGGTCGTGGGGGCGTGGGCCGGCTGGCCCAGGCCGAGCAGCCGGTACATCAGCGCCCGCATGTTCCGGTTGAATCCGCCCGGCTCGGAGGTGATGCGCGCGGCGATCGCCTCGTAGTCCTGGCGGCGGAACTCGGCGCGCGCGTATTCGAGCTGGCTCACCAGCGGGTGGGCGGGTGAGAGCGCGGGGGCGGTCGCCGCGAGGGCCGCGGCCGGGGAGGCGGGGTTGATCTCCTGCTGCGGGGACGCGGCCAGCAGGATCGGCGCGCCGGTGAGCGTCCCGTACAGGGTGACCGAGCCGTGGTCCCCGATGATCCAGTCCGCCGCGATCAGCACGGAGCGCCAGTCCGCCTCCGGCGGCACCAGCCCGATGCCCGACGGCCCGCAGCGTGCCAGCCACGCCCGTACCTGCCACGGCCCGTGCCCCGACCACACATTGGGGTGGACGAGGACGGCCACCCGGTGCTCCGGCGGCCGCAACTCGCCCAGCAGGCGCGGCAGCAGCGCCTCGAAGCCGCCGAAGGACGACCGCGGGCCCCAGGTGGAGGCGACCGCGATCAGCTTCTGCCCCTCCCGCAGGCCGAGCGCGCGGCGGTAGGCGTCGCGCAGTGGCAGGCTTGCCCGTATGCGGTCGTGGACCGGGTCGCCGACCACATGGGCCACCGGCAGCACCTCCGGGCACGAGCGCGCCAGCGCGTCCAGGTCGTCCCGGTGCGGTACGGCCACGGCGGCGGGCACGACCCTGCCGTCCGCGACGAAGTACTCCCTGCTGAGCCCCGCGACCAGCGTCGTCGGGCCGGCGGCCGGGTCGGTGTCAGGCCCGGTGTCCGGCCCGGCGCTCGGCCTGGGCGGCGCCGGGACCAGCTTCAGGTAGCTCGCCCCGTGCGCCATCGTGATCAGCGGGGCACGGACCCGCTCCACATGCCGCGACCCCGCCGCCAGCGCCAGGTCGAAGGACATCCGCACCGCCTCCTCCCACGGCAGGACCGCGCTCCCCAGCCGCCTGAGGTAGCGGGCGACGCCGTCGCCGAACTCGTGCGGCGGCGCCGTGAAGACGACCTGGACCCGGAAGTCCGACTCCAGGAGCGAGAACGCCTCGCGCAGCCGCCTGGCGAAGGTCACGGTGTGCGCGACGACCAGGACACGCTTGCGCCCCGGCAGCGTCAGCCACTCGCGCCCGCGAGCCGCCCCTCCGTCCTCCCGGGACGCGCCGATCGCCGATACCGCCGATATCACTGACATGAGACTCCCCCTGTCCGCGTGAACAGTCCGCGTGAGCAGTCCGCGTGAACTGCTTCTGACGGCGGGATGCCCGGCGGCGAAGGCGAAGGGCTTGTTCCGCCCTTGCCGAAACCTTGCGGGCAAGCACAAGGCGCCCCTCCGGGAGGAGGGGCGCCGTGGGGGAACGCCGGAGGAGACCCGCGGGGCGGGTTACGACACGGGCTTGGCGCCGCGCTCCTTGAGCATGTCGTTCATGAGCTGGATTTCCGACTGCTGGCCGGCGACCATGCCCTGCGCCAGACGCTTGACCGTCGGGTCCTTGGCCAGCTTGACCGCTCCCTCGGCCATGTCGATCCCGCCCTTGTGGTGGGCGATCATCAGCCGCAGGAACATCACCTCGGCGGCCCGGCCCCTGGCCTTGCGCAACGCGTCGAGCTGGGTGTTGGTGGCCATGCCGGGCATCAGGGACCCGTCGTGCGGCTTGTAGGTGCCGTCGTGCCCCATCGAGTCCATCGAGTCCATCGAGTCGTGGTCCATGGAGTCGCCCGACTGCCCCGAGGCGAGGTCCTTCATCCAGGTCATCGGGGGGTCCTCCGAGGTCTTGGGGAGCCCCCACAAGTCCAGCCAGCCGAGCATCATCCCGCGCTGATTGGCCTGGGTGTTGATGATGTCGTACGCGAGGCGGTCCACGTCCTCGTCCTTCGTGTCCTCGCGCACGATGAACGACATCTCCACCGCCTGCTGGTGGTGGATGGACATGTCCCGGGCGAAACCGGCTTCCGCGGAGGTGTCGTTCGGCTTCGACGGCCCGGTCGTGCCGTCGGAGCGGTCCGCCGTGAACCACAGCACGCCCACCGCCACCAGGGTCAGCAGGGCGAGCGCGGCGGCGACGCCCGCTATCAGCGGCTGGCGTCCCGGGCCGAGGGTGTCCGCCGGTTGGCCGGTGTCCGTCATGCCGCCTTACCCCCGGTGCACGCGGCGCCCGGCTCCTGGGTCTGCTTGCCCTGCACGTACTCCTTGAAGAAGTCCGCCACGCGCGGGTCGTCCGCCGAGTCGACCTTCAGCTGGAGGCCCCAGGCGTTGAGCAGGATCGGGGCGTCCTGGTCCTGGTAGGGGCTGATCATGGAGTACGGGGTCTGCTGCACGCGCTTCTCGAGCGCGGTTATGTCCTTGGCGGACGCCTTGTCGGTGTAGGTGACCCACACGGCGCCGTGCTCCAGGGAGTGCACCGCGTTCTCCTTGGTTATCGGCTTCTTGTACACATCGCCGTTGCAGTTCTGCCAGACCTGGTTGTGGTTTCCGCCGACCGGCGGCGACATCGGGTAGTCCACCGTGCCGTTGACGTGGGTCCGGCCGAGGTTCTTCCAGGTCTTCATGCCCTTGAATTCCCCGGTCTTGACGGTGGCCATCGTCACCGCCTTGGCCTTGTCGTCCTTGTCCTTGGTGGCGTCGACGATGAAGTAGCCGCCGACGACCAGCCCGACGACGATCACCACGCAGGAGACGACCGTGATGATGCGGTAGCGGCGGTCGCGGGCCCGCTCGGCGCGGCGCAACTCCTCGATTTTCTCGCGGCGCGCGGCGGCCGCGTTCTTCGTCTTCGATCCCTTGGAAGCCATGGCTTGTCCTTGTCCTTGCACTGGAGGAATGAGGTTGTGCGGAGTGCGGATACCGAGGGCCTAGTTGCGAAGCACTTGGAGCTGATGGAGGTCGAGGGCCCGGACGGCGTGGTCGGGCGGGGCCCGGGTGGCGTCCGTGTCGTACGGGCGGTCGCGCGGCGGCAGCCCGGTGAGCGCGGGGGGTGCGACGGGGGCGGGCACCAGGGCCTGGGCCGCCCCCTGGGGGCCGGCCACGCAGTTGTCGCCCGCGTTGCCGGTGTCGTTCGCCCCGGTCACATACCGGACGGGGGCGGGGTCGGGGCACCTCGGCCCGGCGAGCGCGGCGGCGCGGGCCGCCTCGGCGGCCCGCTCGGCCGCCGTCGGGGGCGCCGCGGCCGGTGTGGCCTCTTCGGGGCCGGCCCGCCAGCGCGCCGCGGCGGAGATGTGCCCCGTGGCCGGGTGGAGGAACGCGGGCGTCAGCCAGAGCGCGACGGCGAGCAGCGGGACGGCGTACCGGAGCACCGAGAGCACGGTGGCTCGCACCGTGCCGCCCGGTATTCGGTCCGCTGTGCGGCCCGCCGGGCGGTCCGCGTCGCGCTGTCTACTCATCGCGCCAGATCGTAACCACTGGGCCTGCCGTGGCTGAATGGGCAAGGGCCCGGCGGGGTGCCGAGGCCCTTGCCCCTCGCTCACGAACCGCCGGTCAGCCCTGGTCGCTCCCCTTGCCGGACCCGTGGCCGGACTCGTGACCGGTCTCGTCGCCGGCCTCCTTGCCGAGGAGCTTGTTCATCTGGGTGATCTCCTCGTTCTGGGTCTTGATGATGGCATCGGCCATCGTCTTGGCCGGGCCGTACGCGCCGCTCTTCTTCTCGGCGCGGGCCATCTCCACCGCGCCCTTGTGGTGCTCGACCATCATCTTCAGGAACGCGGTGTCGAAGTCCGCGCCGGACGCCTTCTCGAGCCGGTCCATCTCCTTGGAACCCATCATCCCGGGCATGGTGTCGTGCTCGGAGTGGTCCATGCCGGGCATCGGCTCCGGGACGTCCTCGCCCCAGGCCCTGAGCCACCCGGACATCGTGCGGATCTCGGGGTCCTGGGCCTTCTTGATGCCGGCCGCGAGTTTCTTGACCTGGGCGGAGGAGGCCCGGGTGGCGGCCAGGTCGGCCATCTCCACGGCCTGGCGGTGGTGGGGGATCATGCCCTGCGCGAAGTCCACGTCGGCGTCGTTGTGCTTGCCGGGCGAGGCGGTCGCGCCGGTGGTGGCCTTGTCGGAGGCGCGGCCGGAGCGGCCGCTGTCGCCATCGTCGCCGCCGCAGGCGGTGAGGGTCAGGGACAGCGCTGCCGTGGCGGCCGCCGCGAGCAGCGCCGTACGGCGGTTGAGGAAACGCATGAGGAAACTCCTGAGGAACTTTCCGGATTGATCGGATTGATTCGGGACATACCGCAGCCAGAGGTGTGGGCGGTGTCCTATATCCGCAGGAGTTGGAGTTCGGCCAGGGTGGGCGGCGCGCGCCCGTCGGCCGGGGACGGGGGCGGGCCGGACCGGGTCTCCGCCAGGGCGTGGTCGCATACGGCCACGGGGGCCGCCGGGGGCGCGGACAGCGAGGGTCCCCCGCCCAGGGCGGGGGAGGCGCAGGACGGATCGGCGTGGTGCAGATGCGAGCCGCCGCACGCGCCGTCCCCGTGGCAGCCGCCGTGGGCGACGGCCGCCGTGGCCGCCGGGGTCGCCGTGGCCGCCGGGGTCATCGTCTCCATCGCGGCGGGGCGCTCGTGCGCCCGGGGCGTCAGGGCGCCGGAGGGGCCGAGGGCGTGCATGCCCAGCAGCCCGGCCAGGAGCCCGAGCACGAGCAGCGCGCGCCACCGCCGCGCGGGCGGCGACGGGCGGTTCTGCTCGGGGGTCGGCACGGGCCCCATGCTACGAGGGCGGGCGGGTCAGCCGTGGTGGGGGATGCCGGACAGCTCGTGGTCCGCGTGGTCCAGGGCCTCGGCGACGAGGCGGGCGAGGTGCCCGTCCTGCAGCGTGTAGACGACGCGGCGGCCGTCCTTGCGGGAGGTGACCAGCCCGGCCAGGCGCAGCTTGGCGAGGTGCTGGCTGACGGCCGGCCGGGCGGCGCCGCAGGCGGCGGTCAGGGTGGTCACATCGGCCTCGCCCCCGCTCAGGGTGTGCAGCAGGGCCAGCCGGGTGCGGTCGGCGAGCAGCCCCAGCACCTCGGCGGCGCGGGCCAGCTGCGCGCTGCTGGGCTCTCGCGGGTGCGAAGCGTGTGCAGTTGATAGGTGCATGCGTGCGCTCATACGCACATAATGAGGGGTGGGCGGTACCCGAGTCCAGGCAGATGCCCTTCCCGGAAGGACCCCGCAGTGACCGCACAGCACCACCAACACCCTCACCAGGGCCACGACCACCCCCACGGCCGTACGAGCGCCTGGGCGCACGTGCGCCACAAGGCGGCGCATGTGCTCCGCCCCCACTCGCACGAGACCGCCGACCGCACCGACCGCGCCCTGGAGTCCTCCGCGCGGGGCATGCGCGCGCTGTGGACCTCGTTCGCCGTGCTCGGGGCCACGGCCCTGGCGCAGGCCGTCGTCGTGGTGGCCTCCGGGTCGGTCGCGCTGCTGGGCGACACCGTCCACAACGCCGCCGACGCGCTGACCGCCGTGCCGCTGGGCATCGCCTTCGTGCTCGGCCGCCGCGCCGCCACCCGCCGCTTCACCTACGGCTACGGCCGGGCCGAGGACCTGGCCGGGCTCGCGATCGTGCTCACCATCACCGCCTCCGCCGCCTTCGCCGCCTGGACGGCGGTCGACCGGCTGCTGGACCCCCGGGCTGTCGACCACCTGCCCGCCGTCGTCGCCGCCGCCGTGGTCGGCTTCCTCGGCAACGAATGGGTGGCCCGCTACCGCATCCGCGTCGGCCGCGACATCGGCTCGGCCGCCCTCGTCGCGGACGGCCTGCACGCCCGTACCGACGCCCTCACCTCGCTCGCCGTCCTCCTGAGCGCGGGCGGCTCGGCGCTCGGCTGGCGGCTCGCCGACCCGCTGGTGGGCCTCGCCATCACGGCCGCGATCCTGCTCGTCCTGCGCGACGCGGCCCGCGAGGTCTTCCGTCGGGTCATGGACGCCGTCGACCCGTCCCTCGTGGACGCCGCCGAACAGGCCCTGCTGGCCGTCCCGGGCGTGCGGGGCGTCGGGGAGCTGCGGCTGCGCTGGATCGGCCACCGGCTGCGGGCGGAGGTGGCGGTGCTGGTCGGCGGGGAGCTGACCGTACGGGAGGCCCACCAGGTGGCGGTGGACGCCGAACACGCCCTGCTGCACGCGGTGCCCCGGCTCACCGCCGCCCTCATCCACGCCGACCCGCCCCCGCTCCCGGGCACCGCCGACCCCCACGCCCGGCTGGCCCACCACGCCACGGCCTGACCGGCGGGGTGTGTCCCACGTCACATCCGCCCCGTGTCACAGATGGCCGGGCAGCTTCCATCTGCTGGTCGTCAACGGCAAGTGGACCGGCACGGAAGGGCGGAACGATGAGCGCACAGCAGGGGACGCGGGGAACCGGCACGGCGGGCGCGCACCACGTGGTGATCCTGGGAGCGGGGTACGCGGGCATGTCGGCGGCCGTCCAGCTCGCGGCGCGCGCCGAGCGGCGCGGCGGCGTGGAGGTGACGGTGGTGAACGCGCGGGAGCGGTTCACCGAGCGTATGCGGCTGCACATGACGGCGACGGGACAGCGGCTCGCCGAGCTGAGCGTCCCCGAGCTGCTGGAAGGCACGGGGGCGCGGTTTGTGCGCGGCTGGGTGACGGCGGTGGACGCGGAGGCGCGGACCGTGCGGATCGACGACGACCGGGTGCTGCGCTACGACACGCTGGTGTACGGGCTGGGCAGCGTGGCCGACACGGCGGCGGTGCCGGGGGCGCCGGACCACGCGTACACGCTGGACAGCGCACAGGACGCGGAGGTGCTGGCCGACCGGCTGGCGCGGCTCGGCGGCGGCACGGTGGTGGTCGGCGGCAGCGGGCTGACCGGCGTGGAGGCGGCGGCGGAGATCGCCGAGCGCCATCCGGAGCTGGACGTGGTGCTGCTGGGCCGCGAGGAGCCGGGCGCGGCCATGAACGCGAAGGCCGGGGCGTATCTGCGGGCCGCGCTCGGGCGTCTGGGGGTCGCGGTGCGCGGCGGGGTGGAGGTGGTCAAGGTACTGCCGGACGCGGTGGAGCTGGCGGGCGGGGAGAGCGTCGCGGCCGATGTGGTGGTGTGGGTCGGCGCCACCCGGGTGTCGCCGCTGGCGGCCGCCGCCGGGCTGGAGGTGGACGGGCGCGGCCGGATCGTCACCGATGCCGCGCTGCGGTCGGTGTCGCATCCTCAGGTGTACGCGGTGGGCGACGCGGCGGCGATCCGGCAGGGCTACGGCGTGATGCACGGCACCTGCCAGGGCGGCATGCCGACCGGGGTGCACGCGGCGCTGTCGATCCTCCGTGAGCTGCGGGGCAGGCGGCCCAAGCCGTTCCGCTTCGGTTACTACCACACGCCGGTGAGCCTGGGCCGGGACGACGCGGTGGTGCAGTTCACCCACCCCGACGACAGCCCCCGGCGGATGTGTCTGACCGGCCGCCTGGCGGCCCGGTATAAGGAGACGGTGACCGCTTCGCCCTGGCCGACGTACGGCCGTATGAAGAAGATGCCCGCCTCGGGCGCGTTCTGGCCGCGCGGCGGTCGCTTCACCCGGGTCCGGGGGGCGCGGTGACCATCCCCTCCACCGACCGCGACCAGCAGGTCTTCAACGAGTACCGCACGCTGCTGTTCTCGGTGGCGTACCGGGTCCTCGGCACGGCGGCCGACGCCGAGGACGCGGTCCAGGACGCCTGGATCAAATGGTCGGCCGCCGACCGCGCGCAGGTGGCCGACCCCAAGGCGTATCTGACCCGGATCGTGTCGAATCTGGCGCTGGAGCGGCTGCGTTCGACCCGGCACAAGCGGGAGACGTATGTGGGGCCGTGGCTGCCGGAGCCCATTCTCACCACTGCCGACACCGCCGACACCGCCGACACCGCCGAGACCGTGGTGGGCGCCGAGTCGGTGTCGATGGCCATGCTGGTGGTGCTGGAGACGCTGAGTCCGCTGGAGCGCGCGGTGTTCGTGCTGAAGGAGGTGTTCGCCTTCAGCCACGCCGAGATCGCGGAGGCGGTGGAGCGTTCGGAGGCCGCGGTACGGCAGGCCGCGCACCGGGCGCGGGAGCATGTACGGGCCCGGCGGCCGAGGTTCACCGCGGACCGGTCGCGGCAGCGGGAGGTCACCGAGCGGTTCTTCGCCGCCGCGACCGGGGGTGATGTCAACGCCCTGATGGAGCTGCTGTCCCCGGACGTCACCTTGTGGACCGACGGCGGCGGCAAGGTACGCCAGGCCCTGAAGCCGGTCGTGGGCGCGGCCACGGTGGCCGCCTGGTTCGCGGCCATCGGCACCGTCTCCTACCAGGGCATCGAGCCCGCCGACATGAACGCCGAACTCGCCCGGATCAACGGCGGGCCGGGCGTGGTGTTCAGCGGGGCGGGCCGGGTGATCGCCACGGTCACCTTCGACTTCGACGGCGAGGGCCGCATCACCGCCATCCACAACGTGGCCAACCCGGACAAGCTCCGGGCCGTCGCCGGCGGCACCGCTCACGACATCGGGACGGCGTGAGCCCCGTGCCGCCGGGCCGGCGGAGCAGTCGATGGCTCGGGCGGTGGCTCAGCCGGTGACGAGGGCTCAGCCGGTGACGAGCACTCATCCGGTGACGAGAACTCAGCCGGTCGCGAGCACTCAGCCGGTGACGAGGGCGAGGGTGAAGCCGTCGTAGCCCTTGGCGCCGACCGCATCAAGCGGCTCATCCTCGTCATCGGCCCCGACCGCACCGTACGGCACACGCTCTTCCCGGTCACCGACATCCCCGCCGCGGTGACCGAGGCCCTCGCCCTCGCCACCGCCCTCGCCACCGCCGACCACCGGGAGCCCGCCTGAGCCCCGGCCCGGCCCTGGGGACCGGCTTCAGAACCGCACCTCGTCCGCGGCGCCGATCTCGGCCCCCATGTTCCGCTCCATCATCCGCAGCGCGGCGTCGGCCAGGTCGGGGTGGATGTGGGCGACCGCGTCGTACGGGACGGAGGTGCGCAGATGGCGGATGTGGGCGTCGAGGGCGGAGTACAGCACGCACTGCTCGGTGACCTGCCCGCACAGCACGACGCGGTCGATGCCCTGCTGGCTGAGCAGGTACTCCAGCGGGGTCTGGAAGAAGATCGAATGGCGGGCCTTGACGACGAACAGGGAGTCGGCGTCCGGGCGGACCGGTTCGACCAGGTCGGCGTGCGGGCCGCTCAGGGCGGTGTCGAGGAGTTCGTCGTGGTGGGAGCGCCAGCGGCCGAAGTTGTCGTTGACGTAGATGACCTCGACGCCGGCCTCACGGGCCCGGGAGATTAGGCGGGTGATGGCGGGGAGGGCACGGCGGACGGAGGGCACCAGTTGGTCGGCGTCCTGGTGCTCATAGGTGTTGATCATGTCGATCACGATCAGTGCGGTGTCTGGCATACCGGGGCCGGGGGTCGGGGCGGCGGGCGGGCCGCCGGTGGGGGCCGGCTCGGGTGGGCCGGCTGGGGCGGGCGGTGGGGCGGTCAGCGGGCCAGCGCGCTGCGGTCCAGGTTCGCCAGGAGGTCGGCGGGGCTCTGGTAGATCTCCGCCGCCCCGGCGTCGGCCAGCACCTCGTGGGGCACCCCTCCGCTCAGCAGCGCCACGCAGGGCACCCCGGCCTTCCGGGCCGCCTTCACGTCCCAGACGGTGTCGCCGACGAAGACCGCGTCCTCGGGCGGCACGCCCGCCCGTTCCAGCGCCCGCGCGACCAGGTCGGGGGCGGGCTTGCCGGTGCCGACGTCGTCGGAGCTGAGCGCGTCGGCGGTCAGCTCGTCGGCGCCGATCGCGGCCCGCATCGCCGCGAGCTCGTCCTTGCTCGCGGAGCTGGCCAGGACGATGTGCCGGCCCCGGTCGGCCACCGCGCGCAGCAGGTCAGCGGCGCCCTCCAGGGCCTGGAGCCTGGTGAAGTACGTCGCGTACAGGGCCGTGTGGGTCGAGCGGATCCGGTCGTCCTGGGACCTGTCCCGGTCCTCGCCCAGCAGATGGTCGACGAGCCGGTCGGAACTCATGCCGATGGTGTGGTGGATCCGCCACATGGGCACCGTGTGGCCCGTCTGGCGGAAGGCCTCCCACCAGGTCACGGCGTGCAGGTAGTTGGTGTCCACGAGCGTGCCGTCCACATCGAACAGCGCGGCGCGGCGCGCGCCGGAGCCGTCTCCGTGTCCGTTCTCCCTGGGGTTCATCGGGGCCTTTCGTACATGTGATGACGTGTCAGCTGGTCCAGGGAACAGTGTGGAGCCGCCCGGGCCCGTGACGGCCGCGGCCCGCCGGGAGCGCCCGTACGGACGCGCTCGCCGCCGCGTTCGCCGCCGCGCTCGCCGCCGCGCCCGCGGACGCGCCGGCGGGAGCGCCGGCGGACACGTTCGCCGAGGCCGTGGTCACACCCGGGTCCGCACCACCCCGCTCCGCACCGCTCCGGTCCCGCCGGTCCACCCGGCCCGGGGCCAGGTCCGCTTCGAGTGCCCGGAGCCGGTCCAGCAAAACCCCCTCGCGCAGCGCCCAGGGGCACACCCGCAGCCGCTCGATGCCCAGGACCTCCATCGCGGTCTCCGCGACCACGGCACCGGCCAGGGCCTGGTGGGCGCGGGCGACGGAGATGCCGCGCAGCCGGGCGCGCTCCGCGTCGCTCCTCGCGGCCAGCCGGGGCACCCAGGCCCGCAGCCGCTCCCGGTCCAGGAACCGCTCGGCGTACGGGCCGGCCTTGGCCTTCGGCGCCCCGGTCAGCCGGGCCAGCTGGGCGAAGGTTCTGGAGGTGCCGACGCGGGTCAGCGGCTCCGGCCGGTCGCGCAGCTCCTCGACGGTCTCGCTGATGACGGTCCGTACGAACTGGCGCAGCGCCTTGACGTCACGCTTTCTCACCGGCGTGATGTCGGGCAGGTGGTGGCGGGTGAGCCGGCCCGCGCCCAGGGGGACCGACAGGGCGACGGCGGGCTCGGCACGGCTGCCACAGGCGATCTCCATGGAGCCGCCGCCGATGTCCAGCAGCAGCATCTCCCCGGCCGACCAGCCGTACCAGCCGCGCGCCGCGAGATAGGTGAGCCGCGCCTCCTCCTCGCCGGTCATGAAGGTCAGCCGCACCCCGGTCGCGTCCTCGACCTCGGCGAGCACGGCCGGCCGGTTGGCCGCGTCCCGGATCGCCGAGGTGGCGAACGGGACCATGGCGTCGATGCCGTGGGCCTCGGCGACCGCGACGGCCTCGGTGACCGCGGCGACCACCCGCTTGATCGCCTCCGGCCCGACGACCCCATGCCGGTCGGTGGCCTCCGCGAGCCGCACCGGCCGCTTGAACGAGGTGACCGGCTCCGGGGCACAGCCCGGCGCGAGGTCGGCGATGCAGAGGTGGGCCGACTGGGAACCGACGTCAAGGACTCCGAGGCGCATATCTGGTTGAGTGTCCGTTCCCTGGAGTTTCACTCCTCGTTGCTTTGCCTTCGGAAACTTACCGGCCATGCGCCCGCCGATCCGGGGGTGGTGCGGGTCGGAAGAAAAGAGAATATTTCCACCGCCCGAACACACCATCTGGCCCCACCACCCGAACACACCGCCGGTGACAACACTGGTTGACAACGGAATCGCGCCCGGAACCAATGGGGGGACCGGGCCGGACTCCGCCGCGCCCACGACCGTGACAGTGAGAGGCAGCGAGACACAGCGATGAGCGAGTCGATTTCCCCGGGCGCCCTGGCCGTGCGCTATGTGGGAGGACCCACGGCGACCCTCGACATCGGTGGCGTACGGCTGCTCACCGACCCCACCTTCGACCCGCCCGGCGACTACCCCATCGGCGAGCGCAAGCTCGTGAAGACCGCGGGCCCGGCTCTCGCCCCGTCGGGCCTCGGCCCCGTCGACGCGGTGCTGCTCTCGCACGACCAGCACCCGGACAACCTGGACCGGGCCGGCCGCGCCTACCTCGACCACGCGGAGCTGGTGCTGTCGACCGCGTCCGCGCGCGAGCGGCTGGGCGCCACCGTGACGGCGCTGCCGAACTGGGAGTCCGTCGAACTGCCGCGCTCGGGCGGCGGCACGCTGCGGATCACCGGCGTCCCGGCCCAGCACGGCCCGGACGGCACCGAGCACCTGGTCGGCGAGGTGACCGGCTTCGTGGTGTCGGGGGGCGGGCTGCCGACGGTCTACGTCAGCGGGGACAACGCCTCGCTGGACGTGGTGCGCGCGATCGCCGAGCGGTTCGGGCCGGTGGACGTGGCCCTGCTGTTCGCGGGCGCCGCCTCGACCCCGCTGGTCCCCGGCGGCTTCCTGACCCTGCCGAGCGAGCAGGCGGCCGAGGCGGCGCGGATCCTCGGCGCGCGCCGGGTCGTCCCGCTGCACTTCGAGCACTGGGGGCACTTCACGCAGGGCGCCGACACGCTGGTGGAGGCCTTCGAGGCGGCGGGCCTCGGCGAGCGGCTGCACCTGCTGAAGCCCGGCGAGCGCGTCGAGCTCTAGATGAATGAGTCTCTCGCCGACGCCACGTCCCTGCGGGGCGCCTTGGCGCCTCTCGCCCTGATGCCCATGCTGAGCCGGGGCTGCTGTTCCACCCTGCCCGAACCGGGCGTGCCGCAGCCGCCGGCGGCTGCGGCTGAGAAGGGAGACGGCACCGGTGCCGCCCTCTCCGCGAACGCCACCCTCACACCGGAGCCGAACCGGCTGCCACGCCGATGACTCCGGGCCGGTCTCCGGTCTGCTCGTCGTCCACGTGCAGGATCAGCAGCCTTTGTGCACGTGGTGGTGTACACCGGCGGGCACCGCACACGCGTCGTGGTCACGCGGCAGCCCCGGATGCCCACCGCGCTGTGCGGCAGTCCGTACCCGGGGAGTCCGGGTATCGGCAGAACGACCGATGTGCCGACAAGATCGTGGACCCTACGTTGGCCGCATGCAGTCACTGAACACACCCAAGCCGATCGAGACCGACGACGCTCTCGACGTCACCCGCATCCTGGCCCGCGCTTTCGGGGACGACCCGATGATGCTCTGGCTCTTCCCTGACGAAGACGGGCGTGAAGGCCGCCTCGCCCAGTGGTTCGACGTCATGCTCACGCACAAGTACGGCCCCCTTGGCCACTGTGAACGCACCACCGGAGCAGCGGCCTTCTGGACCCCGCCCGGCACGGTCGAGCAGCACCCGGACGAGGAGACACTGGCCCGCATCGGCGATCTGCTGGGCGAGCAGATGGCCCGGCTGGGGGAAATGCTGGAGTTGGTCGGCGCGGCAGCCCCCCAAGAACCCCACTGGTACCTGGCGGTGCTCGGCGCCGACCCGGCGACCCAAGGCAACGGCCACGGCGCCGCCCTGCTGCTCTCGGGCCTGGCCAAGGCCGACGCGGCCGGACTGCCCACACACCTGGAATCGTCGAAGCAGGACAACATCGGCTTCTACGAGCGCTTCGGGTTCACCGTGCGGGACGAGATCCACGTACCCGGCGGCGGTCCGACGCTCTGGTCGATGTGGCGAGAGGCACGCGGAGACGTCCGCGGGTAGCCCCCTGTCCTACCCGCTCGGACCCGGACGGGCCGGTGGTGTGGCTGATTCCCAGCGGCTCGGGTCCCCGCCTCGCCCCTGCCGGTCGGCCGAGGTGGGCGCCGAGGAGGTGGCCAAGGCGTGCGTGGGCGAAGCGGATCCAGTGCCGGGCTGAGGAAAAGGGGACCTGGGCGACGGCCAGGCACGGCAGTTCGGCGTCCGTCAGTTTCGGGCTCGCCCGATCCGGCGACAAGGCGCCACGTGGTCGTCGATGAACACGTACAGTGCCGCCAGAAGGGCGTCCAGGTTTGTCTTTACACACTGACCAACGGGCGCCCTTCGCCATGGTCGCGACCAGCACGGACATTGGACTCATTCATCTAGGGGGTGTCGCGGAGGCGGCCGCGAGCGCCAGCGGCCCCGAGCCCCACGGCCGCGAGCGCCGACGGGTGCGTGCTTCAGCGGCCGTGAGCGCCAGCGGGTGTGTGCTTCAGCGGGTCTCGCAGGGGCGGCCGTTGAGCGCGAGGCCGGTGGGCGCGGCGTTGCCGGCGTCCCAGGTGCCGAGGAAGCCCACCTCCAGGGGCTCCCCGCCCCGGGCGGTCTCGTTGTAGTCGGCCGGGGTGACGGTCACCGTGGACCCGCGCTGGACGAATTCGCCGTTCCACATCTCCGTGACCCGCTGCCCGTTCTCGAACCGCCAGCTCAGCCGCCAGTCCCGCACCGTCCTGCGGGGGGTGAGGGTCACCTTC
Source organism: Streptomyces sparsogenes subsp. cuspidosporus (assembly GCF_039532705.1). NCBI lineage: Bacteria > Bacillati > Actinomycetota > Actinomycetes > Kitasatosporales > Streptomycetaceae > Streptomyces > Streptomyces sparsogenes. Next base: position 7,330 of record NZ_BAAASD010000060.1, on the reverse strand, counting down.
GCCTGGAAGCCGTCGGGCCACTCGTTGTCCAGGCTGTAGCGGGCGGTGCAGGTGACTCCGGCGGGCTCGGGGTGCTCCGGCCGCTCCCCGGGCGGTTTGCCCGAGGGCTCCGGGGATTCCGACGACTCGGACGAGTCCGAGGACGCGTCGCCCGACGAGGGCTTCCCGGACGGCCCCGACGGCCCGGCCGGGGACTTCGACGGGCCGGTCCGGTGGCCGACCGCACTGGTGCCGGAGCTGGGCGGGACATGGGACCGGCTGGGGCCGCCCGCCGGCGGGAGGTCGGTGGGGCCGACCGTCGGAAGCGCGCCGGGGCCCGAACTCCCCTCGGGCGGCAGCCCGTCGTCCGATTCCCCGTCCGTGTTGGTGTACGCGATGACGGCGATCACGGAGACCGCCGCGGCCGCCGCCAGGATCCCCGCGGTCCGCGTCCGCCCGCCCTTCCGCGGCCTGCGGCGCCTGCCCCCGCCGGCCCCCAGCGCCCGACGCGACCCGCCACGCGCGCGGACCACCCCGCTCGCGGCGGTCGCGCCGAAGGCCCCCGCCGTAGGCATCTCGGCCGTACGGGCCGCCGGAGCCGCCTCCGTACGGGGCACCTCGGCCGTACGGGCCGCCGGATCCGCCTCCGCCGTACGGGCCGCCGGAGCCGCCTCCGCGGTACGCCCCCCACGGGGCCTCCCGCCCCCGCCCCGCATCCCCTTGACGCGGTCCCACAGCGGCGGCCCCACGCTGCGCGCGAGCGTGCCCAGGCGCCGTCCGCCCGTGTTCTCGGCCGCGACCCTGCGCCGCCGCTCCAGGTAGGGCAGCCCGCCCCAGCCGAGGACGCCCCCGGCCAGGGCGCCGGGCAGCCCGCTGCCGTGCAGATACAGGCAGGCGGCCGCCTCCTTGCAGGGGGCGCAGCGGGCGAGGTGCTGCCACAGGTCGTCGGGCGCGGCGGCGTCCGGTGAGCGGGTCGCGGCGTCCAGCAGCCCGGCGTAGCTGCGGCACTCCTCGTCGGTGAGCGTGTCGACGTGGTTGCGCTGGCACAGCTCGCGGAAGCGGGCGCGGACCCGGGCGATCTCCTCGTCGGCGTAGGCGGGGTCCCAGCCGAGCTGCCTGGCCACCGCCGTGAGGGACCGCGACTCGACCTCGACGGACCACAGCAGCTCCGCGTCCGCCTCCGGAAGGTCCCATAATCCGCGCAGCGCGAGCGGCTGTTGGCGGCGGGGCGTGGTGTAGCGCCTGGCCCGGTCGGAGGTCAGCCAGATGCGCAGCGCCGGGTCGAGCCGGTCGCCGGCCTGCCGCGCCTGCCAGTCGGCCGCCGTTTTGCGTACGGAGCTCAGCAGCAGCGGGAGCCACGGCAGGCGCGGCCCCCAGGCCCGTGTCCGCGAGTTGCGGGTCTCCCGGATGCCGCGCCGGAACGCCTCGGTGGCCAGCCGCATGCCGTCCTGCGGGGTGGTGGTGCACAGGTTCGCGTAGTCGAGCACCGCGTCCCAGTACTCGGAGAGCAGGGCGGTCTCGGATATGGCGTCAGGGGATGACTGGTGGAGCATGGAGGTGGTTTCCTCACTCACGAACAACGGCGCCCCCGCCGGGCAACACTCTTATCAGGCCGGGCTGCGGCTGGCCAAGGTCCCTGTGTTCGCCCGGAGTTGAGGGATGTTCCGCTGTGGGGCCGCCCGAGCCTTTCACGGTTTCCACACAAGTGGCAAGAGACGTCGTCACCTGCTGTCAGAGCGTCAGTTCGACCCCGTACCGGCGCAGCCAGGCGTCGAGGCCGAGGGCCATCTCGATCGGCTGCCGCGCGTCCCCGGCCGCCCCGTCCGCCGCGCGCCGGGCGGCGGCCGTGTCGAGCAGCGGGCGGACCGGAGCGTCCCCGTCGGCCAGCAGGCCGCGCAGCTCGGCCTGGATGGCCTCGTTGTACCGGCGGTCCTGGGTGCTGGGGTAGGGGCTCTTGACGCGCTGGGCGACGGCGTCGGGGAGGAGGTCGCGGGTGGCGGCGCGCAGCAGGGACTTCTCGCGGCCGTCGAAGGTCTTCATCGACCACGGGGTGTTGAACACGTACTCGACCAGCCGGTGGTCGCAGAACGGCACCCGCACCTCCAGGCCCACGGCCATGCTCGCGCGGTCCTTGCGGTCCAGCAGGAACTGCACGAAGCGGGTCAGGTGCAGATAGCAGATCTCCCGCATCCGCCGCTCCGTGGCCGAGTCGCCCTCGCGGTGCGGGACCTCGGACAGCGCCTCGCGGTAGCGGGCGGCCTGGTAGGCCTCGAGGTCCACCTTGGCGAGCACCTCCGGGTGCAGCAGCGCCTCGCGGCCGCCGCTGCGGATGCCGGTGAAGCCGACCTCGCGGAACACCGCGATCCAGGGGAAGGTGTCGGCGCCCGTCGCCCGGGGGTCGTGGAACCAGGAGTAGCCGCCGAAGACCTCGTCGGCCGACTCGCCGGACAGGGCCACCGTGGAGCGGTCGCGGATCGACTTGAAGAGCAGGTAGAGGGAGGTGTCGCTCTCGCCCGAGCCGAACGGCAGGTCGCGGGCGGCCAGCGTGGCGTAGCGGTGGGCCGGGTCCATCAGGGCGGCGGTGTCCAGGACGATGTCCTGGTGGTCGGCGCCGACGTGTTCGGCGAGGGCGTGGGCGTACGGGCCGTCGGGGGTGGCGCGCAGCGCGTCGGCCTTGAAGTGCTCGGTCTGGCCGACGAAGTCCACCGCGAACGAGCGCACGGGCCCCCGCTCGGCGTCGGACAGGCCCCGGGCGGCCAGCGCCGTGATCGCGGAGGAGTCGAGCCCGCCGGACAGCAGGGTGCACAGGGGCACGTCGGCGATGAGCTGGCGGGCCACGATGTCGTCCAGCAGCTCCCGCACCCTGCGGACGGTGGTGTCGGTGTCGTCGGTGTGCTCGCGAGCTTCCAGCCCCCAGTAGCGGTGTTCGGCCAGGCCCTGGCGGCCGACCCGGACGAGGTGTCCCGGGCGCACCTCGTACATCCCCTTGTAGACGGCGTGGCCGGGGGTCTTGGTGAAGGCCAGCAGCTCGGCGAGGCCCTCGGCGTCGACGGCGGGGCGTACGGCGGGGTGGGCGAGGATGGCCTTGGGCTCGGAGCCGAAGAGCACGCCGTCGGGGGTCGGGTAGTAGTAGAGCGGCTTGATGCCCATGCGGTCGCGGACCAGCAGGAGCCGCTGTTCGCGCGGGTCCCAGAGGGCGAAGGCGTACATGCCGTTGAGGCGGTGGGTGAAGTCCTCGCCCCACTCCAGGTAGGCGTGGAGGGCGACCTCGGTGTCGCTGCTGGTGCGGAAGGCGTGGCCGCGGGCGGTCAGCTCGGCGCGCAGCTCGCGGTAGTTGTAGATCTCGCCGCTGTAGGTGGTCACCAGTGCCGTGCGGCCGTCGCGCTCGACGGACATGGGCTGCTTGCCGCCCTCGATGTCGATCACGGCCAGCCGGCGGTGGCCGAGGGCGGCGTGGGTGTCCGTCCACAGGCCCGCCGCGTCGGGGCCGCGGCAGGCCATGGTCGCGGTCATGGCGTCCAGCGTGTCGCGCTCGGCGGTCAGGTCCTGGTCGTACGAGATCCATCCGGTGATGCCGCACATCGCGGTGGCGCTCCCTCCGGTCGGGTCGCCCCGGCGGCCGGGGCGTGGTGGTGCCCTGTGGGGTGCGTGACGCGCGTCCTGATCACCGTACGCCCGGACTGGTTGCATCGACCACCGGTAGCCTGAGGCAACGACTATTTCCGGCCAGGGCCAGGGCGCGGCCGGGGCCCCGCGGCCGGGGCCAGGGCTGGGCCCAAGGCCAGGGCGTGGCCAGGGCTGGGCCCGGGGGCAGGGCGTGGCCAGGGCTGAGCCCGGGGGCAGGGCGTGGCCGGGGCTGGGCCCGGGGCTAGTCGGCCCGGCTCTCCCGCCGCTCCCGCAGAACTCCCTCCACGTCGAACGGCATCAGATCCAGCGGCGGGCCCTCGGGTGGCCGCCGCAGCGCCTCGCGGATCTTGTCGTTGATGTCCGCCAGGATCCGCCGCGCCTCGACCTCCGACCCGGCCGCCCGCGCCGCGGCCAGCGCGTCCTCCGCCTCCTTGCGCAGCACCAGCGCGGGCGGCAGGAAGGACAGGCCCTCGCGGGCCATCTTCTCCTTGACCCACCACATCGGGTCGTACGGCTTGCCCAGGCCCCGGAGCGGCTTGCCCCGGCCGGGCAGGTCGTCGAAGTCGCCCCGCGCCTCCGCCTCGCGGATCTGCCGGTCGGCCCATGTCTCGAAGCTGATGCCGGGCGGCTTGCGTTCGGTCACGGCGTTGTGCTCCCTCCGCTTATGGGATGCGCTGCGGTCATTCCCATGGTGCCGTGGGGAGCGCCCCGGGCGGTACCGAGCGGGATACCGCGCGGGAGCGGAACACCTGGCGGTAGGTCTGCGGCGAGACGCTGGTCAGCCGCCGGAAGTGGTGGCGCAGATTGGGCGCGGTGCCGAAGCCGGTCCGGCGCGCCACGCTCTCGACCGGGTCGTCGGTGGTCTCCAGCAGCTCCTGCGCCAGCCGCACCCGCTCCTGGAGGACCCACTGCAACGGCGTGATCCCCAGTTCGTCGCGGAAGCGGCGGGCGAACGTCCGCTCGCTCATGTGGGCCGCCGCGGCCAGCCCGGCCACCGTCAGCGGCTCGTGCAGCCGCTCGCGCGCCCACTGCAGCACCGGCGCCAGACCGCCGCTCCCGCCCGCCCGGGGCCGCGCCGGAAGCCTGGCGTACTGCGTCTGCCCGCCCTCCCGGTGCGGCGGTACGACCATCCGGCGGGCCACCTCGTTGGCCACCGCCGCGCCATGGTCCCGGCGCACCAGGTGCAGGCACAGGTCGATGGCGGAGCCGGTGCCGGCCGAGGTGAGGATGGAGCCCTCCTCGACGTAGAGGGCCGTGGGGTCGAGGTCGACGTCCGGGAAGCGGTGGGCGAAGTCGGCGGCGCTCATCCAGTGGGTGGTCGCCCGGCGGCCCGACAGCAGCCCGGCGGCCGCCAGGATGTACACGCCGCTGCAGATGGACACGATCCGCCGGCCCGACTCGTGGGCCTTGCGCACCGCGGCCAGCAGACCGGGCGGCGGGGCCAGCTGGGCGGGCCGGGCGCAGGCGGCCACGATCACGGTGTCCGCCTCGACGAGGTCGTCGAGACCGTACGTGGTGGGGACGCCGAGCCCGGCGGCGGTGCGCAGCGGGCCGGGCTCCGCGGCGCACAGGCGCAGCTCGTACCAGGGATCGACGAGGTCCGACCGGTCGATGCCGAAGACCTCGCACGGCACGGCGAGCTCGAAGGCGGGGGTGGCGTCGGTCACCGCGACGGCCACGACGTGCGGGCGGGGGGCGACGCGGCCGGGCGGCGCGGCGCGGCCGGGCGGCGCGGCGCGTTCGGCGGGCGCGGCGTCGGGCCCGGGTGACGCGGCGTTTCGGCTCGCGGCGCTGTGACCGGCTGCGGCCCCGTCCCCGCGTCGGACCGGGGCGACGCGGCCGGGCGGCGCGGCGCGTTCGGCGGGCCCCGGTGTCGCCTCGGGCCCGGGTGTCGCTTCGGGCGAGGGTGTCGCGTCGGGTGGGGGTGTCGCGGCGGTTCGGCGCATGGCGGGAATTTAGCGCACCATGGCATTTCCGCCGATGGTCCCGGGTGGCCCCCATCGGCGAGGCTGCCGCGCATGACCGAACCATCCGCACCCCGCCACCGCCCCGCGCCCGGCGGCCGGCTCACCGCGCTCCAGGGCACCGCCCTGTACGTCGGGGCGGTGCTGGGCACGGGCGTCATCGCCCTGCCCGCGCTCGCCGCCGACACCGCCGGCCCCGCCTCGCTGCTGGCCTGGCTGGCCCTCGTCGTGGTGTCCGCGCCACTGGCCGCCGTGTTCGCCGCGCTCGGCGCCCGCTACCCCGACGCCGGGGGCGTGTCCACGTACGCCCGGCTCGCCTTCGGCGAGCGGACCGCGGCGGTGGTGGGCTGGTGCTTCTACCTGGCGGTGCCCCCGGGCGCGACCGCCGCCGCGCTGTTCGCCGGCTCCTACACGGAGGCCGCCGTGGGCGGCGGCACGGTGACCCGCACGGTCACCGCCGCGGCGCTGATGGCCGCCGTCACGGCCGCCAACGCCGCCGGGCTGCGGGTGACCGGGCGGCTGCAGCTCGCCCTGTCGGGGTTGCTGCTCGTACTGCTGCTGGCCGCCGTGGCGCTGTCCCTGCCGCAGGCGCGTACGGAACACCTGGAGCCGTTCGCCCCGCACGGCTGGGCCGCGATCGGCCCGGCGGCGGCGCTGCTGGTGTGGAGCTTCGCGGGCTGGGAGGCGATCACCCATCTGGCGGCCGAGTTCCGCGACCCGTCCCGGGACCTGCCCCGGGCCGCCGCGGGCGCCGTCGTGATCGTCGGAGTGCTGTACCTGTCCGTGGCGTTCGCCGTCATCGCGGTGCTCGGCGCGGGCGCGGCCCACGCCGACGCCCCCCTCGGCGAGCTGATGGCCCGCGGCATGGGCGGCAACGCCCGGCTGCTCGCCGCCGCGGCCGCTCTCCTGCTGACCTTCGGCACGATGAACGCCTACTACGCCGGCGCCGCCAAACTCGGCGCCGCCCTCGGCCGGGACGGCGCGCTGCCGGGCTGGCTCGGCCGCGGCGGCAGCGTGGGCGAGGTGCCGCGCCGCAGCCTCGCGGCCGTCTCGGCGCTGGCCTTCCTCAGCCTGCTCACGGTCACCGCGGCCCATACGGACGCGCGCCCCCTGGTGCTGCTCGCCACGGGCTCCTTCGTCACGGTCTACGCGATCGGCGTGGCCGCCGCGCTGCGCCTGCTGCCGCGGCGCGGAGCGATCCGCGCCGCGGCCCTGGTGGCGCTGGTGGCCGTGGCCGGGCTGCTGCTGATGTCGGGCCGGTATCTGCTGTGGCCGCTCGGCGTGGCCGCGGCCGCCCTGCTCTACCAGCGGCTGCGGGGCCGAAAGCGGGCACGACCGGCCCCCGAGGCAGCGGCCACCCCGCTCGAAGCGGCCGAAACGGGCTGAACGCGCCCAGCCCACAGGCCCCCTGGAAGGACCCGCTCCGGCGGCGGGTACGGTGCCGACCATCGGCCGGATACAGGCCGCTGCGACCGTTGCACGGGGGTAACTGCGCGTGGGTATAGGCGACTTCGTTCCGGATGGTGTCGAGGACTGGGTCGAGGACCGGGTCGAGGATGTCGGTGGGGCGATCGACGACGCGGGGGACTGGACGGCGGACCGGCTGGATGACGTCGGCTGGGAGAGCGGTGCTGACTGGGTCCGGGACAAGTCCGACTCGGCGGCGAACGCGCTGGGGGCGGCCGTCGATGAGATGCAGCTGGGGGAGAGTGAGGATCCAAAGAAGCTGATCCATGGCAGTCCGTCCAAGCTGCGGTCGA
>NZ_BAAASD010000059.1:0-43077 GCF_039532705.1 Streptomyces sparsogenes subsp. cuspidosporus | reverse complement strand
CTATCCCGGCAACACCACGAGAGCGGAGCAGGCCGGAGGAATAATCCAGCCCGCTCACAGCGTCCTCGCTGTGTGTGTTTCTTCAAAGGAACCTCGTCCGATCAGCCACACTGGGCCGACCGTACGGGGTATCAACATATCTGGCGTTGACTTTTGGCACACTGTTGAGTTCTCAAGGAACGGACGCTTCCTTCGAAACCGTTTCACCGGTTTCTCCGGGCGCTTCCCTTCGGTGTCTCCGACTTTATCAGAATTCTCTGGGCCGGATTCCCACCCGCCTTCCGGGCTCACCCGGCACGCTGAGTGCTCGGGGTTCCCCTCTGGCGGAGCCGTAAACGTACTGGAGCGGGGCTCCTGGATGCAAATCGGGGAGCCCCGCTCGTGGCTCAGCGCCGGTCAGGCGCTGAGCCGGCGTCAGACCTCAACGACCACAGGGAGGATCATCGGGCGCCGGCGGTAGCTGTCGGACACCCACTTGCCCACCGAGCGGCGCACCAGCTGCTGCAGCTGGTGGGGCTCGGCGACGCCGTCCGAGGCCGATTTGGCCAGGGACTCCTCGATCTTCGGGATGACCGCGGCGAAGGCCGAGTCCTCGATGCCGGAGCCCCGCGCCTGGATGTGCGGGCCGCCCACGATCTTGCCGGTCGTGCTGTCGACGACCACGAAGACCGAGATGATGCCCTCCTCGCCGAGGATGCGGCGGTCCTTGAGCGAGGTCTCGGTGACGTCTCCGACCGAGAGGCCGTCGACGTACACATAGCCCGCCTGCACCTTGCCGACGATCCTCGCGACGCCGTCGACCAGGTCGACCACCACCCCGTCCTCGGCGATGACGCAGCGGTTCTTGGGCACGCCGGTCAGCGCGCCCAGTTCGGCGTTGGCGCGCAGATGCCGCCATTCGCCGTGCACCGGCATCAGGTTCCGGGGCTTGCAGATGTTGTAGAAGTACAGCAGCTCCCCGGCCGAGGCGTGCCCGGAGACATGGACCTTGGCGTTGCCCTTGTGGACGACGTTGGCGCCCCACCGGCTCAGGCCGTTGATCACGCGGTAGACGGCGTTCTCATTGCCCGGGATGAGGGAGGACGCGAGGATCACCGTGTCGCCCTGGACGATGCGGATCTGGTGATCGCGGTTGGCCATCCTGGACAGCGCGGCCATCGGCTCGCCCTGGGAGCCCGTGCAGACGAGGACGATCTCGTCGTCGGGCAGGTCGTCGAGGGCCTTCACATCGACGACGAGCCCGGCCGGGACCCGCAGATAGCCCAGGTCGCGGGCGATGCCCATGTTGCGGACCATCGAGCGGCCGACGAAGGCGACTCGCCTCCCGTACTCGTGGGCCGCGTCGAGGATCTGCTGGATGCGGTGGACGTGGCTGGCGAAGCTCGCGACGATGATCCGCTTCTGGGCGTCCGCGAAGACCTGGCGCAGCACGCCGGAGATGTCGCGCTCGGGCGGGACGAAGCCGGGGACCTCGGCGTTCGTGGAGTCGGAGAGCAGGAGGTCGATGCCTTCCTCTCCCAGCTTCGCGAAGGCGGGCAGGTCCGTGAGGCGGCCGTCGAGCGGCAGCTGGTCCATCTTGAAGTCGCCGGTGTGCACGGCCATGCCGGCCGGGGTGCGGATGGCGACGGCGAGGGCGTCGGGGATGGAGTGGTTCACCGCCACGAACTCGCAGTCGAAGGGGCCGATGCGCTCGCGCCGGCCCTCCTCCACCTCGAGCGTGTACGGGCGGATGCGGTGCTCCTGGAGCTTCGCCTCGATCAGGGCGAGGGTCAGCTTGGAGCCGATCAGCGGGATGTCCGGCTTCTCGCGGAGCAGGAACGGGACGCCGCCGATGTGATCCTCGTGGCCGTGCGTGAGCACGATGCCGTCGATGTCGTCGAGCCGGTCCCGGATGCAGGTGAAGTCCGGCAGGATCAAGTCGACTCCGGGCTGCTCCTCCTCGGGGAAGAGCACTCCGCAGTCGACGATCAGCAGCCGGCCGCCGTACTCGAAGACCGTCATGTTGCGGCCGATCTCGCCGAGCCCGCCGAGCGGGATGACGCGCAGTCCCCCCTGGGGGAGCTTCGGCGGAGGGCCGAGTTCAGGATGCGGATGGCTCAAAAGACTCTCCTCACCACACACGCCACGTGCCCCCCTGGGGCACATGGCGCGCGTGACATTCGTGCACTTGCTTGATGTGTCTGTATGTAGTTGTGAAGTACGAAGGTGTGAAAAGCGCGCGTCTGGTTACAGCTGTACCCCGCCGGCAGCCAGATCGCGCTTGAGCTGTTCCGTTTCCTCGGCGGTGAGCTCGACGAGCGGCAGCCGCAGCGGCCCGGCCGGCAGGCCCTGGAGGGCGAGCGCGGCCTTCGTCGTGATGACGCCCTGGGTGCGGAACATCCCGGTGAAGACCGGGAGGAGCTTCTGGTGGATTTCGGTGGCCTTGGCGACATCGCCCGCCAGATGGGCCTCGAGCAGCGCGCGCAGCTCCGGGGTGACGAGGTGGCCGACCACGGAGACGAAGCCGATGGCGCCGACGGACAGCAGCGGCAGGTTGAGCATGTCGTCGCCGGAGTACCAGGCCAGGCCGGACCGGGCGATGGCCCAGCTCGCGCGGCCGAGGTCGCCCTTGGCGTCCTTGTTGGCGATGATGCGCGGGTGCTCGGCGAGCCGGACGATGGTCTCGGTGCTGATCGGCACGCCGCTGCGGCCGGGGATGTCGTAGAGCATGACCGGCAGCTCGGTGGCGTCGGCGATGGCCGTGAAGTGCCGCAGGAGCCCCTCCTGCGGAGGCTTGCTGTAGTACGGCGTGACCGCCAGGAGGCCATGGGCGCCGGCCTGCTCGGCGGCGCGGGCGAGTTCGACGCTGTGCCGGGTGTCGTTGGTGCCCGCTCCGGCCACGACGTGGGCACGGTCGCCGACCGCTTCCACCACGGCTCGTACGAGCTCGGCTTTCTCCGCATCGCTGGTGGTGGGGGACTCGCCGGTGGTGCCGTTGACGACCAGGCCGTCATTGCCGGCGTCCACCAGATGGGCGGCGAGTCGCTGAGCGCCGTCGAGGTCGAGCGCGCCGTCAGCGGTGAATGGCGTGACCATGGCGGTCAGCACCCGCCCGAAAGGGGTCTGCGATGTGGATGTCGGTGCCATGGGTCCCACGCTACTCGTAGCGCGCCTCGCGGTGCTCGCTCGGGGCGGCGACCGGGGCGGCGGCATGGGACCCGGCACTGCCTGCTCGGGGGTTCAGGCAGTGCCGGATCCGTTTGTTCAGCCTAGATGAACTTCACGAAACGTCGCAATACGGACACCTCGGGGGCGTGACCCGTCCGGGGAGTGTCCGGTTTCCGCCCCGAGGAACGGCGCGAACGGCGCTACGGGGCGACGCGCCCATTGGCGTTGAAGGCGGCGTAGGTGAGCGGCATCAGCTCGGCCCAGATCGCCTCCATCTTCTCGCCGACCATCTCGATCTCCCGCTGCGGGAAGGAGGGCACGGCGGCCTGCTCATGCTGGGTGCGCAGGCCGAGGAAGTGCATCAGCGACCGCGCGTTGCACGTGGCGTACATGGAGGAGAACAGGCCGACGGGCAGGACCGAGCGGGCCACCTCTCGGGCCACGCCGGCCGCCAGCATCTCCTGGTACGCCTCGTAGGCGTGGCGGTAGGCGTCCTCCATCACCCGGCCGGTCAGCTCCTGCTGCGCCTGGGTGCCCTCCACGAACTCGTACTTGCCCGGGCGGCCCCGCTGGACCAGCTTGCGGGCCTCCCCGGGGACGTAGAAGACCGGCTGGAGCTCGCGGTAGCGGCCGGACTCCTCGTTGTACGACCAGCCCACGCGGTGCCGCATGAACTCCCGGAAGACGAAGATCGGGGCGTTGATGAAGAAGGTCATCGAGTTGTGCTCGAAGGGGCTGCCGTGCCGGTCCCGCATCAGGAAGTTGATCAGCCCCTTGGAACGCTCCGGGTCCTTGGTGAGCTCCTCGAGGGACTGCTCACCGGCCGTGGACACCCGGGCGGCCCACAGGACGTCGGAGTCGGCCGCGCTGTGCTTGACCAGCTCGACGGTCACATCGCTGCGGAAGCTGGCCTTCTCGCTCTCGGCGGGGGTCTCGGTCACCGGCGGGTCCTTCCATCTCTCATCGCTCGGGGCGCGCCCAGCTTACGGGCCCCCACCGACATCCCCTCCGGCCAGGTGGCAGCGGCGAAAATGTTGACTGAAGTCGCCGAAATAGGGCACCTCGCCCCTCGTTCACACGTCCTACTGACAGAAGCACAGAAGTGCCCACGTTCGAGGTTCCAAGGAGAAGCCCCCATATGTTCCGCCGGCGCGAGCCCGTGCCCTTCGCCTTCATCGCCGAAGCCGACCGGTTCCGCAGCAACGTCACCCCGCCGCCCCGCCCCCGCGCCACCCCGTCGCAGATAGCGGGCCGCACCCTCATCGGCCTGACGATCATCGCCGGGTTCGTGGGGTCGCTGCTGTTCGGGCTGCCCGCGCTCGAGACCGGGCCGCGGACCACCCACCAGGTGCAGCAGTCGGAGGCGTCCAACGGGCACTGAGCCCCTGGGATAGCCTCACCCACCACAGGCCCATCCGGACGTGTGTGTGAGTGAGGACCATCCGTGCCCCTGCCCTTCCTGACAGCGGACCGCGCCCTTGACGAAGACGGACCGGCGGCCGCCGCGGCCCCCCTCCCGTACGAGGACCCCGGCCGCCGGCGCCGCCCGTACCGGCCGGGCCCCTGGAGGGTCGGCGGAGCCGCGCTCCTGCTGCTGCTCGCCTCGTATGTGCTGTTCTCCGCGATGATCATCGCGTTCGCGGGGTCGGTCCCCGCCGCGGGTATCTGCGTGGCGGCCGCCGTGCTGGTGATCCTGGGCGCCGTCCGGCTTGTGCGGACGGGGGTGTGGATGGACGAGGAGGGGCTCCGGCTGACGGGCCTGCTCTCGGCCACGACGGTGCGCTGGCCGGAGGTCGCGGCGATACGCACCGTCCAGCAGCCGGTGCGGTGGCTGGGACTGCCGCGCAGCGTCCAGGGCCAGGCGGTGCTCGTCGAGCGGGCGGGCGGCGGGGCCCCGACGGTGGCCCTCACCGACCACAGCGCCGACTTCCTCGGCCGTCCCGAGGCCTTCCGCATGGCGGCCGACGCGATCGAGGGCTGGGCGGACCGGTACCGCTGAGACCGGACCGCTCTCGCCCACTGCGCCGCCCGCCCGCTGCCCCGCTCGCCGTCCGGGCCCGCGGGTCAGGGGGCCGGCGGTTCGCCCCCGGCGCGGCGGTCCCGGCGCGGCGGTCCCGGTCAGCCCCGGGACCGCACCGGCCGTCCGTCGTGCAGGGCGATGGCGCGCTGCATCGCCTTGCGGGCGCGCGCCGTGTCCCGCGCGTCGTGATACGCGACGGCCAGCCGGAACCACGAGCGCCAGTCGTCCGGCGACTCCTCCGTCTCGGCCCGCCGCTTGGCGAACACCGCGTCCGCCGAGTCCCGGTCGATCCGCCCGCCGGGCGTCCGTACCAGCTCGTCGACCGGAAGGCCGCCCTCGGCCTCCAGCTCCCGGGCCAGCCGGTCCGCGCTGCGCGCGAAGACCGTCGTCTTCCACAGGAACCAGAAGCCGATGAGCGGCAGCACCAGCACGGCCACGCCGAAGGCCACGGTCACCGGTGTGCCCTGCTCGATGAGCATGAGGCCCCGGCTGCCGACCAGGACGAAGTACACGACCAGGACGGCCGCGAGGACGAAATACGTGATCTTTGCGCGCACCGCTGTGTCTCAGTCCAGATCGAGGAAGTGTTCCAGCCCGAGCGTCAGGCCGGGGGCGGACACCACGCGCCGCACCCCCAGCAGCACGCCGGGCATGAAGCTGCTGTGATGCGTCGAGTCGTGCCGGATGGTGAGGGTCTCGCCCTCGCCGCCGAGCAGCACCTCCTGGTGGGCCAGGAGCCCGCGCAGCCGCACCGAGTGCACCGGCACCCCGTCCACATCGGCGCCGCGCGCGCCGTCCAGGGCCGTGCTCGTGGCGTCCGGCTGCGGGGCGCAGCCCGCCTGCTCCCGGGCCTCCGCGATCAGCTGCGCGGTGCGCGTGGCGGTACCCGAGGGGGCGTCCGCCTTGTTCGGGTGGTGCAGCTCGATGACCTCGACCGACTCGAAGAAGCGGGCGGCCTGCCGGGCGAACCGCATGGTCAGCACGGCGCCGATGGAGAAGTTCGGCGCGATGAGGGCGCCGGTGCCGGGGACGGCGTCCAGCCATCCGCGCAGCCGCGCCAGCCGCTCGTCCGTCCAGCCGGTGGTGCCCACGACGCCGTGGATGCCGTGGCGGACGCAGAAGTCGAGATTGCCCATGACCGACTCGGGGTCGGTCAGCTCCACCGCGACCTCGGCGCCGGCCTCGACCATCGTCTCCAGCTTGTCGCCCCGGCCGAGCGCGGCGACCAGCTCCATGTCCTCGGCGGCCTCCACGGCTCGTACGGCCTCGGAACCGATCCGGCCCTTGGCGCCGAGAACGGCCACGCGCAGCTTGCTCATCGTTCGAATCCCTCGTGTCGTCCGCTGGTGTGCGGCGGGCCCGGCCGGTCGGCGGGCCCGGCTAGGCGACTGCCTCGTGCAGGCGCGCCGCCTGCTTGTCCTTCAGCGGTCCGATGACGGACAGCGAAGGACGCTGTCCCAGTACATCGCGGGCCACCTCGCGCACCTCGTCCGGGGTGACGGCGGCCATGCGGGCGAGCATGTCGTCCACCGACATCTGGTCGCCCCAGCACAGCTCGCTCTTGCCGATGCGGTTCATCAGCGCGCCGGTGTCCTCCAGGCCCAGCACCGTGGAGCCCCTCAGCTGGCCCACCGCGCGCCGCAGCTCCTCGTCGGTGAGCCCGTGCTCGGCGACGTGGCCCAGTTCGTCGCGGCAGATCTTCAGGACGTCCGCCGCCTGGCTCGGGCGGCAGCCCGCGTACACCCCGAACAGACCGCAGTCGGCGAAGGACGAGGTGTAGGAGTAGACGCTGTAGGCGAGCCCGCGCTTCTCGCGGACCTCCTGGAACAGGCGGGAGCTCATGCCACCGCCGAGCGCCGTGTTGAGGACGCCGAGCGCCCAGCGCCGGTCGTCGGTGCGCGCGATCCCGGGCATGCCGAGGACGACATGGGCCTGCTCGGTCTTGCGCCCCTGCACCTCGACGCGCCCGGCCGCGCGGATGGTGCGGGAGCCGTCGCGCGGGGCGACGGGCACCGCGTCCGTACGGGACAGCGCGCCCGCCTTGTCGAACGCCTTGCGCACCTGCCGGACGACCGCGGCGTGGTCCACATTGCCCGCGGCGGCGACCACCAGGTGGGTGGGGTCGTAGTGCTTCTTGTAGAAGCGCGCGATCTGGTCGCGGCCGAGGCCGTTGACGGTGTCGACGGTGCCGAGGACCGGGCGGCCGAGGGGGGTGTCGCCGAGCATGGTGTGCGCGAACAGGTCGTGCACACAGTCACCCGGGTCGTCCTCGGTCATGGCGATCTCTTCCAGGACGACGCCGCGCTCGGCCTCCACGTCCGCGGCGTCGATCAGCGAGCCGGTCAGCATGTCGCAGACGACGTCGATGGCCAGCGGCAGATCGGTGTCGAGCACCCGCGCGTAGTAGCAGGTGTACTCCTTCGCGGTGAAGGCGTTCATCTCGCCGCCGACCGCGTCGATGGCGGAGGAGATGTCGAGCGCGCTGCGCCGCCGGGTGCCCTTGAAGAGCAGGTGCTCCAGGTAGTGGGTGGCGCCGTTGAGCGCCGGGGTCTCGTCGCGGGATCCGACGTGCGCCCAGATGCCGAAGGTGGCCGAGCGCACCGACGGCAGCGTTTCGGTGACGACGCGCAGGCCCCCGGGGAGCGTGGTCCTGCGGACCGTGCCGATTCCGTTCTCACCCTTGAGAAGCGTTTGGGTACGGGCTACGGCCCGCCCCTCCGAGGAGGGGCGGGCCGTAGCCGCGTGAGCACGGGACGTCACTGGGAAGCTTCGTCCTTCGACTCGTCCTTGGCGTCGTCCTTCGCCGCGTCCGCGCCCTCCTCGTCCTCGATGACGGGGATGAGCGAGAGCTTGCCGCGCTGGTCGATCTCGGCGATCTCGACCTGGACCTTGGCGCCGACCTTGAGCACGTCCTCCACGTTCTCCACGCGCTTGCCGCCGGCGAGCTTGCGGATCTGCGAGATGTGCAGCAGGCCGTCCTTGCCCGGGAGCAGGGACACGAAGGCACCGAAGGTGGTGGTCTTCACCACCGTGCCCAGGTAGCGCTCGCCGACCTCGGGCATCGTCGGGTTGGCGATGCCGTTGATGGTGGCGCGGGCGGCCTCGGCGGCCGGGCCGTCGGCGGCACCGATGTAGATGGTGCCGTCGTCCTCGATGGTGATCTCGGCGCCGGTGTCCTCCTGGATCTGGTTGATCATCTTGCCCTTGGGGCCGATGACCTCACCGATCTTGTCCACCGGGATCTTGACCGTGATGATCCGCGGCGCGTTCGGCGACATCTCGTCCGGCCGGTCGATGGCCTCCATCATCACGTCGAGGATGTGCAGCCGGGCGTCGCGGGCCTGCTTGAGGGCCGCGGCCAGCACGGACGCCGGGATGCCGTCCAGCTTGGTGTCCAGCTGGAGGGCGGTCACGAACTCCTTGGTGCCGGCGACCTTGAAGTCCATGTCGCCGAAGGCGTCCTCCGCACCGAGGATGTCGGTGAGGGTGACGTAGTGGGTCTCGCCGTCGATCTCCTGGGAGATCAGGCCCATGGCGATGCCGGCGACCGGGGCCTTCAGCGGCACACCGGCGTTCAGCAGCGACATGGTCGAGGCGCAGACCGACCCCATGGAGGTCGAGCCGTTGGAGCCGAGCGCCTCGGAGACCTGGCGGATGGCGTACGGGAACTCCTCGCGGGACGGCAGCACCGGGATCAGCGCCCGCTCGGCCAGCGCGCCGTGGCCGATCTCGCGGCGCTTCGGGGAGCCGACGCGGCCGGTCTCACCGGTGGAGTACGGCGGGAAGTTGTAGTTGTGCATGTAGCGCTTGCGGGTCTCCGGCGACAGCGTGTCCAGCTGCTGCTCCATGCGGAGCATGTTCAGCGTGGTGACGCCCAGGATCTGGGTCTCGCCGCGCTCGAACAGCGCCGAGCCGTGGACCCGCGGGATCGCCTCGACCTCGGCGGCCAGCGTACGGATGTCCGTGACGCCGCGGCCGTCGATGCGCTTCTTCTCCTTGATGACGCGCTCGCGCACCAGGGCCTTGGTCAGCGACCGGTACGCGGCGGAGATCTCCTTCTCGCGCCCTTCGAACTGCGGCAGCAGCTTCTCGGCGGCCAGGCCCTTGACGCGGTCCAGCTCGGCCTCGCGCTCCTGCTTGCCCGCGATGGTCAGCGCCTGGGCGAGTTCGTCGCGGACGGCGGCGGTGAGCGCCTCCAGGACGTCGTCCTGGTAGTCGAGGAAGATCGGGAACTCGGCCGTGGGCTTGGCGGCCTTGGCGGCCAGGTCCGACTGGGCCTTGCAGAGCACCTTGATGAAGGGCTTCGCGGCCTCGAGGCCGGCGGCCACGACCTCCTCGGTCGGCGCCTCGACGCCGTCCTTGACCAGCTGGATGGTCTTCTCGGTGGCCTCGGCCTCGACCATCATGATCGCGACGTCGCCGTCCTCGAGGACACGGCCGGCCACGACCATGTCGAAGACGGCGTCCTCCAGCTCGGAGTGGGTCGGGAAGGCCACCCACTGGCCCTTGATCAGGGCGACCCGGGTGCCGCCGATCGGCCCGGAGAAGGGCAGGCCGGCCAGCTGCGTGGAGCAGGAGGCGGCGTTGATCGCGACCACGTCGTAGAGGTGGTCGGGGTTGAGCGCCATGATCGTCTCGACGATCTGGATCTCGTTGCGCAGGCCCTTCTTGAAGGACGGGCGCAGCGGGCGGTCGATCAGCCGGCAGGTGAGGATCGCGTCCTCGGAGGGGCGGCCCTCACGGCGGAAGAACGAGCCGGGGATGCGCCCGGCGGCGTACATCCGCTCTTCGACGTCGACGGTCAGCGGGAAGAAGTCCAGCTGGTCCTTGGGGTTCTTGGATGCGGTGGTGGCCGACAGCACCATGGTGTCGTCGTCCAGGTAGGCCACGGCGGAGCCGGCGGCCTGACGGGCCAGGCGGCCCGTCTCGAAGCGGATGGTGCGGGTGCCGAAGGCGCCGTTGTCGATGACGGCCTCGGCGTAGTGGGTCTCGTTCTCCACCAGGAAAATCTCCTCTTCTGCGTCCCTCGTCCGTGTGACGGGGGACGGTGGTGGAGCAGCGCCCCTGGCGTTGAGCCGGCGGCCGGGCCGGTCTTCGATCGAAGCCACCGGAATTGCCAGTTCCGGGAGCCACTACCGAGGACCGGCTCTCAGGGCGCCGGCGCCACGGGAATGAGGCGCTCCTCCTCGTTCGTTATGACGTTGTTGGGACCAGACTACAAAGCTTCGCCCGTCCTCACGACGGCTGTGGATTCCGGTGGGGACGGCGCGCGGGGCGCGCTAGCCGCGGTCGGTCCCGGTGGCGTAGCGCGCCGCGCGGGTTCGGCGGCACGTACGGCAAAGGGAGCGGTCCCCTGTCCCGGGAACCGCTCCCTACCACGGCGTCTTACTTGGCGCCCGCCGCACCGCGGCGGATGCCCAGGCGCTCGACGAGCGCACGGAAGCGCGTGATGTCCTTCTTCGCCAGGTACTGCAGCAGGCGGCGGCGCTGGCCGACCAGGAGCAGCAGACCACGGCGGGAGTGGTGGTCGTGCTTGTGGGTCTTGAGGTGCTCGGTCAGGTCGGAGATGCGGCGCGAGAGCAGCGCGACCTGGACCTCGGGGGAACCGGTGTCGCCCTCCTTGGTGGCGAACTCGGCCATGATCTGCTTCTTCGTAGCGGCGTCGAGCGACACGCGGTACTCCTTCAGGGTTCTTCGGCCACCGAGTGCCCCTGGTCTGTGTCTCAGGGGAGCTTCCATGACTCGGGAGGCGGGGTCCGCTGGGCGCTGTCTCCAGAGTGCTCGTACGAGACTCCGGGGGCGCGTACACAAACGGCCGTCACACAGCGTACCAGCCGTCGGCCACCCTCCTGACCGGCTGGTCGGGCCGCGCCGGTCGAGGGGCGCGTCACCCGCTGGTCAGGCTGCGCTTCCTCCGCGGATCAGGCCGCTGGGCACGCTGGCCAGGCCTCGCGTCAGCCGCCGGTCTGGCCTCGCGTCATCCGCTGGTCAGGCTGCGCGCGGAGCTGTAGACGTCCAGCACGGCCAGGGTCAGCGGGACCAGGGAGAGCAGCAGCGCGCTCTCGGCCAGGTCGGAGAAGCGGCCCCAGAACGGGGACAGCCCCTTCTTGGGAATGATCAGCGCGATGCCGGTGATCAGCGCGGCTCCCGCCGTGACCGAGGCGGCCAGCCAGATCGTACGGACGTCCAGCGGGCCACTGTCGTGCTGGACCAGCAGCTTGAACATGGCGTCGCCGGGCGGGTTCAGGGACAGCCCGAGGACGAGCAGGCCCAGCGCGATCAGGCCCGCGGCCAGGACGGAGGCGACCTGGGCGGTGTAGCGGAAGAGCCGGGCGCGCAGCAGCATCGCGAGGCCGGAGGTCAGGGCGAGCACCTGGCCCCAGACGTTGTCGGAGAAGCCGAGCACGGCCGCGGCGCCCACGACGACGGCGGAGCAGCCGCCGACCAGGCCGAGCAGCATCTCGTGGCCGCGGCGGGCCTGGGCGGCGATGCGGTCGGCGTCCACGGGCTCCGGGGCGGGCCCGGACCCGGGGTCGAGGTCGTCGTCCTCGGCCGCCGAGCGCGGCGCGGCGTAGCCGATGGGCAGCCGGGCGACGCGCGCCGACAGGCCCGGCAGGAACGCGACGGCGCCGATCGCGACGGCGGCGCAGACCGCGGCGGTCTCGGTGGGGCTGACCTCGGTGAGGATCGCGCAGAAGGTGGCGAGGGTGCCGACCGTGGAGGCGAAGACCGCGGCGACGAACGGGGCGTCGCCGGTCGGCATGGCGACCACCAGGGCGACCGAGACGACGAGGACGGCCACGCAGCCGAGCAGGAACTGGAGTCGGCCGACGCCCTCGCCCCGGTCGAGGGCGAGCAGCCCCGAGCCCGCGATCATGGCGTGCGGGAGGGCGGCCAGGCCCAGCGCGATCGCGGAGGCGCGGTCCTCGTAGACCCGTGCCCGCACCCCCGACAGGGCCGTCAGCAGCACCGCGACGGCGGCGGCGATGATGCCCGGCAGACCGTGCATGTCGTGCTTGAGGGGGTCGGCGAACCAGAGCACGAAGCCCATGAGGATCAGCAGCAGCGAGCCGCCGAACAGCCCGAACGCGCGCAGGAACCGGTCGCTCCACAGGGTCCGGTCGCGGGTGACGGCCGAGGCGATCGCGTCCGACACGTCGTCGTAGACGGCGGGCGGCAGCGATTCGGCGAAGGGGCGCAGGGACAGCAGCTCGCCGTCGAGCACCTGCTGGGCGGCCAGCGTCAGCGCGCCGTCCAGGACGGTGCCGTCGCGGCGTACGAGGTGGTAACCGGTCGGGGCGCCCACGGGCTGGGTCTGGCCGGTCAGACGGAGGATCTCGGGGTAGACGTCGGCGACCGCGATGTCCTCCGGAAGAGCCACATCGATCCGACTGTCAGGTGCGACCACGGTCACCCTGCAGAAGCCGGTCGTGGCGGACGTACTCACCTTTAAGGCCCCCTGTTCGCTTCGCTGCGGCGCCGGTACCAGGCGTGCGGCGGCCACCCTACCGGGGCCTGACAGCTCATACGTCGGTAGGATCGCCGTCTCGCAGAGGGAGTCCGTCGCCACGGGGGTGCCGGAGAGGAACTGTTCATCTGCGACGAGGGGTTGAGGGAACCGGTGAGCCAGGTCGTCGTCAAGCGCCAACCGCGGGCTCTCCCGCCCGAGGTGCCGAGCGAGGAACTCCGCCTCGAAGCGCCCCCTGAGCTGCCGCGAGGCCAGCAAGAGGGCGTGCTGATGCAGCTGCTGCCGACGCTGGGCATGGCCTCCTCGATGGTCTACTTCTTCATGCCCGGCGCCGCGCCCATGATGAAGATCATGGGCGTGATGATGATGTTCTCCACGCTCGGCATGACGGTGGCGATGTTCATCCGGCACCGGCAGGGCTCGCAGGGCCAGATGGCCGACATGCGCCGCGACTACCTCAAGTACCTGGCACAGACCCGGCGCACGGTACGGCGCACGGCGCGGGCCCAGCGCGACGCGCAGTTCTATCTGCACCCCTCCCCCGACCAGCTGTGGTCGATCGTGGCCGAGGGCAGCCGGGTGTGGGAACGGCGGACGAGCGACAACGACTTCGGGCAGATCCGGATCGGGCTCGGCTCCCAGCAGCTGTCCACCCCGCTGATCGCCCCCGACACGGCCGCGGTCGACGAGCTGGAGCCGCTGACGGCGGGCGCGATGCAGAAGTTCCTGGCGACCCAGGGGTCGCTGGACCACATGCCGATGGCCGTGTCGCTGCGCGCCTTCTACCACGTGACGATCTCCGGGGAGCCGGATTCCGTACGGGGCGCGGCGCGCGCGCTCGTCGCCCAGCTGGTCACCCTCCACTCGCCCGAGGACCTGGTCATCGCGGTGGTCGCGCCGCGCAGCGCGACGCCCTACTGGGACTGGACGAAGTGGCTGCCGCATCTGCAGGTGCCCGGCGCGATCGACGGTGCGGGCGCGCGGCGGCTGTTCAGCGACTCCCTCGCGGAGCTGGAGGAGCTGCTCAAGGGTCGGCTGGAGGGCCGGTCCCGGTTCAGCAAGGACGCCCAGCCGCTGCTCGACCAGCCGCATGTGGTGGTCGTGCTGGACGGCGGGATGGTGCCCCCGGAGTCGGCGTTCGCGGCGCAGGAGGGCCTGCAGGGCGTCACCGTCATCGAGGTGGTGCCGGGCGACCTCGACGAGCTGCGCGGCGGCCTCTCGGTGATCGTACGGCCGGGCAAGCTGGAGCTGCTGTCGCAGGTCGCGGTGTACGACGGGGTCCCGGACGTGCTGTCGCTCGAGGCCGCGGACGCGCTCGCCCGGCAGCTGGCGCCGCTGCGCATGGGTGGGGGCGACGACGACGAACCGCTGCTGGCCAACCTGGACTTCACCGACCTGCTCGGGCTCGGCGACGCGGCCTCGGTGGACGTCTCGCGGACCTGGCGGCCGCGGTCGCTGGCCGAGCGGCTGCGGGTGCCGATCGGGGTCGGCGAGGACGGCTCGCCGGTGATGCTGGACCTCAAGGAGGCGGCGCAGGACGGCATGGGCCCGCACGGTCTGTGCGTCGGCGCCACCGGCTCGGGCAAGTCCGAGCTGCTGCGCACCCTGGTGCTGGGGCTCGCGGTCACCCACTCCTCCGAGACGCTGAACTTCGTCCTGGCGGACTTCAAGGGTGGCGCGACCTTCGCGGGGATGTCGCAGTTGCCGCATGTCGCGGCGGTCATCACCAACCTCGCGGACGACCTCACGCTGGTCGACCGCATGCGCGACTCGATCACCGGTGAGCTGCAGCGCCGTCAGGAGCTGCTGCGCGCGGCCGGCAATTACGCCAACATCCACGACTACGAGAAGGCGCGGGCGGCCGGCGCCCCGCTGGAGCCCGTGGCCTCCCTCGTCCTGGTGATCGACGAGTTCAGCGAGCTGCTGACGGCCAAGCCCGACTTCATCGACATGTTCATCCAGATCGGCCGCATCGGCCGCTCCCTGGGCGTGCACCTGCTGCTGGCCTCGCAGCGGCTGGAGGAGGGCCGGCTGCGCGGCCTGGAGACGTACCTCTCGTACCGGATCGGTCTGCGGACCTTCTCGGCCGCCGAGTCCCGTACGGCGCTGGGCGTGCCGGACGCGTACCACCTCCCGTCCGTCCCCGGCTCCGGCTACCTGAAGTTCGGCACGGACGAGATGACCCGCTTCAAGGCGGCCTACGTGTCGGGCGTGTACCGGACCGGCGCTGCCCCCGCCGACTTCGACGGCACCTCGCTGCCCATCGAGCGCCGGCCGGTGCTCTTCACCGCCGCGCCCGTCCCGGTGACGTACACCACCCCGGACCCGGCCGCGCTGACCACCCCGGCCCGCCAGGAGGACGACGCGCTCGCCGACACGGTCCTGGACGTCATCGTCCGCCGCCTGGAGGGCCAGGGCGCCCCGGCCCACCAGGTCTGGCTGCCGCCGCTGGACGAGGCCCCCTCGCTGGACCAGCTGCTGCCGCCGCTGTCCCCGGTCGAGGGCCGCGGCCTCACCGCGCCCGAATACCCGCGCCTGGGCAACCTCGTCGTCCCGCTCGGCCTCATCGACAAGCCCTTCGAGCAGCGGCGTGACGTGCTCTACCGCGACTTCTCGGGCGCCGCGGGCCACATGCTGGTGGTCGGCGGCCCGCAGTCCGGCAAGTCCACGCTGATGCGCACCCTCATCTCGGCCTTCGCGCTCACCCACACCCCGGCCGAGGTCCAGTTCTACGGCCTGGACTTCGGCGGCGGCGGCATGAGCGCCATCGCCGACCTGCCGCACGTCGGCGGCGTCGCCTCCCGGCTCGACCCCGAGCGGGTGCGGCGCACCATCGCCGAGGTGGCCGGCATCCTGGCCCGGCGCGAGGAGTACTTCCGCGCCAAGAACATCGACTCGATCGCCACCTACCGGCGCCAGCGGTCCCGCGGCGAGCACGCGGACCAGGGCTGGGGCGACGTCTTCCTGATCATCGACGGCTGGGCCAACTTCCGGCAGGAGTACGACATGCTGGAAGGGGTCGTGGCCGACATCGCCAGCCGCGGCCTCGGCTACGGCATCCACGTCGTGGTCACGGCCTCCCGCAACATGGAGGTCCGCGCCGCGCTGAAGGACCAGCTCCTCAACCGCCTCGAGCTGCGCCTCGGCGACACCATGGACTCCGAGTTCGACCGCAAGGTCGCCGCGAACGTGCCCGTGGGCGTCCCCGGCCGCGGCCAGCTCCCCGAGAAGCTGCACTTCATGGGCGCCCAGCCGCGTATCGACTCGGGCAGCGACCCCGACGAGATGACCGACGCCAGCGGCGAGCTGATCCGCGCGGTCCGCACCAACTGGAACGGCCCCCACGCCCCTCGCGTCCGGCTCCTCCCCCGTCGGCTGCGCGCCGAGGACCTGCCCAAGGGCTTCGAATTCCCCCAGCAGGGCATCGCGATCGGCATCGACGAGACCAACCTCGAACCGGTCTTCGTCGACTTCGAGTCCGACCCCTTCTTCCTCATCTTCGGCGAGAGCGAATCCGGCAAGACCTCCCTGCTGCGGCTCATCGCCAAGCAGATCACCGAACGGTACGGCCCGGACGAGGCGAAGATCGTGGTCGGCGACTACCGCCGCTCACTGCTCGACGTCATCCCGGACACCCACCTCCTGGAGTACGCGCCGATCGCCTCGGCCCTCCAGGTCCACACCACCGCCCTCAACGGCCTCATGGAACGCCGCGCCCCCAAGCCGGACATCACCCCCCAGCAGCTGCGCGACCGCAGCTGGTGGAGCGGCCCCCAGTTCTTCGTCATCATCGACGACTACGAACTCGTCTCCACCAGCAGCGGCAACCCCATGGCCGTCCTCACCGACAACCTCCCCTTCGCCCGCGACGTCGGCATGCGCTTCATCATCGCCCGCAACTCCGCCGGCGCCTCCCGCTCGATGTTCGAGTCCTTCATGCAGCGCATCAAGGAACTCGGCGCCCAGGGCGTCATGCTCTCCGGCGACCCCACAGAAGGCGACCTCCTCGGCGGCGTCCGCCCCCGCCCCATGCCCCCGGGCCGCGGCTTCTTCGTCTCCCGCAAGCGGGGGACGCCGCTGGTGCAGCTGGGCTGGCTGCCGGACCAGTAGGCCGGCCTCTCCGACCACCCACAGACCTCTGCCCCGGGCCGCCCGGCCCGGGGCAGAGGTCTTTTTGTTCGGCGACACGCTCCTTCGACTGCCTCCACTCTCAGTCAACTACCTTATGCTGCTGGTTACTTACGACTTTGATACAACACGCATGCCTGGGGAGAGAAGCGTGTCTTTTGAACAAGAGTGGAAGGGACTTCGGGCCGAAGCGACGACGCGCATGCGTCTCAATGAAGCCGGCAAGACATCACCCGCCACTGCGTCCGGCGACCTCATCGTGTACCGAGACGATCTCGGACGGGTCGGCCACGAGGCGTTCTTACTCCATGACCGCTTGAAGAAGGCCGGAGACATGACCCGGGGGGCCAAGGACGACGGCTCGACGGCCAAGGCAGCGAGCGTGCTGACCACGCACCACTTCACCTTGGGCGGTGCTCTCACCACCATGACCATGATCTGGAACGACCAGCTCAAGACGCTCCTCCAGGCCTGTGCCCATATCTCCAACCACCTCGACTACTCGAAGAAGTCGCAGGCGCATACGGACGCGAAGATCGCCGCCGACATGGCGCGCCGGGACGGAGCCGCCATGCCGGTCTCCGAGATCTCCAAGTACTACGAGTAGGAAGGGCGGGGACCGGAGATGGGGCGCCTGACTTTCGACGACCTGTACCAGGTCTCCTTAACCAGCCTCGGCTCGGCAGCCGACGACTGGAAGGAGATGGTCGACCAACTCGAGACCCTGGCCACGGATGCCAGGAATGGCATGGTGAAGCAATCCGAGGCCGCCCGCTGGGCCGGCGTCAACGCCGATGTCACCAGACCCTTCGTACGCAAGACCGCCAAAGAATTCAGCGACGCCCACACCGAGGCCAAAGCCATCTGGGCCATGCTCCGCGACGCCCACGCGGATCTGGTGGCGGTCCAGTCGGCTCTGAAGGAGGCCGTGGATGTGGAAGCCAAGAAGCAGCACATTCAGGTCACAGGCCTCCCTGACGGCACGGTGTCATGCGTCTATCTGCATCAGCGCGACAGCAATGACACGCAGACGCAGGAGCAACTCGACTACAAGGACCGCCTGGAAAGCCGAATCAACAATCTCATTGCTCAGGCCGATGAGATCGACAACTCGGCATCACGAGCTCTGAAGAAGATCCACGGTAACGACAGCCACAACTTCGGTCATGCGAAGTACGACTCCCTGGACGACGTCCAGTCCGAGCGGGCAGTCCAACTCGCCAGGAAGAGTCTTGCGAAGTATCGGGATGGTGGTGAGCTCAGCATCACGGAACTCACCGAACTCAGGCAGCTTTTGGCGTACAACTCCAAGGACCGCGAGTTCACTGTCGATTTCTATAAGGCTCTGGGCCCGAAGGACGCCCTGCGCTTCCAGGCACAGATCGCACTCGACGCCTCGGCGGAAGGCGACAAGACGCAGTTCAAGCTCGCCCACAGCATCCAGACAAGCATGGGCAAGGCACTCGCCACGGCGACCCGGCCTCCCACCGGGAAGGACGACCCCAGTACAGCGTTCCGGGAGGACAGGGATTATCTCGGGAAGGCGTGGCAAACCGAACTCAAGCGGGTGGGCCGTGCACCTCTCACATTCGAAAAGAACAACGCCCGGGTCGAAATTCGAGGCTACCAAGTTCTCGGAACGCTTTTACGGCATGGTAGCTACGACAAGTCGTTCCTCACTCCCATCGCAGAGGACATGGTCACCTTCGAGCGCAAGCAGCCGTGGGCCTGGCCGGAGCCGCACAACTCGTACTCGGGCCTCGGAGTGGACAGGTTCGGCCTCAACCTCGACAAGGACGGCGGTCCCGGTTGGGATCCCATGACCGGCCTCTTGGAAGGTCTCTCGCACAGCCCTGAAGCGTCGACAGCGTTCTTCAACGGCTCTACAGGTGAGGGCGAGCACGACGGACTCAAGAAGATCAGCAACCTCGACTACTTCCTCGGCGACAAGGACGGAAAGGGCGCACGTGAGTGGGCGTACGGCGCCGCAGGCATCAAAGTCTCCGACACCGAGAATTTCGGCAAGGAAGCACTCGGACACGCCCTCGAGTCCGCCACGTCCGGGCGTCCGTACGACAGCGACGCACCCTCCAAGCCTCACACGGAGGAGCAAGCCAACGTCTTCGGCTCAGTGGTGAAAAAAGTGGCTGCGAACCCCGATCTCTTCAAGGGCGACGGCGAACTCGCGCCGATTGCGGGCAGCCTTGGCAATATGTCCGCAGAGTACATGCACGATATCCAGCGAGTTTACGCAGGTGGGGACGAAAGTGGCTACATCAGAGACACTGGCGCTGAACCGAATCTCTCAAGGCCGGAGGACAAACATGCTCTAGATCTGTTCCTGAAGACGACCACAGCAGACCCCAATGCATACGCAACCATCACACAAGCTCAGGAAGCAGTGACCAGCGAAACACTCCGCAATGCAATAACTCATCGCGGGGACAAGGTAGATGTCGGGGATCTGGCCGAGCTTGCCGTGGTTCCCGGCGCAAGGGTCGAAGGAAACACGGCCGAGGGCCGGGCCGATGCAATAGCAGCTGCTGACAACAGCGTACAGAAGGCCAAAGAATACAACGATTCACTGGAAGCTGGAGACGGATGGCTGGGTCGATTGGTGGATCTGGGGATTGGCACCATCGACAATATTCCCGTGGCCGGCGATGTCGCCGGATGGGTGGTCGAGGACGTACGAGAGGCTGTCCTCGACCACAAAGCAGCGGACCCGGACGCTGCAGCGAAAGAGGTTCAAGAAAACCGAGATGCATATCTGACAACCGAACGCGTCAAGAGGGCCCAAAGGGCAAAGCAAGCTTTTTATGATGCCGTAGCCGAAGCGGGCATGGACAAGACCCAAAGCGTCAAAAACGCCGCGCAGAGGGCATATGATGCAGCATACCAGGCCAACGCCGTCGAGGCTTCATAAGGAAGCAGGTGCCTCTCGCACATGAGGCTGAAACCACTACTCACGACTCGACGCAAGGGGATCGTCGCCACCTTGACCCTGGCACTCGGCCCCGGGATATGGTGGGCAACACACGAGCTGAGGTCGGATACCCAGGTCGCCAATATCCCTCAACGGATCTGCCATAACCGCATTTCCAGCGAAAAGGCGGCACCCCTCCTGCCCACCAAGGGATCGAAATACACGGAGGACGCCGACACCTTTGGCGGCTGGTCATCCCTGGGAACTTGCGAAGTCAAGGCAGACGATAGTGCGATTTACGTCGCATACCAGGATGCTCTCGGCCATAAGCGCAATTATCATCCCAAAGGCATTCCCGTCTCCTTAGGCAAGGCGCACGGATCCCTAACCACAGAAGGGGCCATTAACCTATACGTCTCATGCATCAATACCCCTAGAACTGTCACAAAGTGGCTGCTAATAGGCGCAAACGCCACCGTCGTGGATCGCGAAGTCGAAGCCGGCAAGAAGCTGAATAGGTCGACCAGAGGGCTGCGTGCTCTCACAGAGTTCACCGCCCAAGCAGTGCGCGACCTGACCCAGGACTGGTTCAAGTGCCCCGGCGCGGATCAACTGCCAGATGGCCCTGTCACCATCCACTGGGACAAGCCAGCGGTTCCCTGAGCCCACCCACCATCGCGTCGCCAGCAGATCAAGACCCGCATGGTGGCCGTCAGCATGCCCGCGCAGCCCTACCACCTGAGGTGGTAGGGCTGAGGCTGTAGGGTTGTTGATCAATCAGCCAGGCGAGGGTCCCTCTCTGCTGAGCGCGGAGGCACGTGAGACCGCGAACACGGGGGTTGCAAAGTGACGGGCCATGACGAGGGAACGTCTTCAGGCGGTCCGAAGCCGGGCGACGGCTACAAGATTGAGATTGCCTCGGTACGCAGGGTTTTGACTCCGTTGGAGGAGTCAGTGGTCGCCGCACGCAAGATCAAAGGCGACTGGAAGAACCTGGCCGATCACATCCAGAATTCGGCTGACTTCAATGTCTATGACGCGGCAGAGAAGATGCTCTCGTCCTGGGGGTTCGGGATGGGGCGGGTGGCAGAGCACACGGACGCGGTGGTGGAGACGCTACGGGAAGTGATCGCCGCCTACGTGTTGGCGGATTTGTTGCGGATCAAGGATTTCGCGCCGACCGCGGACAACATCGCCAAGCTGCCGTTTGGAGAGCACGGGCTGAGGGCGTGGCAGAACGGGTCCCGGCCGAAGTTCGACCCGCCACCGGAGATCTATCAGGAGCCCTGGCTCGATGATGACGGGTCCGGTGGCGCCCATGACGTGCCGACCAATCCCCGTAAGCGTTATGACAGCGGCTGGGAGGTCGACGGGGGCTCGAAGGGGACGATCGCATGACCCAGCGTGATGCGATGGAGGGTGGTTCCCAGGAGCGAATACCGCCGGGCGCGAAGCCCTCTGAGGTGATCTACGGCAATCCGTCCGATATCGATGACCTGGCCGTCAAGCTGCGCGCCTACGCGGGGGCGTTCAAGGACGGGCGTGACCAGCTCGATGCCCTGATGCTGATGAACTGGACCGGGGCCGGTTCGGAGGGGTTCGAGAGGGCGACGGAGAAGCTACCCCGGGAGCTGGAGTCCGCGAAGACGTACTTCACCGCCGCCGCGAGTGCCCTGGACTCGTACGCGGACAAGCTGCGTTCCGTCCAGAAGCGGGTCGAGCCGATCATCGAGGACGCGGACGCGGCGCGGGCGGCCTCCAAGAAGTACTGGAAGGACTACAACGACTACATCGCCGCGGAGGACCGCGGCGACGATCCGCTACCCGAGCGTCCGCCCGAGGACGATCCGGGGATCGCGGCGCTGGAGGGCTGTTACCGGCGGCTGGACAAGCTGGAGAGCGAGCTGCGGCCCGTCGTCGACGCGGCGAAGAAGAAACTCGCCAAGGCGGCGGAGAAGGCGCCGGACAAGCCGCCGACGCCCAGGGGCTGGGACAAGGTCAAGAAGGGGTTCGGAGACTTCGTCGGCGGCGCGGGCGACACCCTGTACGACTGGTACGAGGGCTTCGACGACCTCGTCAAGGACGGCCCCCAGGGCCTGGGCCTGCACTTGGCGGGGGCCCAGGACGGTATCGCCTATGCCGTCGCTCATCCGAAGGAGTTCGCGAAGGCGGTCACGAACTGGGAGGAGTGGCAGCGCAACCCCGCCCGCGCCGCCGGGCAGCTCACTCCGGAATTGCTTCTCGCCCTGGCCACCGGTGGCTCGGGTGCGGTGCGCCGTGGTGGTTCGGTGGCCAAGAATGCCGCGCAGCGTCTGCTGAGCCGTGAGCGGGGGCTGCGGCGGGACGGGAGTGCGCGCCGGCGGGTGGACGGTGACCCGAAGCGGAGCTGTACGCCCGGCGGGGACAAGTGCACGACCGGTGAGCCGATTGATGTGGCGACCGGTGAGATGGTGATGTCCGCCACCGATGTCAGCCTGCCCGGCGCGCTGCCGCTGGTGCTGGAGCGGCATTATGTGTCGGGGCATCCGTGCGGGGGCTGGTTCGGCCGCACCTGGGCCGGCACGCTCGACCAGCGCCTGGAGATCGACGACGCCGGCGTCGTCTACATCACCGACGACGGCATGCTCCTGACCTACCCGGTGCCCGAGCGCGATGTGCCCGTGCTGCCCACGAACGGTCCGCGCTGGCCACTGCGCTGGGACGGCAAGCCCGACGGGGCGTTCACCATCACCGTCCCCGAGCACAACCGCACCCTGCACTTCGCTCCCCTGCCGCTGGGCGGCCGGGAACTGGCGCTGACAGCGATCACCGACCGCTCCGGTGAGGGCGACCGCATCGACATCACGTACAACACACAGGGCGCACCGACAGAGGTCACTCACTCCGGTGGCTACCGCATCGCCATCGACACCGACCCGACCCGGCTGCGGATCACGGGCCTGCGCCTGTTGCACGGCGACGGCCACGAGCGCAGCACGACCCTGATCTCTTTCGGCTACGACGAAGCGGGCGACCTGACAGAGGTCATCAACTCCACTGGTCTGCCGCTGCGGTACCAGTACGACGATCAGCACCGGATCACCTCGTGGACGGACCGCAACGGCACCACCTACGCCTACGTCTACGATCATCGGGGTCGGGTGCTGCGCGGGATCGGTCCGGACGGCGTCCTCTCGGGCCGTCTGCACTACGACAGCGAGGCCCGCACCACCCGCTACACCGACTCGCAGGGCCACACCACCACCTACGTCTGCAACGAGGCGTACAAGGTCATCGCACAGACAGATCCGCTGGGGAACACCACCCGGACCGAGTGGGACGAGACCAACCGCCACCCCATTGCTGTGACCGACCCCCTCGGCCACACCACGCACTACCGCTACGACGAGCAGGGCCGGCTGGCAGCCGTCGAACAGCCTGACGGCACCGTCACCGAGGCCGTCTACGACGACCGGGGCCTGCCGCTGGAGATCCAGGAGCCGGACGGCGCAATATGGCGCCACACCTACGATGCGCGTGGGGCGCGCACGTCCACCACCGACCCCAGCGGCGCCATCACCCACTACACCTACGACAGCTCGGGTCACCTGTCCTCCATCACCAACCCGCTGGGCCACACCACCCAGGTGCTCACGGATGCGGCGGGGCTGCCGGTGGCGGTGACCGATCCGCTGGGCCACACCACCCGGATCCGGCGGGGTCCGCACGGCCGGATCACGGCCGTCACCGATCCCCTGGGGCGCACGACCCGTTATGGCTGGACGATCGAGGGCAGGCCCGCGTGGCGTGAGAGCCCGGACGGGGCCCGTGAGGTGTGGCAGTGGGACACCGAGGGCAATCTGGCCCGGCACACGGATGCGGCCGGGAACACCACCACCTACACCCACACCCATTTCGACCTGCCCGCCATCCGCACCGACCCCGACGGTGCCACCTACACCTTTGAACACGACACCGAGCTGCGTCTGACCCAGGTCACCAACCCCCAGGGCGACCGGTGGGTGTACGAGTACGACGCGGCGGGTCGTCTGATCGCGGAAACCGACTTCAACGGCGCCACCCACACCTACCAGCGCGACGCGGCGGGCCGCCTGACCGCGCGTACCAATCCGCTGGGCGAAACCCTGCGCTACACCCTCGACTCGGTCGGCCGTGTGACCGCCCAGCACGACCAGGCCACCGGCGAGGTGACGACCTACGCCTATGACGCGCGCGGCAATCTGCGCCACGCGGCGAACGCCGGGGCAGAGCTGAGCTGGGAGCGTGACGGGGCGGGCCGCGTCATATCGGAGGTGTCGGGCGGCCGGGTGACGACGTACGCGTACGACGCGGCGGGCAATCGCACCCGTCGCACGACACCCTCGGGTCTGACCTCCATCTGGAGCTACGACGCGGCCGACCGGCCCGCCAGGCTCACCACGGCCGGCCACACCCTCGCCTTCACCCACGACGCCGCAGGCCGCGAGACCCAGCGCACCACGGGAGAGATCACCCTCTCGCAGGCGTGGGACACAGCGGGCCGTCTGGCGGCCCAGAGCATCTCCAGTTCGTCCGTGGACCTGCTGCAACACCGCACGTACACCTACCGTCCCGACGGCTACGTCACCGAGATCCGTGAACTGACCACCGGGACCCGCGAATTCGCGCTGGACCGCGTGGGTCGGGTGACAGGGGTGCGGGCTCACGGCTGGACGGAGAAGTACGCCTACGACCCGGCCGGCAACCAGACCCACGCCACCGCCCCCGGCCACCCGGCGGAGGGCGACCGCGCCTACCGGGGCACCCTCATCCGTCACGCGGGCCGCACAACCTACGAACACGACGTCGCAGGCCGCCTGATCCGCAGGACCCGCAAACTCCTCAACGGCCAGACCCGCACCTGGACCTACACCTGGAACGCGGAAGACCGCCTCACCAAAGCCACCACCCCCCACGGCGAGGAGTGGACCTACACCTACGACCCCCTGGGCCGCCGCATATCCAAGACCGGCCCCCACGGCACCACCCTCACCTTCGCCTGGGACGGCACCCGCCTGGCGGAACAAACGACCCCGGATGGCACAGCAACGACGTGGGAGTACGCGCCGGGCACCCACCGCCCGGTATCCCAGTCCACACACCAGATACTCGAGGCTGTCCCCGGCACCGACCGCCCGCTGGCCCCCCTGACCGGGACCGCCTCGCAGTCCGAGTACGACGCCCGCTTCCACGCGATCGTCACGGGCCTGATGGGCACACCGACCGAGTTGGTCACCCCCGACGGGACCCTCGCCTGGCAACCTCGCGCCACGGTGTGGGGCACTCCCCTTCCCTCTCAACCAGGCGAGACGGACTGCCCCCTCCGCTTCCCCGGCCAATACGCGGACCCGGAAACCGGCCTCAACTACAACCTCTTCCGCTACTACGACCCCGAGACCGCCCGCTACCTCACCCCCGACCCACTTGGCCTTGCCCCGGCCGACAATGCCCATCTCTACATCGCCAACCCCTTCGCCTGGGCCGATCCACTCGGTCTAGAGGGCTGCAAATCAAGCCCTCGATTTGTCGACGGTGATATCTGGGACGACTCGTTCGAGCTGTCCGGCCAGACAATTGAGACCATGGCGACCGTGCGTGCCGCCGGCGACACTCTGCATCTCGAGGGTTTCATGGTATTCCCGAAGGGCACGGAGGGACTCGCCCGGGCGCCCATCGGACCGGATGCGCTGAGGGAGATGAAGCATGCCCTGGCAGCACAAGCGCGCGCCGAGGGATACAGTACCGTTGTCCTCAACTATGAGCGCCACATCCCAAAGCCGGATGGGACAATATTCAAGCGTCCTAGCTCCATGACCTTGGATGTCGATAAGATATTGGGAGGAGGGTGAGTATGGATCGGCCACTCTTGGACGCGCTCGCGTCACAGTTCACCCACGATGGCCTGGTTGATCAGGAAGAGGTTTTCCAGAAATTGCGCGATCTTGGGAAATCTCCGATCGAGACGATTTACGTGGCATCCCAAGTCCTCGGCCTGTCATTGCCGGAAGCGAAAACGGCCCTCTACCGGAGCGCTGCCTGGCAAGACCAGCATGAGGCCTGGCAGAGC
Source organism: Streptomyces sparsogenes subsp. cuspidosporus (assembly GCF_039532705.1). Taxonomy (NCBI): domain Bacteria; kingdom Bacillati; phylum Actinomycetota; class Actinomycetes; order Kitasatosporales; family Streptomycetaceae; genus Streptomyces; species Streptomyces sparsogenes. The sequence goes on along the minus strand of NZ_BAAASD010000059.1, from coordinate 17,303 downwards.
GTTCAATCCTCCCTCGGCGACAGCTAAGGCCACCCACGATCTCCTCTGGGCGCTCGTTTCATACGCGACAGTGCACGGAGACTCCGCCAGCGGCTTCCCTGCAGAGCCTCCGTGTCACCTGACAGGCGGGAGGGCCGGCTGTCGCCGCCCGCCGCTCGGCCTCGTCCCGGCCGCCCACGTCCTGGAACAGGCGGCGAGCGATCGCCTCGGCCTCAGGCCCACCCCCGCCCTCAAGCGACGTCGGCCTGGTTCCGCCCTGCCCACAGCTCCACCTGCGCCTCCCGCCCCCCTGAAACGGGACCTGGACAGCAGAGGGCGCGCGGTCGGGCCGCATTCCCTCAACCCTTTAAGACAACAGCAACCATGGCCAGTAGATCCGCCCGGCTAGCCGGCTTCCTCGCCGGTGCCGAAATACTGCTGGCCCTGCTCTGCCGACGCTGGTGCAAGCCGACTTCGGTCACCGACGGTTCGATGACCAGATTGCTCACGCAGTTCCCAACTCCCTTGTTTTGCCGTTAAGTTGATCGCACAACCATTTAGGATGAGTTGCCTCCGCCCGCCACAGCGGACCCCTCCTCTGCACTCCAGAACAAGAACCGGTCTCAACTTAACGTTGCGCTAACACAAAGCGCTGACGAGACACCCTTGAACCCGGACCTATCGAACCGGGGGTAACAGGGAACTCTTGACCTGTGATTGAAGCGCGCCATGGAACCCGCCGAGTCACCCACACGTCTATCTCCGTAAGTTTCCTTTCCGGACACCACTGGTTCGAGCTTCCGGCACGCCGCGTAGTCACGGCGTCATTCTCCGCGACGAGAACCCTCGCCTTCGAGGGGCGAAGCACACAAAACGGCCCACCGCTCGAGCAGTGCGTCCGGAAAGGGGTGAATAACAAGGCACCAGCGTGCTAACTTCGGAAGGCTAATTTCCGTATGCGACGTGCCACTTGATGCCTAGCCATGGGGGAATCATGACCTTTGAGGACGAGTGGTCCAAGCTCCGCACCGACGCTGCCGCGGGGCAGAAGTCCACCCACATGCAGCTCAACCAGACGGACCCCCCTGGCCCGGGACTGCCCGGAGTGCTCACGTTCAAGTCGAGCTCCTCCAGGAAGAAGAGCGCCGTCAAGGCGTTGGAAGACACTGTCCAGCCGGACACCAAGACGGCCGGCGAGTGCGTCGACGAATCGACCGAGAAGGCCCAGAAGGAGTTCAAGGACTGGGCGACGGGGAGTGGGCTCAGCGAAGCCCTTAAAGGGTGGCATGCGTCGGTGAAGGCGCTCCAGGCCCGTCTCTCGCAGGAGAAGTCGGCGCTGAGCGGGGCCAACACGTATTTCCTCAACAATGACTACATGGTGGGGACGGGGCTCTCGGCGGTTGTCCCGCCCAGTCAGTACCCGGAGGACATCCCGTACCCGTCCCGTATCTCGAAGTACCAGTAGAGGGGGGCTCGTGCTCACGTACCACCAGGTCATGACCATCGATCTGTCCCTCCTCGAGACCGCCGCCAAGCAGTGGGACGAGGCCGCCAAGAAGTTCGAGGCGGTCCAGAAGGTCTACGACAGCCAGGTCAAATCGGTGGGGCTCGACGGTACTTGGTCCGGTCAGGCGCTCTTCGTAGCGCGCCCCGACATGCAAAAGACCGGCGAGCAGTTCACCGCGGCCCCGAAGGAGGCGCGTGCGATCGCGTCGGTGCTGCGGGACGCGCACAGCCAGTTCGTGGAGCTGCGCGGGAAGGTCAAGTCCGCGGTCGCGGACGCGGTGAAGGCCGGGATGAAGGTCTCGGAGGACGGGAGGGCGAGTTACGACTTCTCCAAGGTCAGCCAGGACGATGCCTTCACCATCAAGCACGACCCGGATCTGCACAGTACCGAGCTGTCGTGGACCCGGTACATCGAGGCAGCGGTCCAGGCGGTCGACGACGCAGACCAGGGTGTGAAGCTCGCGCTCAAGGCGGCCGCGCAGGATCCCGACCTCTTCGATGGGGTCGTCAACGGGTTCAACGGCAAGGCGGAAGGGGACATCGAGAAGGTCGAGGGCAAGGAGGCCAAGGAGCTCGCGAGCAAGGTCAAGTCCGGTGAGAAGCTCAGCGACAAGGAGATGGCCGAGTTCCAGCGGCTGTTCCGGGACAACGAGCACAACAAGGAGTTCAGCCAGACGTTCCTCGCCGGCCTGGGCCCCAACGACACCATTGAGTTGAACCTCAAGCTCAACGATCTGGCCAAGGGCGACGACAAGAAGGACTTCCGCGCCCTCCAGGAAGGCGTGGCCACTTCCCTGGCGACCGCCACGAAGTCGCCCTCCGACCCCTTCTACCAGAAGTGGCGCGAGGGGCTGCGCAAGGCGGGCGCGAAGGACTTCGACGGGGGGACGGTGCCGCTCTACGGCTACCAGTCGTTCGTCGAACTGATGACACATGGAAAGAACTACGGCAAGCAGTTCCTGACCGACGTCGGTAACGACATCATCGCCCTGGAGAAGAGCGACAAATACGGGACCGGCAGGTGGACCATGTGGCAGGGCCTTGGCTTGGCCCCCCACAAGAACATTGCGACCGACCCGCTCGATGGCCTGCTCGGCATCATGAGCAAGCAGCCGAACGTCGCGACATCGTTCCTCGACCCCGGCGCGGACGGCAAGAACGATCACCTGAAATACCTGCTCAAGGACCGTGACTGGCCGAAGGTTGCCACGCCCAGCAACATATCGGTCCACACCAGCGACTTCTTTGACACCCGGGTGGGCCTCGGTGCGGCGTTGGAGGCGGCCGCCACCGGGAATCTTCCGGGCGCGGACCACACGCTCGGCTATCACACCGAGGCCGAGTCCCGGGTGATGCACGACACCATCAAGATCCTCGACGAGGGCCGGAAGGGCGCCGATATACCCGACAACCTGCGGGGAAACCTTGGCCGTATGCTCGTCGACTACACGCCCGAGACCCATGAAATCCTGAGTGGTACGGGTCCATACATGGACAAGGACGGGGTGTGGCACGACGGGGCGGGTGACAAGAACGGTCATATGTCCGTTCCCAAGGAGAGCCTCACCCGCATCATGCGTGGCGTGGCGGAGGACGGTAAGGCGTTCGGCGAGATGTATGAAGCCGAGAAATACTACGCCGCGGGGACGCTGTCCGCGACGGACTTCCGCGACCCCAACAACCGTGCCGCGGCCATCGAAGGAGCGTCGCACGTCTTCGGTTTCTACGACGGCATCAGCTCCGACATCGCCCGCGACAAGAAAGACCATGCGGTGTCCTGGGCCAATCACGCGCAGACGGCCGAATTCGTCGTCACCGGAAGCATGCAAGCCGCTGCGAGCGCCCTCAAAGGCCAGCCCACCGGATTCATCACGGATGCCGTCTACCGCATTCTTTACGCAGGTGCCTACGACTGGAAGGAAGACCAGATCGCCCAGGCGAACGCCGCGGCGGCCCAGCAGACCGAGTACCACTTCACCACCGGCCAGAAGCAGGTGAACCATATGGTCGCGGGATGGGCCCAGACGAACGGCTACGGCGTCGACACTGGGCTGTCCCGGCACCTCGTCGGCTCCGGGCAGGAACGCTACGACAGCGCGCGGACGGAGGCCCTTATTTATCTGGACTGATGAGCCGATGAGCCGGGCTATCACTCGGCTCACTGACTCGAATGGCTAAGTTTGTCTGTCAGCCGCCGGCGGAGGGCCTGCCTCCCCGGCGGCTTTCGCATGCGATGGGGTGGGCGGCGAAGCCGCTGGTCCGTACGTCGGCGGAGTCGGTCGGAATGCCGATGGGGCGGGCGGCGGTGTGAACCGCCGCCCGCCCCATCGAGGAGGCGAATCGCTCAGTAGCCCAGGCTGAACAGCTTCGACGCCTTCACGTCGGTGGCGTGGTACGCGTCCTTGCCCGACTCGACCAGCGCCGCGACCTTCGTCACGAGACCCTGGATGTGGTCGGCCCGGGCCTGGAACTGCTTCTCGGCCGCGAGCATCGCCTGGTGGGCCTCACCCTCCCAGCCCTCGGTGACCTTCTTCACGGCCGCCTGGATGTCGTTCATCTCCTTGCGGACGTTGCCGGCCGCCGTGCGGAGCTGATTGGCGAGCTGCTGAATCGACTCGTAATCGGCGAGCAATTCGTCTGACAGTGTGGACACTTGTCCCCCAACTCAATCGTTCTGTCTGCGTCGTTGTCAGGCGTCGCAGGGGTGCCACGGTGCGACCAGGCACCCCTTTCCGCATGGGTCTGGCTTAGAAGCCGTCGACCTTCGAGTACGAGGCGATCGGGGCGTCGGTGCCGGCGCCGAGGCCGCCCACGCTGCTGCCCGGGGTGATGTGTCCGCCCGCGTGGTCGGCGCCGTTGACGTCGATGCCCCTCAGCTGGCCGGCGATGTCGTCGTCGTTCGCGCCACTGGCCCGGTGGGTCAGGGCCACGGCCTCGCGGATGCCGTCGACCAGGCGGCGGACGGCGTCGTGGTCCTGCTCCAGGTCCATCTGCGCCTTCTTGAAGGCGCCAGCGCCTCCACCCCGCCAACCCGAGTCCACCGTGGCCAGGATGTCCGCCATGAGCTTCATGTTGCTGGCGAAGCCCTGGATGGACTGGTCCAGCTCATTCGTGAATGCCTGGAACGCAGAATCGCTAACCTTCTGCCTGTTCATTTTCCACCTTCCCCCATGAGTTGTTGGCGAGTTGATCTGGGGTTGCACTCTTCAACTCACCGCTGTGCGTGAATCCATCCGGATTCAGCGTACTGTTACTAGGTGTACTACACATTATGGCAAACGTCGGCAACACCTCGCTCTTCGTTCACAGTTGTTACATTTGTTGAACGAGAGCTCGGTGCCCGGCGGCACCCCTGCTCCCCGGGGGTGTCTCGGCAGAGTACTCGGTCCGGCACTCGGCAGTGGCAGCTGGTCATTGGCCGGCCTACGCCCTGCCGCGACGGCGTACGAGCGCGAAGGCGATGGCGGCTCCTAGGAGAACGGCACCTGCACCAAGCGCAATCCAGAGAGTACTGCTATTGTCGTCGTTTTTCTCGGGTTCCGCGACGGTTTTCTTGTCGCCTTTTTTGTCGTCGGTGGCCGTGGGCGTCGCCTGTTGGTCGGTGTTCGGCGACTTGGAGGCGGAAGCCGATGCCGAGGAGTCTGGCTTCGTCGCGCCCTCGCGAGCCAGGAGAGGGTTGACGTTGGCTGGGCCGGGGTCTCCCTCGCCGTCCAGGAGGACCTTGCGGGGGCGGATGGAGCCGTAGCCGAGGTAGGAGCTGGGGATCACATCGCCCTCGGGCGGCGAGGCGGTCTGCATCATGACGCGGAGGACTTGGTTGTTGGTCCACTTGGGGTGCTTGGACCAGATGAGGGCGGCGGAGGCCGAGGCGATGGCGCTCGCTTGGCTGGTGCCATAGGAGATGCAGACGCGATCAGGGTTCTTCAGGCAGTGTGTGGTGATGTCCTGTCCTACCGCCACCAAGGCTACTTGGCTACCGGTGGTCGAGAATTTGGCCACCTTGCCCGTTCGATCGAGTGCGCCCACACCAACCACGCCACGCAGCGCTGCTGGATATTCGATCGAGTTTTCCTTGTTCCCGGTATTTCCTACGGCGGAGAAGACAAGCGCTCCTTTCTTAAGCGCGTAATTCACAGCACTCTGAGTCTCGGTGAAAGAGTCAGGAGTCCCTGACGATCCGATCGAAATATTAAGGATTCGGGCCCCGTGGTCAACCGCATAACGAATGGCCCTTGCCATTATCGGGCCAGGAGCGTCCGTCTGGGGATCGACCATCGCTTTCACGGGCAGGATCTTCGCTTGCGGCGCCAGCCCTTGAATGCCCCCGCCAGTTCCCGTACCGGCAATGAGCGCAGCCATATTCGTCCCGTGGCCATTCTCATCTCGATGAGCATCCGTCGGTTTACGGGAAACGTCTGCCCCCTTCATTACCTGACCCCGCAATTCGGAGACCGAGGCGTTCACTCCTGTATCAATGACAGCAACGGTAAGGCCCTTCCCTGTGCTCACCCTCCATATATCTTCAGCCTGCATCTTGTTCAGATACCACTGCTGGGAGCGAATGTCCCGTGCTACCGCCGCAGGTGCAGAGCCGATAAGCACCATGAGCCCGGCCCCCAAGAGGGCAAGAGTCGACACGGCGCATCGGCGCCCTCTGCGGTTTTGAAATAGCATGTCGCAGTGGTCTCCTCAATGTTCCACCATGCGGAATGAACTACTCGATAACTGGTGGTACCGTGTCACGCCGTCCCCCGGACCAGGTGTCTTTGTCCTCTTCCGGACAGTCCGGCCTGGAGCCGTGGATGCGCTGGCCGCCACTAGCCGACAACGCATTGGAGTGGGGGGTCGCCCCAGGGCCGGGGGTCCCGCGCACGAGCCCCGATCCGCCCTGAGTGAACTCGGAGCGCCCTTCACGCGCGACGCGGGGCCCTCCCGTGACACCTCCAGGTTCCGACGCCAACCGCCGACCCGAGCCCGCGCCGCTGGGAGCGTGGGCGCCGTCGACCGGGTGAACCGCTCCTACGGGACCGCGGGGGAGAACACCTCGCTCCTCCCCCACAACCATGCTGCGCGGCAGACTCCGCGCAGCCGGATTAGTTCCCTTCGGGCGGTCAACCACTCCCCCCGGCTCCGACCCGAGTCGTCGCCCAGGACCACTGGAGCCGTTTGTGTTCGGACCGTGCCCGAAGTAGGTACCCGGCCCGACCGGGCCTCGTGTCATCGGGGAGTGCGGCTCTTCGCCGACCACCATGCCGCGCGGCAACCGCGGAACGTTGGTCTGCCCGACACTTCGCTTTCCACCGATGATCCCTTCATTGGTCGGAATACGCGGTGGCACACTCGACGGCCGCGGTGTACTTGGTGCGGTCGGTGGCAGCTTGCCCAACTGCCCAGGTCCGGGGATCGGCGCAGTTCGGCCAACAGGCGGAGCCGTGACCGGCCTCGGTCCCGGGAGACCGGTGACCGGGGGCAGCGTGGGGCCAGTGGATGGGACGTTGGGAACGTCCTGCAGCGGAGGCAGGGTACTGGGCCTGTTGATCGTGTCCGGCGCCGGTGGGGCCTTGACGGAGTCGATAGCCGTGTTGGTCCGGTCCGGGAGTTCCGGGACACCCACCCCGGAGATCGCACCGCCGCCGTCCGGGATTACAGGCGTGTGGGGGCTCACTTCAGCAGGGAGTACAGGTGCGGCCTTCGACTCTACGGCGGCGTGGTCAGCGACCGACAACGGCGTAGCATGGGCAGCGCTTGCACCACTGCTGGTTCCAGCGGCGTACGACGTCGTTTGAACGGGCGTTTCCCATTCGCCCCCATCATTCGGCACGAAGGCATTGGGCAATGCAGGAAAGTTCGGTGCTTCAAGCTTTGCGATATCCGAGCTCGCCGTCCAGTAATACGAGTCGAGCTTCTCTATCTGCTTGATCGCCTCCTGGCGGTTGGGTTCCGCGTTCTTGAGGCGAGCCTTCTCCTTTTCTTCATCCGCGTAGCACATCATATCGGGCTTGGGCATGGCACCTTTGACATCGCTGGCCCCCTGGCCGGCGATGACCATGCTCGCGCCGGCGCTTGCGCTGTAGTTGGCCAGGACGTAGGTCTGCTTGGAGAGTTCGGCCATCCAGTTACGGAATGCGTCAGCCCCCTCGCCTTTCCACTTCACACGCTCTGCATGCGCCTTCATCTCGTCCGCAAGCTCGTAGAGGTCGATGAAGGCCCTCATCAGCGCGCCACCTGCATCACTCAAGTGGCGCGGCTTCGCACCCTCCACCATTGCGTAGAGCTCATAGTGACTGGCATCGTCGAACTTACCGCCCATATGCTTCTACCCCCTAGTAAGCGTCGGAGCCGACGGTGTCACTACCGTGCTGCGAGCCACTGACCGGCAGCCCGGTCTTCGGGTCGCGGTAGTGCTTGAGTGCTTGCGCCTGGATCGCTTGCAGGCGGCGTGCTTGCTCGGCGTCGATTCCGTCGATCCCTTTCTCGGCGATCAGCGCGGAGTAGCCGGATCCCTCAAGCAGGTCCCGCAAGAGTTGAGAGAGGATCACCAGGTTGCCATGGACGTTGTTGTACGCGGCGTACAGAGCCGAGGCTGAGTCAAGGCTGCCACCGTAAGCATCGCGGGTAATGGTTTGCTGTTCAAGCTTCTGCTTGGAAGCAGGTGACTTCTGAAGATCCGTCAAAATCTTGTCGATCCGGCCCTTGAACTTCGCCAAGGTCTCCGCTTCCTTGGCCATGCCCTTGCCGAACGGCGACAGTGGATCAGAACCACCTGGTTCGACTGGTTTCCCCACCGCATCCTCCCCGTATGACACCAACGATGCCCTAAGCCACTCTAGCGACCGTGCCTTCGTGGCCCAACTACCATATGGTCAAACTAGCTCGACGACTCTGTAACAGGCGTCATCCCTTGAGACTCACAAGTCGTCAAGCGTGCTCCGTGGCTGCGCCGCGGCGTCGTCTGTGTTCGTGGAGTACGGCGGCCGCGCCCGTGATCATCGCGACGAGGAGGGCTGCGCCGCCCAGGATGTAGGTGGCGAAGCGCTCTTTGCGTTCCTGGGGGGTTTCGCCGAGGGCGAGCGGGGCGGGGGTGGGGGCGTCGACGTTGCGGGCGGGGCTTTTGTCGAGGGTGACGTGGTCGATGGGGTGGTCGTCCTCGGTGAGGGCGCGGACGGGGTCCACGACGCCCCAGCCGACGTACGCGTCGTGGGCGTTGACGGCGCGTTCGGCGGTCTGCTCGATCTGGGCGACGACCTGGTACTGCTTCCAGTCGGGGTGCTTGGCGCGGATGAGGGCGGCGACGCCCGCGACGTAGGGGGCGGAGAAGCTGGTGCCGTTGTCGACGCACTGGCCGCCGCCGGGGACGGTGGAGACCATGTCGACGCCGGGGGCGGCGACGCCGACGAAGTCGCCCGCTTGGGAGAAGGGGGCGCGCTCGTTGTTGCGGTCGGAGGAGCCGACGGCGAGGACGCCCTTGTAGGCGGCGGGGTAGGTCTTCTTGACCTTGCCGTCGAGGCCGTCGTTTCCGGCGGAGGCGACGACGACGACGTCGTGCTCGAGAGCGTTGTTGATGGCGCGTTCGAGGTTGTTGTTGGCTTGCAGCGGTTTGACGGTGTCCTGGGAGATGTTGATGACCCGGGCGCCCCTCGTGACGGCCTTGTCGATGGCCTCGGCCATGGTGTCGGTGGTGCCGGAGCCCTTTTCGTCGTTCTGCCGGATCGGGATGATCTTGGCCTCGGGGGCGAGGCCGACGAAGCCCGTGCCCGGGTGGGGGCGGGCGGCGATGATGCCGGCGACCTTGGTGCCGTGGCCGACCAGGTCGTCCGTGCCGTCGCCCTTCTTGCCCTTTTCCAGGGCGTTTTTGCCGGACTTGCGGACCTCGAAGCCCAGCTTGGTGTCGACCGCGTCGGTGAGCTGCGGGTTCTTGATGTCGACGCCGGTGTCGATGACGGCGACGAGGACGGGGCGGCCGGTCTTCTTGTCGATGCCCTTGGTGTGCTGCCACAGCTGGTCGAACAGGACCCGCTGCAGGGACCAGGGGGTGCCCTTGATCTGCTTGGCCGGGTAGGTGCACTCCCCCGCGCCCGTCAGGGTGAGCCCCGGGTCGGCGAGGGCGGGGGTCATGGGGCCGTGGGCGGCGGAGAGGGACGTGAGGGCGATCGCCGTGGAGAGGAAGATCGCCTTCTTCGCGGTCCGCCGTGGCTGCCGGCGCTTCGTGTCGCTCATGGCCTACGACCCCTGCGGCTGCTTGGCGCTGTTGGTGTCCAGGCGCGGTCCCCTGGGCAGGAACTCCGACCAGTTGGCGGGTACCGGCACCGGGATGACGTCCTGGTAACCGAGCCTGATCTGGGCCTTGTTGACGTCCTGCTGCGCGGCGTTGGTTCCGGACTGGCCGGAGTCCTCGTCGCCGATCTTCGACTTGTCCGTACCGCTGTCGTTGTTGGACTGGACGACGTAGCGGAGGCCGGTGTCCGTGACCAGGAAGATGGAGCCGTTGCTGGTCTGGCGGCCGGTGACCTGGCGGTAGAGGAGGCCGGAGCCCGGGGTGACGTAGGCGCTGGTGGCCCCGTCCGGGATGGTGGCGGGGAAGTCGGTGCCCGCCCAGGTGGCCAGCCTGGGGGTGCGCTTGGAGGTCATTCCGCTCATGATGCTGCAGACGGTGTCCCGCTCGGCGCTGCCCTGGGTCTCCTGCTGCTCGATGGAGTTGGCCTGCTCGGGGATCCGCGTCGGCCAGTCGTAGTCGCCGTAGAAGTTCCCCTCCGGGGTGAAGGAGGCGGTGGCCACCTGCTCGGCCGTGCTCTTCTGGCCGAGGCCGGCGAGCTGCTTGCTGCGGAGGAGGAGGGTGGCGACGAACTCCGAGACGCGCTGCACCTTGCCCTTCAGTACGACGTAGTTCTGGGTGCCGGTGCCGGTCCCCGCTTCGAGGACCATGCCGACGTGGTTGGCCCGGTCGGGGAGGGTGTCCACTCCGGCGTTGTCGCCGATCCGGCCCGGGAGTTCGGGGAAGACGATGGGCTGGCCGTCCTGGAAGGTGGCCAGCCAGTCATCGGTCACGCGCTGCGGCTTGGCGCCGTCGCGGAAGAGGGCGCGGAGCAGGAGGTCGTAGTCCGCCGGGGCCAGCTGCTTCCACTTGGTGCCGCCGATGAGGTACTTGGTGCCCTGGGGGTCGACGAGGTAGCGGGCGCCGTTGCGCCCCTGGACGTAGAGGGCCTGGGCGCCGCTCAGCCGCTGGCTGCCGCGGAGCTTCTTGCCCTTGGGGTCGCGGTCGGAGAAGAGGAAGACCGCCTTCTGGGTGGTTTTCCCGTTGCCGCCGGGCTGTTCGCAGACGGCCCATTCCTTCTGCTTCTTGGCCTCCTCCGCGCTGGGCAGGCGGTCGGGGGCGTACGGGATGCCGATCGTCGGGCCGCGCGGGATGTGGCCGCTGTCGAGCTCGGACTCCTTCACCTTGATGACGCTGGACTTGTCGCCGGAGAGGACGAGCTTGGCGGAGGCGAAGTTGAGGACGGGGTGCAGCTGCACCTTGCCGTCGGTCTTGAGGATCACATAGCGCGTGGTCGAGTCGCTGCCGACGATGACATGGGCGCCCACCTCGTCCCAGCCCTTGGGAGCGGTCGGTTTGAACATGCCCCAGGCGCCGAACCCGGCGAGGATCAGGGCGCCTATGACGACACCGGGGAGGACCGTGCGCAGCGGGCGCGGGGCGCCCTCCTCCGTACCGCTGGGTGAGGGTTGCAAGAACGCGGCGACTGTCCGCTTCTTCGCGAATGTGTAGGCGTTGAGCTCATCCCGCCGTGATGCCATCTTTAGCCGTTTCTCCCCGCTTTTCGGCCTCGGTCGTCGGGCACTGCCCTCGGTCCGGGTGTCTACCGACCCTCTACTATGCCGGGAAGGAATTGGCTCGTGTCGCTCGGGGACGATCCGGCCACGGACGTCCGCCGGGTCTTTCGGGTGTGTTTCGGACTTTAAGGGGCTGACGGGGATGGCTGCCGCCACGCGCGCACGCACCGCGGGGAGCGGGTCCGGCCGGAGGAGGTCGGGCGAGTCCCGCTCGCGGACGCCCTCCGGCTCCGCGCCCGGCCCCGCGCCGACCCCCGCCGCGGGCGGCGCCGCCGGAGTCACGCCGCGGCCGGCGTCCCGGCCGGGCAGCTTCGGGCCGGTGCGGCTGCAGCAGTTCGTGCTGATCGAGGTGGCCGCGGCGGTGGTGCTGGTCGCCTGGGTCGTGGACGAGCTGCTGCTGGTGCCCGCCGCGGTGGTGGGGCTGGTGCTGGTGCTGCTGGCCGTGGTGCGCCGCCGGCAGCAGCCCATATCGGAGTGGCTGAGCACCGCGGCGGCGCTGCGGCGGCGCAGGCGGCTGGCGGCGAAGCCGCTCGACGCGGGCACGGATCCCGGCTTCGCGATCGCCGTGGAGTGCGAACCGGCCCTGCGGACCCTGACGTTCATCGACCGTGACCGGCGTGCGGTGGGGATGGTCGGGGACGGCACCTTCCTGACGGCGGTGCTGCAGGTGGAGGCGGTGGACGCGCCGCTGCGGCCGCAGCGGGCCCAGCAGCCGCTGCCGCTGGCCCTGCTGCGGGACGCCATGGAGGTGGACGGGATCCTGCTGGAGTCGGCGCAGGTCGTCCAGCACACGCTGCCCGCGCCCGCGCACCACCTGCCGCCCCAGTCGCTGGCCCTGCGCAACTACGCGCCGCTGCAGGCGCAGACCGGCGCTCCGGCGGTCCGTATGACGTGGGTGGCGCTGAAGTTCGACCCGGAGCTGTGCCCGGAGGCCGTGGCCGCGCGGGGCGGCGGTCTGGGCGGTGCGCAGCGGTGCCTGCTGCGGGCGGCGGACCAGTTGGCCAGCCGGCTGCAGGGGGCCGGCTTCGGCGTGACGGTGCTGTCCGAGGAGTCGCTGACCGCCGCGATCGCGACGGCGGCGAGCGCCAACCAGCGGGCCACGGCGCAGGCCGGGCGGCGGGACACGCCGAACCGCCGCACCCTGGAGAGCGCCCGGGCCTGGCGGTGCGACGACCGCTGGCACACGGCTTACTGGATCGGCCGCTGGCCGCAGTTGGACCCGGTGGCGGCGCCGCTGCCGCAGTTGGCCGCGCTGCTGACCTCGCTGCCCGCGCTGTCGACCACCCTGAGTCTCACGCTGCGCCGCGGCGGCACGCTGGGCGGGCGGCACGCGCCGACGATCAGCGGCCATGTGCGGATCACCGGCCGCAGCGCCGACGAGCTGGTCACCATCCGCAAGGAGCTGGAGCGTACGGCGCGCGGGGTGCGGATCGGGCTGGTGCGGCTGGACCGCGAGCAGGTGCCCGGTGTGCTCGCCACGCTGCCTTTGGGAGGGACCCGCTGATGGCCACGCCCGCGACCGCCCCGAACGGGGGCGTGTTCCCCGGCCCGGGAGTTCCCGGCCAGGGTTTCCCCAACTCCGGCCTCCCCGGCTCCGGCCTGCCCACGGCCGGCGGCCCCGGGCAGCTGCCCGAGCCGGAGCCCGCGCCCGTGCCGCCGCCGCGCAAGCAGTGGTACGGCTTCGGGTTGCTCGGCCCGCGCCGGCAGCGGCATGAGGTGCCGCCCGAGCAGTTCGAGTCGCTCGCGCTGCCCATCGGCGACGACGGCATCGTGATCGGCGCGGACGGGCAGGGACAGCCCGCGGTGCTGGGGCTGCACCGCCCGACCCCGTTCAACGTCCTGCTGGTCGGCGGCCTGTGGACGGCGCAGGTGATCGGCCTGCGCGCGGTCGCCACGGGCGCCCGGGTCACCGTGGAGACCGGCCGTCAGCAGATGTGGTCGACGCTGGCCCAGGCCGCCAACAACAACCAGCAGTGCATCACCCTGCACGACGTGGGGCGGGTGCCGCCGCAGGGCGCCTCGGTCAGCAGCCCGGTACTGGTCATCCGGGACGCCGGGATGCGGCCGCCGCGCGGGCGGGTGACCGCGGCGCCCTGGCAGTCCGTGCTGACCCTCCTGCCGTATCTGAGCCCCGTCGCCCCGCGGTTGATGGAGAACGCCGGCCTGGTCGGCGTCCAGCGGGTGTCCCCGGACGAGGCGCAGCAGATCGGCCGGATCATGGGGCTGCCGGAGGTGGACGTGTCCGCGCTGTCCACGCTGGCGGACGGGGTCACCCTCTGGTGCACCCGCCATGCGCGGCTGTACGTGGCGACGCAGCCGACCGACGCCGAGTCGGGCCTGCTGGGCGCGCCGCGCCGGATGGACTGACTCCGCATCCGGCGTCGGCTGTCAAGTCGGATTGCCTCGGCGCGCCCGGCGGACGACACTGTCCGCGACAGTGTCCACCCGCTCCGCCACCGTGGGCACGTTGGTTTCCGCTGTTTCCGAAGGGACGTACGAACCGATGGCCGACGCCCACGAGAAGGCCGAGCTGTACGCGCTCGACATCTCCGATGCCGAGTGGCTCAGCGCGCCCGGCAGCGCCTCCGAAGAGCGAGTGGAGATCGCCTATTTGCCGGGCGGCGCGGTCGCCATGAGGAATTCCTCCGATCCAGAGACGGTGCTGCGCTACACGGAGGCGGAATGGCGCGCCTTTGTGCTCGGTGCGCGGGACGGCGAGTTCGATCTGCAATAACGTTGTTCGCCGCTCAGGGCGTTCGCGCGCCCGTCTGCCCCTGGGGGTGGCGGGCGCGGTTCCGCTCCCCGCCTGGGGTGAGCGGACCGGCGGTGGTCAGGGGCGGAAGGCCATGATCATCGCTTCGTCCGCTCCGGAACCCGCGAGCCGGTCCGAGGCGATGTAGAAGGTGCCCTTCCGGTAGATCCGGGACGCCGAGGCGAGCCCGACCTCCGCGGCCCTGGTGGCCTTCGGCAGCCGCAGCAGGGTCTTCGGCCGGCCGCCGTTCACGCCGACGCCGACGACGGAGCCGGGCGCCTTCTCCGTCGGCTGCTCGTAGGCGATCAGGCCCTCGCCGCGCACGCTCAGCGGAAGCAGCACCCGGCCGGGCACCCTGGACGTCCACTTCCGCTGTCCCGTCCGCAGGTCGAAGGCGTGGATCTCGTTGGTCGGGCCCTGGCCGCCGTCGGGGCTCAGCTCGGTCGGGAGGTAGAAGGTGTCGGAGGACGCCGCGACGCCCCGGCAGCCGCCCGTCCTGGTGCCGAAGAGGTCCTGGCCGCACTCCGGTTGATAGGACCGCTCGCCCAGGTCGAGGGTGGAGCGCCGCGTCCCGCGATCCGAGAGCGCCACGATTCCGCCCGACTTGTGGTGGTCGTCGGCGAGGGAGACCACGACGGGGCCGGTGGAGTAGATGTTGCTGACCTTGTAGCCCTCGCGGACGCGGTACGTCCAGGACACCTGGCCGGAGGCCGTGTCGAGCCTCTGCAGGCCGGCGGTGTCGTCGTCGCAGGAGTAGGCGCGCAGCAAGGACCGGCCGCCCGCGAAGCCGTCCACGCGGCAGCCCCGGGGCAGGGCGCGGGCCGGGGCCCGGCGGCCGTCGCCGACCGCGACGACGGCCGAGCCGCCGTACCAGGACAGGCCGGCCAGGTCACCGCTCTGGGCCAGGCCCATGCCGAGGTGGTCGCCGCGGGGGGCGCGCGCCGCCGGGGCGCGCCGGTCCCAGAGCTTGGCGCCGTGGTCGAGGTCGATGAGCGCCAGCCGGCCGCACTCGTCCTTCCCCGGGCCTCCGTAGGCGATGACCACCTTGCCCCCGGTGGGGGATTCGGGGGCCGCGCACACCGCCCCGCGCAGGGTGACGGTCCACTTCCGTTCGCCGTGGTCGCCGTAGGCGATGACCTTGTCCCGGACGGCCTTGACGACATGACCGTCCCTCACCCAGAAACCGGGGATGTCGGCGCCGTTTCCGGGGGCACCGGGCGCGGGTTCCCGGAACAGCACCTCGGCCTCGCCCGGTCGGCGTGCGTCGCCGGGCGCGCGCTCGTCTCCGCGGCGGCCACTGGTGGTCCCGGGCCGGCCGGTGGGCCCGGCCGGGAGCGGGTCCGTGTGCGTCCCCGCCCGGGCGTGACCCGGCGCGGGGGCGCGAGGCTCGCCGCCGCCCGCCGCGGCCCATACGCCCGCTCCCGCGGCGAGGAGGGCGCCCACGGCCGCGCCGATGACGAGGGTTCTCCGCCGTCTGCCGGGCTCTCGCCCACCGCCCGTGGGACGGGTTGGCGGCCGGTCGGGGGGCTGGGGCGGCTGCGACATCGCGCTCACCTCTTACGCGGGTCCGCGGACCGATCGGCCTCCCCCCGCGTTCCAGAAGGCCGTTCCTCCCGGAAAGGAGCGATTCGGTCGGGGATCCCGCTGTGCCAACGGCATTCGAGCGGGGAATCTTTCTATCACCCGGCGCCGGGGCGCACCGACGGTCGCGCGGCCTTCCGCCCGCGCCGCCCGCGCTTTCCGTGCGCTGCGGCGTGAGCCTCCCCGAGGGGCGGCGGGCGTTTCGAAGACGCCGGAAGGAGAGGGAAAGTGTGTGCGCGCGGCATACGCGGCGTTGCCGTCAGGCGTGCGTGAGGTACCGGACAGCGGCGGGGGCGGGACGGGCCTGCCCCTGTGGCGCGCATGGTGATTAGTCTTGGTGTGCACGAGGGAGAACCTGATCTCGGGTGCCCGCGTCGCAACGGGGAAAGCCGAGCGGTCGGACGACAGTAACGATCGGCAACGATCGGCCTCGCCAAGATTTTCAAAGGTGCTCGACCACACCAGGAGGCATTGTGAGTAGCGATCGGGACGAGATCCGCGCGGGCGGAACCACACCCGGCGATGATCGGTCCGACGCGGAGACCGAGCACACGGGCGAATTCACCATCGATTACACCCCGCCTGCCTGGTACACGCAGAACGCTTCCCCCTCGTCGGCGACATCGGGCGGTACGGCCTTCGGCGGCGGCGGTACGGGCGCCGGGAGCGGCGGGGGCGCGGCGACGCCTCCTCCGCCCCCGACGGGCGAGCCGGTGGCCGTCCCCGGCCTGCCGGAGCCGAACGGCTCCGCCCCCGCGTGGCCGGTGCCCGGCGCGCCCGGCGCCGGGACTCCCGCGGAGGAGGCCGCGCGGGGCGAGGCCGCGTCCCCGGAGGGCGCGCGGGAGTTCGGCGCCGAGCGCCCCGAAGGGCCGGGGGCGCCGTCGGGTTCGTCCGATTCCTCCGACTTCACGTTGCAGCCGAGTGCGCCGGCCGCCGCGGCTGACGCACCGTCAACTGATTCCGCGTCGGCTGCCGGCCCGGGTGAGGGCGGTCCGGCCGACGCTCCCGAGCGGCGGGGGACCGTGGCGCCGCAGGCCGCCGACGGCGTCCGGGAACCCGCTGAAGCTTCCGGAGGCGGATCCGGTGACGCCGGGTCCGGTGACCCCGGGAACGACGCGGCGTCGCGGGGCGACGGATCCGCCTCCGGCGATCTGGCCGCCCACGCCACGATGCGCTTCTCCCCCGCCGCCCTGCACCGCGAGATCGCGGACCGGGCCGGCGGGGCCGACAGCGCGGGGGGAGCCGGAGGGCCTGGTGGATCCGCTGGATCCGGCGCAGGCGAGCCGTCAGGAGCCGTTCCCGCCGACGCGCCTCCCGCCCCCACGGACGCCGCACCGCCCGCCGACGAGGCCCGCAGCGGCGATGTGCGCAGCGAGGGCACCCTGCGGTTCTCCACGGCCTCGCTGCGTCGCGACATCGCCGAACGCAGGGCCGAGGGCGCCGAAACGGCGGACGCCGTGCCGCCGGTGGCCCCCGACGCCGAAGCCGGGCCCCAGGCGGCCCCGCCCGCCGCACAGCCGCCGCAGGCCCCGCAGCCGCCCGCCGCGTGGGCCCCGCCGGCCGCCCCCCAGGCCGGACTGCCCCCGCTCCCCCCGGACTTCCAGCCCGCCGCGCCGCAGGGCGCGCCCGAGGCACCGGGCGGCGGCGCCGCGCAGCC
>NZ_BAAASD010000058.1:0-43391 GCF_039532705.1 Streptomyces sparsogenes subsp. cuspidosporus | reverse complement strand
ACATCCAGGCCGTCCTCGCCCTCGCCCGGCGCCGTGTCAACGTGCTCTGGGCTCTCATCCGTGACGGACGGTGTTACCAAGTCACACCACCCGTCACGACAGCGGCTTGACATCAGCATTGGGAAGCTTCCCGCGTCGCTCGCCAAGAAACTCAAGAGCGATGTGGTCGCGGGCGACGGGGACAAGGCGAGCACGGACCGGACGCTGATCGTGGGCACGCTCAAGATGCTCAGCAGGGCACTGGCCGTCGGCACGGGGCCGCGCGGCCTGGATCCCGATTCCGTCTTCATGCATCAGCTCAAGGCGGAAGGGCGCGCGGAGCACCGTTTCCCGGGCGGCGGCGGTACGTACCGGGGATATCAGTCGCTGTCGACGGTGCTCGGGATGAGCGACGGCCATCCGCCGTTCTCGCCGCAGTTCATGCGGACGATCGGCCGCGACATGATCGACTTCGATCGGACCCGGCCCGGGCTGAAGCCCCAGCCCATCGTCCCCGGAAGGCCCTACGAGCCCCCGACGTCCACCGACCCCCTGCCCGACCTGGGCGGACTGCTGCACCTGGGCTGGCTGCTCACCCCGGCCACGTACGCCCCCGCCCAGCAGGGCAACGGGCTCGACCGGCCCACCGACTACCTGAACGGCCTGATGAAGGCGGCGGCCTTCAGCAAGGAGGCCTCCCAGGCCCTCCTCAAGGACAACCTCGGCTATCTGCTGCACGACCGGCGCGAGAAGTGGGCGCGGACGGATCACGGCACCACGCTGGGGCTCGCCATGAAAGCGGCCATGTCGGACCGCGACAAGGAGTCCATGAGTCTTTTCGCGGAGGCCAGGAAGGTCCTGGGCAAGGACATCCGCGCCAACGTGAAAGCCGACGGCGGAAAGCTCAAGGTAATGAACCTGGGCCAGTTGGAGCAGCTGTCCGGGCTCAGGTATTCCCTCGGGCTCATCATGGGATCGCATCTCGAAGACATCGACACGAGTTTCGCCGGCAAGAATTCGGCCGCGCAGGACTACGACGCGCTCCTGGCCTATGTCGCCCTGGACAACGAGGCGTTCTGGGCCCTGGCCAACAACCAGATCGCCCGCACCCGCATGGGCCTCGACGCACAGTACTCATCCGGACGCGGGGCGGAAGAGATGCTGGCGCAGCGCATGGGCATGCTCGGGCACCTCTTCGCGCTGCGCCAGGAGATGCTCGGCGCGGTCGGAGAGCAGTACAAGAATCAGTCCGACGCGAAGGGCGACCTCGTCAAGGAACTCGTCGGCACCGGAATCGGATACCTCCCCATCCCTTACGCGAACCTGTTCGGCAAGGGGGTCAAGGAAATCTACGAGGAGGGGGTGAACTACGGATACGGCAAGGCCGGAGACTGGCTCACCCAGCAGGCGCAGAGAATCCTCGAGGACAAGAAGCTCAAGAACCAACCGCTTCCTTCCTTCGAGAACGACCAGGCGGCCGGCGATGAGCTCGTGTACCAGATGCTCAGGTCCACCCTGGTCTCGCATATCACGCGATTCCCCGAGGTCGACCCCAAGGAACTGAAGGAACAGAGCTTCATGAAGAAGCCACCGGAGCAGTGGGGCGACCCGGAGAAGGACGACTTCACCACATACTGCCGGGACAAGAACATCCCCATGGACACCTCGGTGGACAAGGCCAAACTCAGCATGGACAACGCTCATCGCGACGCGGTCAACCACTTCGCCGACCCCAAGGAATGACCGCCATGCGCATCATCTACGACGACGGCCGGTCGGAACAGGAACTCCAGCTCCACCTCGGCCGCCCCGACGCCACCACCGCCGACCTCGCCGCCGCCCTCGGCGAGCCCGGCCACGCCCTGGCCGTCGACGAGCGCCCCACCCAGCCGGACGTGGCGCTCACCGAGTCCGGCATGGTGCACGGCTCGAGGGTCACGCGCACCAGCAGGGTGCCGCTGGCCCGCAGGCCCGCGGCCGTGCTGCGACTGGTCGGCGGGCTGGAGGCGGGCCGCAGCGTGCCGTTGGAGCCGGGGCGGACCGTGGTCGGGCGGGGCGCCGAGGCGGACGTGCGGCTGTCGGCCACCGGTGTCTCCCGGTCGCACGCCGCGCTGGAGGTGCTGCCCGACGGCAGCGTGTCGGTCACCGACCTGGAGTCGGGGAACGGCACGGACGTGGCCGGCACCCGGATCTCGGAACCGGTCCGCGTCCACCCCGACGACCTGGTCTCCTTCGGCGGCGAGGCCCTGGCCCGGATCCTGCCCCCGGATCACCTCGGCCCCGTGCAGCGCGTCAACGCGGTGCGCGAGGCGGGGCCCGCCGGGACCCTGCCGTTCAACCGGGCGCCGCACGGTGGCCGGGCCCCCGAGCCGTCCCCGATCGCCGTGCCCGAGCCACCCCCGCGCGCCGACAAGCCTCCGTTCAGCATCTCCAGCATGCTGGGCCCGCTGCTGATGGCCGGGGCGATCGTGGCCCTGACCCACGACATCCGGTACGCGGCGATCGCCGCCCTCACCCCGCTGATGTTTCTGGCGAACTTTTTCGAGGAGCGGGTGCGCGGCCGGTTCAGCCTGCGCCGTGGCATGCGGGACCACGCCGCCAAGGTGGCCGAGTTCGAGAAGACCGTGGCGGAGCGCCACGCGGCGGAGGTCCGGGCCCGCCGGGCCGCCCACCCCGATCCCGCCGAAGTGGCCCACCGGGCGAAGGCCCCCGGTCTGAGGCTGTGGGAGCGCCGCGCCGACGCGCCGGACTTCCTGCGGGTCGTGGCCGGCACCGCCGATCTGCCCTGGAACCCGTCGCTGGCCATCGGCTCCTCGGGGCAGGCCCCGGAGGCGGCGGACATCCTGGCGGAGCGGGACACGCTGCCGCAGGTGCCGGTGGTCGTCGGGGTGGCGGCCGGTGAGGCGGTCGGCTTCGAAGGGGACCGGCCGGCCGCGCTGGCCGTCGCGCGGGCGCTGCTGTGCCAGGCGGTGGTGGACAGCGGACCGGCTGATGTGACCCTCGCGCTGTTCACCGACCCCGAGCGGCTGCCGGACTGGGACTGGACGAAGTGGCTGCCGCACGGCGCGGACCCGGGCTCGGGGTCGGCCCGCCTGGTGGCCGTGGGCGCCGAACAGACACACACGCTGGCCCGTGCCCTGCTCGCCGCGTCGCGGGGCGAGGTCCCGGACGGCCGCCGGCGCCGCCCGGTGCTGCTGGTGGTGGTCGACGGCGCCACGCTGCTGGAGGGCCGGCCCTGCCCGCTGCGCGAGCTGCTGGCCGGTGGCGCCGTACCGTGCGGCGGGCTGGTGCTGACCAGGCGGCTGCCCGCGCTGTGCACCTCGGTGGTCACCGCCACCGCGGAGGGCGTGGGGCGGGTGCGCGACGTGGCCTCAGGCGATGTCGTCGACAAGGTGCTGCTGAACGGCATGCCGTTCGACCAGGCGCGTGCCACCGCCCGGGCGCTGGCCCGCTTCGAGGACCCGGAGCTGCGGGTGGAGGGCGCCGGGCTGCCGGACCGTATCTCCCTGCTGCCGCTGCTGGACCTGGCCGCCGTCTCGGGGGCCGAGGTCGGCGAGCGGTGGCGCAGGCGCGTCCCCGACCTGCGGGTGCGGGCCGTGCTCGGGGTCAGCGAGCGGGATCTGTTCACCGTGGACCTGGACGACGACGGGCCGCACGCGCTGATCGCCGGGACCACCGGTTCCGGCAAGAGCGAGCTGCTGCGCACCCTCATCGCGAGCATGGCGGTCGACGCCGACCCCGAGCACCTGACCTTCGCGCTGGTGGACTACAAGGGCGGCGGCGCCCTGGACGAGTGCGCCGAATTCCCGCACACCGTCGGCCTGGTCACCGACCTCGACGAGCAGCTCAGCGAGCGCGCCCTGCGGTGCCTGGAGGCCGAGATCCGCCACCGCGAGCTGCTGCTGCGGGAGACCGGGCTCAGCCATGTGCGCGACTACCAGCGGATGCGCGACAACGAGCGTCCCGATCTCGAGCCGATGCCCCGGCTCGCCGTGGTGATCGACGAGTTCGCCACCCTGGTCAAGGCGCTGCCGGACTTCGTCGACTCGCTGGTGAGCATCGCCCAGCGCGGCCGCAGCCTGGGCGTGCACCTGATCATGGCCACCCAGCGGCCCGCCGGTTCGGTCAACGACGCCATCAAGAACAACGTCAAACTGCGCATCGCCCTGCGCCTGGAGAGCGCCGAGGACTCCCGCGACGTGATCGACAGCCCGGCGGCGGCCGGGATCGGCAGCAGGCAGTGGGGCCGCGCCTACTACCGGCTCAGCGCCCGGGAGGTGCTGCCCGTGCAGACCGCGCTGTCCACCGGCGTCACCCCCAAGGCCGCGGTGACCGCCCCGGTGACCCTCGCCCCGTTCCTGCTGGGCCTGCCGGCGGTGGGCCCGGCCACCGAGGAGCCCGACGGCGACACAGACCTGCGCCGCCTGGTCACGGCCGCCCAAAAGGCCGCCGCGGGCGCCGGGTTCGCCCCGCCCCGGCGCCCCTGGCCCGACCCGCTGCCCGCGGTCGTACGCTCCGCGGACCTGCCCGCGGCCGCCGAGCGCGGGCTCCTCGGAGAGGCCACCGGCCTGCCCGCGTACGCGCTCGCCGACGACCCCGACCGCCAGCGGCAGTACCCCGTCGGCTGGGACCCGGCTGAGGGCAACGTCCTGATCTACGGCGGGGGCGGCTCCGGCACCACCACCGCGCTGGCCGCGCTCGCCCTGACGGTCGCCGGCTCCCAGCCGCCCGACCGGTGCCACCTGTTCGTCCTCGACCTGGGCGCCGGGGACCTGGCGCCGCTCGCCGCCCTGCCGCACACCGGGGCGCACATCGGCTCGGCCGAACGCGAGCGCATGCTGCGGCTCGTCCGGCTGCTCCGCCGCGAACTGGACGAGCGCAAGGCCCAGGGCGCCGCCGGCCGGCCCGACTGGCTGGTGCTGCTGGACAACCTGGGCGCGCTGATCTCGGACCTCGACAAGGACGTCGCCGGGATGAACACCCTAGACGAACTCGCCCGGGTCTACGCCGACGGCCCGGCCGTCGGCATCCGCTTCGCGGTCACCGCCGACCGCTCCGGCGCCGTGCCGTCCGCCTGGGCGTCGCTGACCCGGCAGAAGCTGCTGATGCGGCTCGCCGACCCCACCGAGTACGGCTACTTCGACGTGCCGCGCGGCTCGGTGCCCGGCTATGTGCCCGGCCGCGCCGTGGTGGCGGACAGCCGGCAGGTGATCCAGATCGGCTGGCCGGGCGAGGACCTGGCGGCGGCCGTCGCCGACACCGCGGCCCGCTTCCCCGACGCGCCGCGCACCGCCCCGCGGATCGGGCTGCTCCCCACCGACCTGTCCCGCGCCGACCTCGGCGCGGAGCTCTCGGCCGGCGGCGAGCCGTGGTGGATCCCGGTCGGCCTGGACGCGGACACCCTCGGCCGCGCCGGGCTGCGGCTGTACGAGCACGAACACGCCCTGGTCGCCGGGCCGCCGCGATCCGGCCGCAGCACGGCCTTGTGCACCATCGCCCACCTGGCGCAGGCCGCCGCCGAACCGCCCGCCGTCGTCGCCTTCGCCCCCCGCCGCTCCCCCCTGCGGGACCTGCCGGGCCCCACGGTCCTGGTGGACCGCTACGACGGCCTGGAAGAGGCCCTGGCCGGCTGCCCGGGCCCCACCCTCCTGCTGATCGACGACGCCGACACGGTGGACGACGAGACCGGAGTCGTGGACCGCTGGCTGTCCTCGGCCGGCCCCGGCCGCCATCTGGTCGCGGCGGGCCGCGCCGAAGCCCTCCGCCGGGGCTACGGCCACTGGACCCAGCGGGTGCGGGAGAGCCACTGCGGTGTGCTCCTCGTCCCCGACCACGACCTCGACGGGGACCTGTTGGGCGCCGTGCTGCCCCGGCACGACCGGATGGCGGCCCTGCCCGGGCGCGGCTACCTGATCAGCGACGGCGCGGCCGCCGGCGTCCAGGTGGCCCGCTGACCACCACCCCCGCCGTGTCAGCCGGCGCGGCACGGCACCGCGACGGCGCGTGTCCGCCGTGCGCCGGGTGCCAAGGACCCTGCGCCCGGCGCCAATGACACCCCACAGCCCCGGCAGAAGAATTCCTGTCGGACAACATCAGGAAAGAGAAAGAGGAATCGCAGCATGTCAGGAGCAGCAGGAGCGGGCACGGTCAAGGTCGACGAGGCGGCGCACACCGCGAGCCGGAAGTTCCTCACCATCATCGACGGAGGCTTCCAGCACTCGATCGACCAGCTGTCCTCGGCCGGCAGCGTGCTGAGCGACCCGACCCACTGGAGCGGACGCCACGCGAACGAGTTCCGTTCCGCCTGGCAGGGGGCGCAGGCCGACCTGAGGAAGATCAAGCAGGCGCTGGACGAGTTCCAGCGGAAGTTCGACACGGTGCTGAAGGAGATCTCCCGGGCCGGCGGCAACGGCTGAGTCCGCACCAGGCCCGGGACGGCGGCGTCCCCGAACGAACATGGCGTCCCTGAGGAAGATTGATGTCTGAGAGAGCACCGGCCCGGCCCGAGGCCGGGGAGCTGACCGCGGCCGACCTCGAGGAGCTCGGCGCGAAACCGCTGCTGAAGGCGGACCCCGCCGACATCGGCCCCTACCGGGTGCTCGCCCGGCTCGGCGGGGGCGGGATGGGCCGGCTCTACCTCGGACGGGACGCGGGCGACGCCGCGGGCTACCGGGCCGAGTCCCTCGTCGCGATCAAGGTGATCCGGCCGGAGTACGCCGAGGACCCCGGGTTCCGCCGCCGCTTCGAGCGCGAGGTGGAGGCGGTACGGCGGGTCCACGGCACCTACACGGCGGGGCTGCTGGACTCCGGGTTCGACGACGAGGAACGCCTGTGGATGGCCACGGCCTACATCCCCGGGCTCTCGCTGGCCGACGCCGTACGCCGCTTCGGGCCGCTGCCCGCCCCGGTCGTCTGGCGGCTGGCCTGCGAGATCG
Organism: Streptomyces sparsogenes subsp. cuspidosporus; assembly: GCF_039532705.1. Taxonomy (NCBI): domain Bacteria; kingdom Bacillati; phylum Actinomycetota; class Actinomycetes; order Kitasatosporales; family Streptomycetaceae; genus Streptomyces; species Streptomyces sparsogenes. Next base: position 36,477 of record NZ_BAAASD010000058.1, on the reverse strand, counting down.
GGCAGGCGCTCGGCGCCATCGCGGCCGCCGGGATCGTGCACCGCGATCTCAAGCCGTCGAACGTCCTGCTGGGCGGGGACGGTGTGCGCGTCATCGACTTCGGTGTCGCGCACACCGCCGACACCAGCGCGCTGACCATGACGGGCCAGCAGCTGGGCACCCCCGCCTTCATGTCCCCCGAGCAGGCGAACGGACGCGAGGTGGACACCGCGTCCGACGTCTTCTCCCTCGGCTCGGTCCTGGCGCTGGCCGCCGCCGGCACGGCCCCCTTCGGCGAGGGGGCGACCGGCGATGTCGTCCATCGCGTGATCTACGCCCCGCCGGACGAGGCCGTGCTGGCCAAGGTGGCCGAGACCGACCCGGAACTCGCCGAGCTGATCACCGGCTGTCTGGCCAAGACCGCGGCCGAGCGGCCGACCCCGCGCCGGATCGCCGAGCTGGCACGCGGGCACGAGCTCGCGCTCACCTGGCCGGCCCCGGTGGCGCGGGTGATCGAGTCCCGAGCCACCTGGATGGGCCCGACCGCCGCGGTCCCGCCCATGGACCAGCTGACGGTTCTGCGCCGCGCCGCGCCCGAGCGCGCGGCGGGGGAGGCGACCCGGAGCCGGCGCCCGCTCGTGCTCACCGGAGCGGCCGTCGCCGCCGTCGCCGTCGGAGCGCTCGCCTTCGCCGTACCGAGGATGGGCTCCGCCTCCGAGGAGCGGGCCGAGAAGCCGGCCGCCTCCCCGCGGAGCGCGTCCGCCACCCCCTCCCACCCGGCCCCGACCGGCAAGGCGCCCAAGAAGGGCGGGAAGCACCGCACGGAGAGCCCGCCGGCCCCCGGCTCGACCACCGTGATCGTCGTCTCGCCGCCCACCGGCCGGCCGGCGGACGGCGTCCCGTCGGGGGAGGGCGCCTCGCCGCGGCCACAGCCGCGACAGCCGGGCGACAAGGCCACCGCCCCCCACAAGGCCCCGGCCCCGACCGGCGAGCCGCAGCCGTGGAAGTCCTGCGACGCGTACGCGGGGACGGCGCTCACCCAGTTGGGGGACCGGAACAGGCGGGTGGTGCAGGTGCAGTGCATCCTCAAGGGCCGTGGCTACGACATCGGCCCCCACGGGATCGACGGCCAGTTCGGAGCCGACACCCTGGCCGCCGTCAAGAGCTTCCAGCGGCACCACGGGCTCAGGGCCGACGGCCAGGTGGGCGTGCACACGTGGGCCGCCCTGCGCGGCTGAAGGGCATGGGAGCCCGGGGCCCGCGCGCCGCCTCAGGGGCGCGGGTGGCGGCGGTACTCGCCCGGGGGGACCCCGTACGCCTTCCTGAAGGCCCGGCTGAACGCCGCGCCGTCCGGGAAACCCCACCGCCTGCCGATCTCCCCGACGCCCCGCCCGGCCAGCGAGGCGTCGGCCAGGTCCGCCCGGGCCCGCTCCAGCCGCCGCTCCCGGACCCAGTCCCGTACGGTCAGCTCCTCCCGCTGGAACAGCTGGTGCAGATACCGCACCGAGATGTGGTGGGCCGCCGCGATCGTCGCGGGGGACAGATCCTCGCGGCCCAGGTTCCGCAGGACAAACCCCTTCACCTCCCGCAGCAGCGCCTCCTGCCGGGCCCGGGCCGACGGCAGACCCTCCTGGAGCAGCCCCTCGGCCTCGGCCAGATGCGCCAGGAAGGCCACCGCCAGGTCGACCGCCGCCGAGCCCAGCCGCCCCGTCTCGGACAGCCGGGGCCACGCCGCCTCCTCCGCGAACCCCCGCAGAAACCCGCCCAGCAGCGCCCCCGGGCCGGGGCGCGCGGGGATCGGCCGCGCCGTCAGGCTGCTCAGCGCGTGCCCGGGGACCGGTACCAGGTGCTCGGGCAGGTGGAGGATCACCGCCCGCGCGGGCCCCTTGGCGAGCACCGCCGTCGCACCGGACGGCGCGGCGGCGTCGTACAGCAGCAGATCACCGCTCTCGCAGTCGACCGTGTCGCGGTTCCGCTCGAACCTCATCGTCCCGCCCACCACCAGCGCGACCTGCCAGCGCTCGGGCGCCGAGCGCGGGACCGGCTGGGGCACGCGCGGGGACGGGGGCGCCGGGGGACGCAGTACGGACACCCGCACCCCGCCGAGTCGCAGCCGCTGCCCGTCCGCCACACACATGTTCATCGTCTTTCCGTTCCGACCATCTCCCTTGTCGGGAGTCCCCCATCGACGAGATCGAGTTCACCGGCCCCGGGATTGTTCGGCAGCCCCTCCCGCCACACCGAACAACGGCGTGAAACGACTGTTCGGCCCGGGACCTGCGGACCGGGGCACCGCCCGCGCCCTTGCGCCGTCAGGTTCGTCCGATAGTGTTGAATGTCCCGGTTTGGGGAGTGGGGTGGGATGGCGTGGCAGGAGGGCGTGTCATGGCGCGTCGTGAGAGATACGAGCTGATCTTCGTACACCCGGACGCGGCGGCTGGGCCGTCCTCGGCCCCGGCCGCCGAGGACGTCTCCGAGGACGTCGTGGTGGTGCACCGGACCGACAGCAGCGGGCCGGGCGGGCACCCCGTGTACGCGGACGACACCGGCATCGTCCGCGCCGAGATCAGCGACCGCGCCGAGGTGCGGATGCTGGCCAGCGGCGGACACCAGGTGCACTCCTCCACGGTCCGCGCCCGGCCCGTCACCTGAGGGCGCGCACCCCCGCGCACCCCGCCGTACGCCCGCGGACCCGGGCCGTACGCCGGCCGTACGACCGCCGAACGCCGGGCCGTGGGCCTGGCGCCGGGGGATTGTCGTACCCGGCCACTAGGGTGCGGCCATGGGATACCGGAGGGTCGACAGGGGGCCTGGCGATGAGTGATGTGCTGGCGGCGGAGGGCGCGGCCGGGGTCGAGCCGCAGCTCGAGCGGCACCGGACGGAGCTGACCGGTTACTGCTACCGGATGCTGGGCTCGGCGTTCGAGGCCGAGGACGCCGTGCAGGAGACCATGGTGCGGGCCTGGCGCGGCCTCGACCGCTTCGAGGGCCGGTCGGCGCTGCGGTCGTGGCTGTACCGCATCGCGACCAATGTGTGCCTGGACATGCTGAGTGGCAGCCGGCGCCGCGCCCGCCCCATGGACCTGACGTCCGTGGGGACGGCCTCCTCGTCCCTGGGCCCGCCGCTCCCGGAGACCGCGTGGATCGGCCCGGCCCCCGACAGCCGCGTGGTGACGGAGGACGGCGACCCGGCCGAGCTGGCCGCCCAGCGCGAGTCCGTGCGGCTGGCCTTCGTCGCCGCGCTGCAGCACCTGGCCCCCCGGCAGCGGGCGGTGCTGATCCTCCGCGAGGTGCTGGCCTGGAAGGCGAGCGAGGTCGCCGAGCTGCTGGACACCACCGTCGTCTCGGTCAACAGCGCCCTGCAGCGCGCGCGGGCCACCATCGCCGCGAGCGGGATCAGCGCCACCGACCCCGTCCGGCCGCTGGACGAGGAGCAGCGCGCCCTGCTGGCGCGGTATGTCGACGCCTTCGAGCGCTACGATCTCGACTCGCTCACCTCACTGCTGCACGAGGACGCGACGCTGTCCATGCCGCCCTACTCGCTGTGGATGCGCGGCCATGCCGACATCCGCCAGTGGTTCCTGGGCACCGGCATAGGCTGCTGCGGCTCCCGGCTGATCCCGACGGTGGCCAACGGCTCGCCCGCCTTCGGCCAGTACCGGCCCGCCTCGGACGGCGGCCACGAGCCGTGGGCGCTCCAGGTCGTCGAGGTGTCAGCCGGCCGGATCACCGCGCTCAACTCCTTCCTGGACACCGCCCGCCTCTTCCCCCTCTTCGGTCTGCCCGCCCGCCTCGACCCCACAGGCCCCCTCGCCGCCCGGTAGATCCGCCGCCGACAGTACGGCGTCGAGACCCGCCCGGGCGAGGAGGGCTCGCAGCTCGCCGCTCGCGCCGCGGAGCCGTATCCTCCGGCCCAGGCGCCGGGCGGTGAGCCGCAGCCGGGCCAGCGCCTCCAGCACGGCCAGATCGGGGGAGCGCACCGCGCCCACGTCCACGATCACCGGACCGGTCCCCGCGCCCCGCGACGCCAGCTCGCGCAGGCGCGCGCACAGCCCGGGCACCTCGGCGCGGCGCACCGCACGACCGAGGACCAGCACGACCGGGTCGCCCGCCCCACCGGCACCGGGCCCACCGGCAGGTGACCGGCCGGCACCGGGCCCCTCGGTTTCGGCGCCACCCGCCTCCGGGCCCGGGTCGTGCGGCGCCGGCGCCTCGTCATGAGCCGTCACCATCCGCCTCCTCTTCGCGTGTTCACCCTGGGAAGACGGGGCGGCGGAGGGAAACTCATCGCTCCGGGGAGAAGCGCGTCCCCGGGCCCTGGCCGGGCGCGGGGCCCGGCTGGCAGGATCGGCCCATGGCGAGTGATCGGCCCGGAAGGGCGGCGGCCGGGCCCGCCACCGCGGCGCGGAGGCTGCGGGCGGGGCGGGAGGACGAGGCCGAGGCGCTGAGCGAGCTGGCCCTCAGGTCGAAGGGCCACTGGGGTTACGACCGGGGGTTCCTGGAGGCATGCCGGGAGGAACTGCGGCTGTGCCCCGGCGAGGTGGCGGCCCGTCGGACCACGGTCGCCGAGCAGGACGGCCGGATCCTGGGCTTCGCCACGCTGGAGGGCGACGGCCCCGAGGGCGAACTGGGCATGCTGTTCGTGGATCCGGAGGCGATCGGCGGGGGAGTGGGGCGGCTGCTCTACCGGCATGTGCTGGCGGAGGCGGGCCGGCTCGGCTTCACCCGGCTGACCATCGAGGCCGATCCCCACGCCGAGCCCTTCTATCTGGCGATGGGCGCGCAGCGGATCGGCGAGGCGCCCTCCGGATCCATCCCCTCCCGGGCGCTGCCGCTGCTGGCCGCCTGGCCTTGACTGCCACCACCCTCCTGGGTGACGGCGTGGACCGGTGGGGCGCCGGCCGTGCACATCGGGAACGTCGGCGATTTCAACGCCCAGTTCGCCGACGGCTCGCCGCATGTGCGGCGAGCCGGGGGCCATTACTCCTGCCTGGCCGCCTTCTACAGCCCCGAGCCGCGGATCCTGGTCCTCCCGGGGCAGGCCCATGACTTCTGGACGCGGGAGCTGTCGCGGGTCCTGGAGTGGCCGGACGTGGAGGTGTACGACGAGGTCGCGGCGGACGACGGCGGGATGGCGCGGGGGCTGCTGTCCCGGCCGGCGCTGCTGGACCGGATCCGGCGGTCCGGCCTGCCGGTGATCACCTGGGGTCGCACTCCGGAGTCCGAGCGCCTCCTGACGCGATCCGGAGCACGGGACGGGACCGGGGGCGGGCCAGGGGAGGTCTCCGGGGCCGGGCCGGACGGCCTCGGCCGGGCGCTGCGCGTGACGCGCCGTTACGAGTCCAAGGCGACGGCCCACCGGCTGTTCCGCACCCTGGCCCCGGCCCATCCCGGCATCGTCGTCCCCGCGCAGGAGCGGGTGGCCTCGCGCCGGCGGGCCGCCCGCGCGCTGGCCGCCCGCACCGCCGCCGGGGCGGCCGCGGTGGTGAAGACGGAGTACGGGGTGGGCGGCTCCGGCACCCTCGTGGTGACGCCCCGGCAGGTCGCCGAGGCCGGGGGTGCTCGGTCCCTCGCGGGACACCTGCCCCGGGGCCCGCTGCTGATCGAGGATTACGTCGAGGGCGACGGCTCCGGCTCGGGGCTCTGCCGGAATCTGACCTTTGACGCCGTCGTGGACGGTGAGGGGGCGGTCCACCCCGTCGGCGTGGGCGTGATGGCCATCGAGGGGACCGGCTACCAGGGGGTCACGGTCGGCCCGGGCGTCGTCCCCGACGCGCCCGCCGAGGTCGCCGGGCGGTTCGCGTCGGCCGTGGGCCGGGCGCTGGCCGCCGAGGGCTACCAGGGCTGGTACGACGTGGACTTCGTCATGGACGGGTCGGGCCGGCTCGCCCCGGTCGAGATCAACGTCCGGCTCACCGGCCCGGCCGCGGCGTTCGTGATCCAGGCCAGGCTGGCCGGGATCCAGGGCGGCCGGCCCCTCATAAGGACCCTGGACCGGCTGCCGCTGGGCGCCCGGCTCCCCGCCGCGGCACTGGCCGACCACCTGGGCGAGGTGTCCCGACGGTGCCGCTCGCTGGGGGTGACGCTGCTGCCCACGGTGGTGACGGCGGCGTTCGAGCCGGATCCGTACGTCGGGGTGGCGCTCGCGGCCCGCACCCCGGGGGCCCTCGACGCGGCCGAGGCGGTGGTGCGCTCGGCGAACGACGCGCTGGGCCGGATGTTCACGGACCTCGGCGTCAGCTCCGGTCCGCCTCCCGGCTCACGTCCCGGCTCGCGTCCCGGTCGGCGTGCCGGGGCCGGGTCGCGACGAACGCCACGACCACGGCGGCGGCGATCATGAGGGAGACGTTGAAGGTGTAGACCAGGGCTGCCTGCCGCGACCAGTCCGTCTTGGCCGCGAGCCGGTAGTAGTTGTCCTGCGGCCACCACGCGATCAGCAGCCAGGCGACCGCCAGGTGTGCGGCGCTCGTCAGACCGGGGGAGTGGCCCTGGCGGGCCATCAGCGGCCGCCCACAGAACAGGAAGCCCATCCCCAGCCCGAAGGCCAGCGACTCGGCGACGTACAGCCCGGTGAACAGCGCCGCCCAGGGGTGGGGTACCAGCGACAGGTCGGTCGAACAGGGCCAGAAACTGTCGGTGAGAGACCAGGACAGAAGGGAGAAGAACACCGTGAGCGCCATCATGCTTCCCCACGTCCCGCATCCCTCGCCCTCGCCGTGGTCCGCGGGCAGCGCCCCCTTCCCGCTGGTCCGGCGGCGGCCGCCGGCGCGCTGGGCCGGAAGCGGAACGCCGGTCCGGTCGAGCTTGCCGGCCCGGGTCCGGGGCAGCGAGCTCACCGGGACCACCGTCCGCGGGCCCCGGGCGGACGGCAGCCGGGTGGACAGGAACAGCCTCAGCTCCCCCGGGTCCACCTCGCCGCCCTCCACGGGGGTGACATAGGCGGTCAGCGTCTTGTGGCCCTGGGCGTTCTCGACGGCGGCGACCAGGCACTCCCCGACCGCCGGATGGCCGCGCAGCACCGCCTCGGCGTCGGCGTGGGAGGACACCCGGCCGAGGTGTTCCAGCCCCCCGTCCTCGCGCACCCGGCCCAGATCGCCGGTGCGCAGGTACTGGTCGCGCTTGAACGTCGGGCCGTCCCGGTAGCCGCGGCCCACGACCGGGCCCCTGATGCCCAGCTCGCCCCGGGCGCCGCGGGCGGTGGGCGCCCCGTCCCGGCCGAGCACCGCGACGGCGGCGCCGGGGAACGCCGTCCCGATCGGCGAGACCCGCTCGGGGTGCTCGGTGACCGCGGGGCGGTCGGGCAGTTCGAACCAGGTCCCGGACCCGGCGGCCTCGGTCACGCCGTAGACGTTCAGGATCCGCACATGCGGCCCCAGGGTCCGGCGCAGCGCCTGCTGTTCGTCCAGGTGCCAGCTGTCGCCCGAGACGGCGATCAGCCGTACGGCCGCGAGGTCCGCGCCGCGCGACCGCAGGTGCCGGTGCAGGCCCCGGACGGTGGGGACGTCGCACACGACGACGGTGACCGACTCGTCGACGATCAGCCGGTGCAGCGGGGCGGCGTCGCCCGCCCGGTCCGGGTCCTCGTCCCGGCCCGCCAGCACCAGCGTGCCGCCCGAGCACAGCGCGCGGACCCAGTCGGCGGTGAATCCGGCGAACTCCGAAGGGGTGGTCTGCAGATGCCGGTCCTCGGGGGACAGCCGGTAGACCACCCGCCAGCCCTCGTAGGCCCTCACCAGATTGCGGTGCTCGAGCAGCACGCCCCTGGGCATCCGGCCGGCCGTGCCGGAGGTGTACAGCACACACGCCAGGTCCGCGGCGCGGGCCCCGGTGTGGGCGAGCGGGTCCGCGGACCGGTCGGCGATAGCCTCGGCCTGGGTGTCCAGGCAGATCACCGGCCGGCCCGCGCGCACGGTGTCGGACACCATGACCCGCAGCGACTCCCGGGTGAGCACGCCGAACAGCTCGGCGTCCGCGAGGATGTGCCGCAGCACCGACGGCGGCGCGTCCGGCTCGACGGGCACATACGCCCCGCCCGCCTTGAGCACCCCGAGTATCGCGGTCAGGACCTCGGCGTCCCGGCCGAGGCACACTGCCACCAGCCCGCCGGGGGGCAGCCCCGCCTCCCGCAGATGGCGGGCCAACCGGTTCGCCCGCTCGTCCAGTTCACGGTACGTCAGCCGCTGTTCGCCGCTGACGACGGCGACTGCGTCGGGGGTGCGGCGGGCGTGGTCCTCGTAGAACTGGTGGACGCGTCTGGTCGACTCCTGCGGCATTGTGTCCCCCCGGCGGTCGTCGGATCGGCCCTGCGCCTGACCCGTGATCCTGCCCAGGGCGGGGCCCCCGCACAATGGCACGCCCCACGGGTGCCGGGTGGTTGCGCCGACGGGCGGTTCAGTTGTTCTGGATGAACTTCTTGGCCAGCCCGTCGCCGACCGAGACCGCCTTGTCGTGGTTCTCGATGGGCGAGACGGAGGAGTTCTTGAAGAGGATGTACGTCACCCCCGAGTCCGTGCCGCCGGTCTCCGGATCGGGGTCTATCCCCAGCGCGTTGGCCGTCGCGTAGGACGCCTCGCCGATTATCCTGGTGGGTCCGGTGTCGCCGACCACGGCGTACTCCACCTTGTTGTTGTAGATGACCGCGACCACGCCGCCGCCCTTGATGCCCGCCTGGCTGTAGTTCCAGGTGGAGCTGGCGCTCGGCACCACGACGTAGGGCAGCTTGTCGGCGATGAGCGGCTTGCCGTCCGACTGGTGGAAGGCGGTGTCGTCCTGGAACCACGGGTCGGTGTTCCCGTTGCACCGCGAGGTGACCTGGCCGTCGCAGTCGATGTCCATGTCGGCCTTCCAGAAGACCGCTCCATTGGCGCCGCAGACCGGGATGGTGGCCGAGGTCTCCTCGTCGGTGCGGTACTTGCCGTTCGATATCTGCGAGCAGCTCTGCACCTTGGCCAGTAACTGGGCCGCCGTGACCGTGCCTTCGTTGGCCGACGCGGGGGCCGGTGCCGGGCCCCGGGTGGCGGCACCGGCCCCCGTGGTGACGGAGACGGCCAGCAGACCGGCGCCGGCCAGCGCGAACGCGAGTCGCTTATGCATGACACACTCCTTTGTTAGGAACCTTTCCTAACCTCCCCCTGCACTCTGGCGACTTGATAAGCTCATGTCAACAGAGGCGGCAGGAGTAAGTCGGCGCCCCGCCCGGGGCGGAGCGCCGTCAGAGGGTGCGTCAGGGGGCCACGGCCCGCAGCAGCGGGAGCAGACGGGCCACTTCGCGCGCCACCGCCTCGCGGGCCGCCGCGACATACCGGAGCGGGTCCACGGCCTCGGGGTGGGCCGCCAGATGGTCGCGGATCGCCCGCGTGTACGCGACGTTGAGGTGGGTGGCGATGTTCACCTTCGTCAGGCCCGTCTCGACCGCCCGGGTCAGATCCGCCTCCGGCACCCCCGAGGAGCCGTGCAGCACTAGGGCCCGTCCTCAAAGGGGGCGCCCTGCTCACGACGCCGCAGTGACATCAGCCTCCCCCAGCTACCGCTGGGCGGTGCCCCCTGCCGCGGCGGGCGGCACCTCGCTGCGTTGTCGGAGTCGCCCGCCACGCCGCGGTAGCGGCATATTGACCGCAGCGCCCAGTACGAGGGCGATCCTCCGCCTTGCGATGCTCCCCCAGCTACCGCTGGGAGGGGCCCCCTGCACCAGACGCCGCTCGCGGCCGGACGCCCCCTTTGAAGACGGACCCTAGCGGTACGGGCACGGCCGCGCGCAGCGCCGCGACCAGCCCGAGGTCCACCACGGCCTCCTTGACGAGCATGGCGTGGGAGGTGCCCACCGCGACCGCGAGCGCGTCCACACCGGTCGCCGCGACATAGGCGGCGGCCTCGGCCGGGTCCGTACGGGCCCCCGGGGCGTGGACGCCGTCCTTCCCGCCCACCTCGCCCAGCTCGGCCTCCACCCACACCCCGCGGGCGTGGCACTCGGCGGTGGCCGCCACATTGGCGGTGTAGTCCAGCGCCGAGGCGTCGAACATCACCGAGCCGAACCCGAGCCCCACGGCCTCCCGCACCAGGGCCGGGTCGGTCGCGTGGTCCAGATGCACGGCGACCGGCACCCGGGCGGCGGCGGCCACCTCCACGGCCGCCCGCCCGATGGCCGCGAGCGCCCCGTGGTACCGCACGGCGTTCTCGCTGATCTGCAGGATGACCGGTGCCCCGGCCGCCTCGGCCCCGGCCACGACGGCCTGGGCGTGCTCGATCTGGATGACGTTGAACGCCCCCGCGCCGAGCCCGGCCCGCACGGCCGGCCCCACGATCTCGCCAGTCGCCACCAGCGGCATGGCCCGGCTCCTTTCCGCTGTCCCTTGGGCTTTCGCCCGTTCGTCTGGTGCCCGTTGGTCTGTGGCCCGTTGGTCTGTGGCCCGAGGATGTCTTGCCCCGGTGCCTGGTCGTCCTGTGCCGCGAGGCGGCCCGACGCGCCGGGCCGCGCGGTCAGCCGAGGATCACCGAGCGGGTCAGGTGTTGGGGCCGGTCCGGGTCGAGGCCACGCGCCTCGGCGATCGCGACGGCGAGCCGCTGCACCGACACCAGCTCGGCCAGCGGGTCGCGTCCGTCCCCGACCAGGCGTCCGCCGGTGGCCGCGATCTCCTCCTCCAGGCCGGAGGGGCCCTCGCCGAGCCACCACACCACGCTCCGGGGGCCGGTGACGCTGATCGGGCCGTGCCGGAACTCCATCACCGGATAGGCCTCGGTCCACGCCCCCGCCGCCTCGCGCATCTTGAGCGCGGCCTCCTGCGCCACCCCGTACGTCCAGCCCCGCCCGAGGAAGGTGAACTGCTCGGCGTCCAGCAGGCCCTCGTCCACCGGCGCGGCCAGCGCGGCGCGCCCGTCCGCCTCGAGACCGGCCGGCGACGCGCCCAGATGGGCCCGCAGCAGGACCAGTTCGGTGGTCGCGAAGCGGGTCTGCACCACCGACTCCTCGTCGGCGAAGTCCAGCAGCACCACCGAGTCGGCCACCTCGGTGACGGGGGAGCCGGGCACGGCGGTGACCACCGTGATCGGCGCGGTGCCGCGCAGCCGGCCGAGGAGTTCGAGCACCTCGGTCGTGGTGCCGGACCGGCACAGCGCCAGCACCCGGTCGTAGCGGCGGCCCGACGGCATCTCCGAGGCGGCGAACGCGTCCGTCTCCCCCTGGCCCGACGATTCGCGCAGCGCCGCGTACGACTGGGCGATGAACCAGGAGGTGCCGCAGCCGACGACGGCCACCCGCTCACCCTCCCGGGGCAGGGCCGCGCGCACCGGCCCGTCCGGCTCCCGTCCCAGCTCCGTGGCGCGGCGCCAGCAGTCGGGCTGACTGGTGATCTCGGCCTCGGTGTAGCTCATGTGGCTCCCCTCGTCCTGCGTGAAACATGAGGCGACGTGATGCAAGCTGCATCGTACGAGCCGATAATGCGCATGATTTTGCAGTGAAGTCCAGCGCCGATGTCAGGCGCGATAAGGTGAGCCGCGCCGGTCGAGAGACGACGCGGGGTGAGGGAGACGGCGTGAAACGGCCCGAACGCTGGAACGCCCTGCTGGAGCTGCTGGCCCGGGACGGCAGGGTGGACCTCGAACAGGCGGCGGCCGAACTCGCCGTGTCCACCGCCACGATCCGCCGCGACCTCGACGAACTCGCGCGGCAGCAGATGCTCACCCGCACCCGCGGCGGCGCGGTCGCGCACAACGTGTCCTACGACCTTCCGCTGCGCTACAAGACCGCCCGGCGCGCGTCCGAGAAGCAGCGGATCGGCGCCGCCGTCGCGCGCATGGTCGATTCCGGCTCGATCGTCGGCCTCAACGGCGGCACCACCACCACCGAGGCGGCCCGCGCCATCGCCACCCGCACGGACCTGGCCGCCGAGGGCGGCGCGCCCGCCGTCACCGTCGTGACCAACGCGCTGAACATCGCCAGTGAGCTGGTGGTGCGCCCCCAGATCAAGATCGTGCTCACCGGCGGGGTGGCCCGCCCGCAGTCCTTCGAGCTGATGGGCCCGCTGGCCACCGGGGTGCTCGACCAGGTCTCCCTCGACCTGGCCGTCATCGGCGTGGACGCGCTGGACCTCACCCGGGGCGCCACCGCCCACCACGAGGGCGAGGCGAGCATCAACCATCTGATGGCCCGGCGTGCCGAGCGGGTGGTGGTCGTGGCCGACAGCACCAAGCTGGGCCACCGGGCGTTCGCCCGTATCTGCGCGATCGACGAGATCGACGTGCTGGTCACCGACACCGGCGCGCCCGATGAGCTCGTCGCCCGCTTCACCGAGGCCGGCGTCCGGGTCGTCCGGGCCTGAGGCCCGGCACACCCCAAGTGCGGCAACACCCGAAGTCCGGCATTACCCGATGTCCGGCAGGATCCGAGAAGGAGACAGGGATGGCCATGCGCGTCGCGTTGCACTCGGTGCTCAAGGAGGGCCGGGAGGCCGGATACGAGGAGGTGCACGCCACGGTTCCGGCCGACCTGTTGGAGGCGCTGGGCCGGGCCGGCATCACCAACTGGCGGATCTGGCGCAGCGGACGCCATCTGTTCCACCTCGTGGACTGCGAGGACTTCACCGCCGCGATGGCCGCGCTCGACCGGGACCCGGTCAACCACCGGTGGCAGGAGTTCATCGGCGACTACGTCGACCACTTCGAGACCACCGACGGCGCCCCGGCCGGGCCGTCGGCCGAGATGGCGCTCGGGGAGGTCTGGGAGCTGCGCGCGCAGGCCGCGGCCGCGGGGGAGGAGGGCTGAGGGGGCCTGGGGCGCGAGGGCGCGGGCCGAACCGGCGGAGCTTACTCATCCCCGGCGGCCCGCGCACGGGTTTCATCACAGCTTGAGTGGCCCTGAAAACACTGAACCGGGACTTCCGTATGACCGGGTGACCACCGCGCGGGACGTGGAGGAGAACGACGGACACTCCTCCCGCACCCCGGCGCACCCCTACTGGAGGTCAGTGAGTTGAGCCACCGACGTGTGAACAAGCGGACCGTCGTCATAGCCGGCGCCGCCGCGGCCGCCCTCGCGGGAGCGGCGATCCTGCTTCCCCACGCGAACGCGAGCCCGGACAAGTCGGCCGACGCCAAGACGTTCTCGTCGCGGTCAGCCGTGACGCTCGCGACGGCCCTCGCGTCGGACCTCGGCGACAACGCGGCCGGGTGGTACTACGAGGGCGACACCAGGCGACTGGTGATGAACGTCCTGAACGAGGACGCGGCGAACGACGTGCGGGCCAAGGGCGCCGTGGCCAAGATCGTCGAGAACAGCATGGCCGAGCTGAAGGCCACCACCAAGACGCTGAGCGACACCGCCTCGATCCCCGGCACGGCCTGGTCGATCGACCCGAAGACCAACACGGTCCGGGTCACCGCCGACAGAACGGTGACCGGCACCAAATGGGCCACCCTGACCAAGGCCGTCGACGGCCTGGCGGGCAAGGCCACCGTCCAGCGCACCAACGGGGAGTTCAGGAAGTTCGACGGCACCGACGAGACACAGCCCGGGGCCGACGGCGGCGCGGGCCAGGGTGGCGCGGACGACGGGGCCGGGCAGGGCGCTGGCCAGGGCGGCGCCGACGAGGGAGCCGGGCAGGGCGCGGGCGACGGCCAAGGCGCGGGCGACGGCCAAGGCGCGGGCGACGGTCAGGGCGCGGGTGGCGCCGGAGAGCAGGCCGGTGCCCTGGACGGCGGCGACGCCATTTTCGGCGGTGGCGCCCGCTGCTCGCTGGGTTTCAATGTCACGGTCGACGGCGCCCCCGCCTTCCTCACCGCCGGCCACTGCGGCAACATCGCGGAGACGTGGGCCACCGACCAGGCCGGTGCCCAGCAGGTCGGCACCACCGCCGAGTCCCAGTTCCCGGTGAGCGACTTCGCCCTGGTGACGTACGACGACCCGAACACCCAGGCGCCCAGCACGGTGGATCTGCAGGACGGCACCACGCAGGAGATCACCCGGGTCGCGGAGGCGAGCGTGGGTCTCGCGGTGCAGCGCTCCGGCAGCACGACGGGTGTCACCGACGGCACCGTCACCGGCCTCAACGCCACGGTGAACTACGGCAACGGTGACATCGTCAACGGCCTGATCCAGACCGATGTGTGCGCCGAGCCCGGCGACAGCGGCGGCGCCATGTTCGCCGAGGACGCGGCAGTGGGGCTGACCTCCGGTGGCAGCGGCGACTGCACGCAGGGCGGCGAGACGTTCTTCCAGCCGGTGAGTACCGCGCTCGAGGCCACGGGTGCCGTCATCGGCGCCGGCAACCCCTGACCGAGGTCCCGGGCGCCCACTGCCCCAGCGCCCGGGACCTCGTACCACCCCCCACCGGGCCGCCGGCGCCCCACCGCGCCGGCGGCCCGTCCTTCCCCGTGCGGAGACCCCCTACAGCCCGGCCGCCTCCGCCGCCGCGTGGAGCACGTCCCGCAGCATCGCCGGAGTCAGCCGCCCGGTGAAGGTGTTCTGCTGGCTGACGTGGTAGCAGCCGAACAGCCGCAGCGGCGCACCGGCGCCGGCGGCCCGCAAGGTGGCCCGCCCCCCGTGGCCGAACGGCGGGCGCGGGCGGGGCACCTCCCAGCCGGCGGAGGCCAGCGCGGGCAGCGCCGCCTGCCAGCCGAACGAGCCCAGCACCACCACCGAGCGCAACGTCGGGCGCAGCAGCCGCAGTTCCTGGACCAGCCAGGGGCGGCAGGTGTCGCGCTCCTCGGTCGTGGGCCGGTTGGCCGGCGGGGCGCAGTGCACGGGCGCGGTCACCCTGACCCCGCGCAGCTCCAGACCGTCGCCCCGGTGGGTCGAGGTGGGCCGGCTGGCCAGGCCGACGTCGTGCAGCGCCGCGAACAGGAAGTCCCCGGCGCGGTCGCCGGTGAACATCCGGCCGGTGCGGTTTCCGCCGTGCGCGGCCGGGGCCAGACCGACGATCGCCAGCGCCGCGCCGTCCGGTCCGAAGCCGGGCACCGGGCGGGCCCAGTAGTCCCACTCGCGGTAGGCCGGGCGCTTGGTACGGGCGGCCTCCTCGCGCCACCGCACCAGGCGCGGGCAGGCGCGGCAGCCGCTCACCCGCTCGTCGAGGTCGGCGAGGTCCCCCGCGCCGGGCGCTGAACGCGCGGGGTGCTCGGGCTGTTCCGGGCTCTCGGGCTGTTCAGGGTGTGAAACGGGCATACGTTCAGCCGTGCCCGTCCTTGCGCAGAAAACGCCTCAGCCGGGTCAGCGGCCAGGTATTGATCACGTCGTCGGGGGTCAGCCAGCCGCGCTGGGCCGTCCCCACCCCGTAGCGCAGCGCGGCGACGTCGAGCGTGGAGTGCGCGTCGCTGTCGACCGCGAACCTCGCGCCGTGCTCCCTGGCGCGCAGGATGTTCTCGTCCGACAGGTCCAGCCGGTCGGGGTGCGCGTTGATCTCCAGCGCGGTGCCGGTGCGGGCGCACGCGGCGAACACCGCGTCGAGGTCGGCGTCGATGCCCGGCCGCTTCCCGATCAGCCGGGTCGTCGGATGGCCGATGATGTTGACGTTCGGGTTCTCGCAGGCCCGCAGCAGCCGCCGGGTCATCTCCTCCCGCGACTGGCCGAATTGGGTGTGCACCGAGGCCACGCACAGGTCGAAGTCCTCGAGGAAGTCGTCGGGCCAGTCCACGTCCCCCTCGACGTCGATGTTGAGCTCCACGCCGTGCAGCAGCCGCATCCCGCCGCGCCCCCGCGCCCGGTCCAGGTCCCGGATCCGTGCCCGCTGGGCGAGGATCTTCTCGTCGGTCATCTGCTGCATGTACAGCTTCGGCGCGTGGTCGGTGACGGCGTAGTACGCGTAGCCGCGCCGCCCGGCCGCCTCGATCATCTCCTCCAGCGGTTCGAGGCCGTCGGTGAGGTTCGTATGGGTGTGCAGGTCGCCGCGCAGGTCGGACTCCGCCACCAGCCGCGGGAGCCGCCCGTTCAGGGCGGCCTCGATCTCGCCGCGGTCCTCCCGCAGCGTCGGCGGGATCCAGTCCATGCCGAGCCTGGCGTACACGTCCTCCTCGCTGCGCGAGGCGATCTTCCTGCCGCTCTTGGCGTCGAAGAGCCCGTACTCGGAGAGCTTCAGGCCGTGGCGCATCGCGATGGCGCGGACGCGGATGTTGTGCGCCTTGGAGCCGGTGAAGTACTGCAGCCCCGCGCCCCAGGAGTCCAGGGGCAGCACCCGCAGGTCCACCTGCAGCCCCTTGGTGGTGCGGATCGAGGTCTTCTTCTCGCCGCGGGCGATGACCTCGGCGGTGTACGGCAGGTGGGCGAACGCCTCCATGAACGGGGCCGATTCGTCCGCCGCCACCAGGATGTCGATGTCGCCGACGGTCTCCTTCATCCGCCGCAGCGACCCCGCGTACTCGCAGGCCTCACAGCCGGCCACCCGGCACAGCTCGGCCACGACGTCGTCGGCCACGCTCATGGCCACGTTGAGCGGGAACCGGTCGCCGGCGGCCTGCATGAGGGCGATGCCGTGGAGGATGTTCTCCTCCGTCTTCGGGCCGAAGCCCTTGAGGTCGCGCAGCTTGTGGTCGTGGATCGCGTCGGAGAGCTCGTCGATGGACGCGATGTGCAACTCCTCGTACAGCATCATGGCCTTCTTCGGCCCGAGCGCCGGGATGGCCGTCAGCTGCCGAACCCCGGCCGGGATCGCGGCGCGTGCCTCCTCGACGGCGGGCACGCTGCCGGTGCGCAGATACTCCACGACCTTGTCGGCGATCGACTTGCCCACTCCGGGGATCTCGCGCAGGCCCTTCGCGTCGAGCCGCGAGACATCGCGCGGATACCCGGCGATCGCGCGGGCGGCCTTCTCGTAGGCGCGCGCCTTGAACGCGTCCCCGCCGGTGATCAGGAGGAGGTCCGCGTACTCCCGCAGCAGCGCCTCGACCTCCTCGTTGGAGCGAGTCACATCGTCAAGTCTAGGTGGGCCGTGCCGCCGATGGCGCGGCCCGGCGTGCCTGGCGTTCGGGAAGCGGTGGAGGGATCCTGGGGGCAGGAACGGGGCGGGGGCTCCGGATTCCTCCGGGTGCGCCCCGGCTCTCGTGCGTTTCCCCGGGATGGGGGAGGTCATGGACGTTGGATTCCTGAAGCCGCTGTTCGATCGCCCCGGTCCGTGGGCCTGTGTCTACCTGGACACCTCGCGTGCGACCGAGGACGCGCCCAGGCGGCGCAGGCTGCGGGAGCGGTTCGTGTCCGAGCAGCTCGCCCGGCAGGGCGCCGACGCCGCCACGCGCGACGCGCTGGTCGAGCGGCTGGCCCGCGAGCGGACGGGCAGGCCGTCCGCGGGGCGCGCGCTGTTCGCGGCGGACGGGGAGGTGGTCCTCGACCTCCCGCTGGCCGCCTCGCCGCCGGATGTGGTCACCTCCTGGTCGATGCTTCCCCGGGTGGCGCCGCTGGCGTCCCTGCGCGGCGAGTGGCCCCCCTGTCTGGTGGCCCGTGTCGACCGCTCCGGAGCCGATCTGGAACTGCTCGACGACGCCGGTCCGCGCCCCGCCGGCCGGGCGAGGGGCGGCCCGCCCCAGGGGCGCGGCCACCGCTCCGTACCCGCCGACCGGCACGAGTGGCACTACCGGAACCGGGTCGAGAACACCTGGGATCAGACCGCCGACCTGGTCGCCGGCGAGCTCGCGCGGCGGTGGCCGGAGAGCGACGCGCGCCTGCTGGTGCTGGCCGGTGAGCCGCGCGAGCGCCGGGCGGTGCACGAGCGGCTGCCCGAGCCGCTGCGCGCCCGTGCGGTGGAGGCGCAGCACGGCAGCAGGGCCGCGGGCAGCGCCCGGGCGCTGCTGGAGGCGGAGATCGAACGCGCCCGCGAGGAGTACGCGCGCTCCCATCTGGAGGAGGTCCTGGATCTCTTCCGCGCCGCCCGGGGCCGCCCGGGTGAGCCGGGGGTGGGCGGCGCCCACGACGGTTCCGCGTCCGGTGGCGCGGCGGAGGGAATGCCGGCGGTGGTGGAGGCGGTGCGCAGCCACCAGGCGGCCACCCTTCTGCTGGGGCAGACGGGGGCGGACGCCCGCCGGGAGGTGTGGATCGGCCCCGGTGTGGACCAGGTGGCCGTGCAGCGGGCCCAGGTGCGCGCGCTGGGGGTCGCGGCGCCCGAGGCGGCGCGCGCGGACGACGCGCTGGTGCGCGCGGCCGCGGCGGCGGACACCGAGGTGCTGGTGGTTCCGGAGGGCATGGCCGGGCCGGCGGGCGGCCTCGGCGCGGTGCTGCGCTGGCACGGCTGAGCCGGCCCTCGGCCGAAGGTGTGGCCCGGACGGGCCGCCAGGCCGAAGCTGGGCCGGTTGGGTGACCGCCGGCCCGGTGCGCGGATCCGTTCTGCGCCGTCGGCGCGTACACCCGCCACGAGCCGGACATCACCGACCTGTCGCGGCGAACCGTGTGAGCTGAGCGACTTCCCGGCGCGTCCTGCGAATTTCACAAGATCACAATCTTGTATGGTTGCCGTAGCGCGAAGGAGCCCGTGGTCAGCAGCCCGGCGACGGTCGGCGCTGAGGGGCTCCCGGCGTGGACCCGTCAGTGTTCGCACGCTCACGAAAGGGGCTCCACATGCTGTCTACGGAGAATCGTCCCCCGGCCCCCCGCCGCTCCACCGGGCGCTGGCGGCGTTACGGCCGAATCGCGGCGGCGAATTTCGTGCGCGGCGCCTCGTACGCGTGTGGCACCGCGGTCATCGCCCTGATGACCTGGTGGGTGCAGACCCACTGACCGCACGCACCAGGTGATCCCGGCGCCCGGCCGGGGCACGCCGGGCGCCAGGATCCTCTCACCCGGCCGCGGGAGCGCGGCCGCGTCGGGTGCCGGGCGGCGCGTTCAGCTCGCCTCGGCCAGGACCTGCTCGCACACGTTGGAGCAGGTTCGGTTGATCAGGCGGGAGACGTGCATCTGGGAGATGCCCAGCTGCTCGGCGATGCGGCTCTGGGTCATGTCGCAGAAGAAACGCATGTACAGGATCCGCCGCTCCCGCTCGGGGAGCCGCACCAGCCTCGTCCGCACGGCCTCCCGGTCCACGACCCGGTCGTAGGCGGGCTCCCGCTCGCCGAGGGTGTCCATCAGGGCGTAGCCGTCGTCGGCGCCGGGCAGCTGGGCGTCCAGCGAGAGCGGGGTGAAGCTGTCCAGGGCCTCCATGCCGACGCGCACGTCCTCCTCGCACAGGCCGGTGCGCTCGGCGATCTCCTGGAGGTCGGGCGCGCGGTCGTCCAGCGAGTGGGACAGCTCGCGGTGGGCGGCCCGCACCCGGTTGCGCAGCTCCTGGACGCGGCGGGGGACGTGCAGCCCCCACAGGTGGTCGCGGAAGTGGCGCTTGATCTCACCGACGATGGTGGGCACCGCGAAGCTCTCGAAGGCCGAACCGCGCGCCGGGTCGTAGCGGTTGACGGCCTTCACCAGGCCGAGGGCGGCGACCTGCCGCAGGTCCTCCAAGGCCTCGCCACGGTTGCGGTACTGGCCGGCCAGCCGCTCGGCCATCGGCATCCAGGCCTCGACCACCCGCTGCCTCAGCGCGTCCTTCTCCGGTCCGTCCGGGAGTTCCGCGATCCTCTCGAACTCGGCGGACGTGTCGGGCGCGTCGTCGTGCGGGTGGGCCGACGGGCGAGTCTTGGGCTGCACTGCGGTCGTCACGGAACGCACCTCCTGCGGATGGGAATGCCGGTCTCTTGGGGGCCGTCGGCGCTGCTCCGCGGGAGGCTCGGGACCAGGTCACGCCCTGAGCGGCCACACCGCTCCCGCGAGGCGTGCCTCCGGTCCGAAGCACGAGTATCCGCCTGCCCGGGGCATCGGGGGGTAAACCGGCTCCGCTCGCGGGCATCCTTCCTTTGCCGCCCCATTGCTCCGGAATCTCCCGGGTCGACCCGTCCGCTCCCGCGCGGGCGGCGGCTACCGTATGCACCTGACGCCATGCACCTGACGCCGGGGCAACCGGACGGGTACGCACGACGAACGAGGGGGCGATGAGCGAATCGGTGTTCCTCGGTGTCGACATCGGCACCGGATCCTCCAAGGGGGTGGCGGTCCGCGCCGACGGCCGGGTGCTCGCCCGCGCCGCGCGCCCGCACCGCACCGCCACCCCCGCGCCCGGCCGGTTCGAACACGACGCCGAGGCCGTGTGGTGGGCCGACTTCACCGGCATCGTCCGGGAACTGCTGGACACCGACGGCGTGGACCCCGGCGCGGTGGCCGCGGTCGGCACCTCCGGCATCGGACCGTGCCTGCTGCCCGCCGACGCCGCCGGCCGCCCGCTTCGCCCCGCCATCCTGTACGGCATCGACACCCGCGCCACCACCGAGATCGCGGAGCTGACCGCCGAACTCGGCGCGGCGGAGATCCTCGTGCGCGGCGGCTCCCCCCTCACCAGCCAGGCGGTCGGCCCGAAGCTGCGCTGGCTGGCCCGCCACGAGCCGGACGTGTGGCGGGCGACCCGCCGCTTCTTCATGGCCTCCAGCCTGCTGGTGCACCGGCTGACGGGGGAGTACGTGCTGGACCACCACTCCGCCAGCCAGTGCGACCCGCTCTACGACCTCGACGCCCGCCGCTGGAGTGACACCTGGGCCCAGCGGGTGGCCCCCGGCCTCGAGCTCCCGGCCCTGGCCTGGCCCGGGGAGGTGGTGGGCACCGTGCACCGGGCCGCCGCCGCGGCCACCGGCCTGCCCGCGGGGGTGCCGGTACTCGCCGGCACCATCGACGCCTGGGCGGAGGCCGCCAGCGTGGACGCGCTGTCACCCGGCGACGCCATGGTGATGTACGGCTCGACGATGTTCCTCACCGTCATGGGCGAGCGCCCGATGCGCCACCCCGCCCTGTGGGGCACCACCGGAGTGCGCCCGGGCAGTTACTGCCTCGCGGCGGGCATGGCCACCTCCGGCAGCCTCACCGACTGGCTGCGGGAGCTCACCGGCTCGGACTTCGCCACCCTGCTGGCCGAGGCCGAACGGGTGCCGCCCGGCTCGCGGGGCCTGCTGATGCTGCCGTACTTCGCCGGGGAGCGCACCCCGCTGTTCGACCCGCGAGCGCGCGGCACCGTCATCGGCCTGACCCTGGGCCACGGGCGGGCGGAGCTGTACCGGGCGGCCCTGGAGGCCACCGCCTTCGGCGTGCGCCACAACCTCGAGGCGTTCGCCGACGCCGGGGCCCGCATCGACCGGCTGGTCGCGGTGGGCGGCGGCGCCCGTGGCCTGTGGACGGCCATCGTCTCCGCCGCGACCGGCCTGCCGCAGCAGATCCCCGCCGAGACCATCGGCGCCTCCCTGGGAGACGCCGCCCTCGCGGCTCGGGCCCTCGGCGTGGACACCGGCGGCTGGAACCCGATCACCGCGACCGTCGAGCCGGACGAGGCCTGGCGCCCGGTCTACGACGACCGCTACCCCCTGTACCGGCAGCTCTACGACGCGACCCGCCGGATCAGCCACGCCCTGGCCGCGTCGACGCCCTGATGAACCTCTGGACGCCTCGATGAACCTTTGAAGGGGGCCCCGCCACGGGCACGGGAAGCGGGGAGCGGCGACCCTGGGAGAGGGGCTCGCGGAGCCTCGGACCCGGATCGGTCGGAAAGGCAGGACACACACCATGGACCCCATGGAGGCGCTGGACCGGATCGCGTTCCTCCTGGAGCGCGCCCAGGCCCCGACGTACCGGGTGCGCGCCTTCCGCACGGCCGCCGAGGTGTTGGCCGGGCTGCCCGCCGAGGACGTGGCACGACGGGCGGCCACGGGCACCCTCGAGTCGCTCAAGGGGCTGGGCCCCACGACCTCCCGGGTGGTCCGGGAGGCGCTGGCCGGACAGGTGCCCGGCTATCTGGAGAAGCTGGAGACGGAACAGGACGGGGACACCCGCCCGGAGGAGCGGCCCGGAGCCGCGCTGCGGGCCGCCCTGCGCGGCGACTGCCATCTGCACTCGGACTGGTCGGACGGGGGCTCACCGATCGAACTGATGGGCCGCACCGCCGCCCGCCTCGGCCACGACTGGGCCGTGCTCACCGACCACTCGCCCCGGCTGACCGTGGCCCGCGGCCTGTCCGCCGACCGGCTGCGCGCACAGCTGGAGGTGGTCGAGGAGCTGAACGGACGGCTCGCCCCCTTCCGGCTGCTCACCGGCATCGAGGTCGACATCCTCCTCGACGGCTCCCTGGACCAGGAGCCGGAACTGCTGGACCGGCTGGACGTGGTGGTGGCCTCCGTCCACTCCAAACTGCGGATGGACCCCCGCCCCATGACCCGCCGGATGGTCGCGGCGGTCGGCAACCCGCTGGTCGACGTGTTGGGGCACTGCACCGGGCGGCTGGTCGGCGGGCGCCGCCCGGAGTCCCGGTTCGACGCCGAGGAGGTGTTCGGCGCCTGTGCCGCCGCCGGCACCGCCGTGGAGATCAACTGCCGGCCGGAGCGCCTCGACCCGCCGCGCCGGCTGCTGCGCCAGGCCGTCCAGGCGGGCGTCTTCTTCTCGATCGACGCCGACGCGCACGCCCCGGGGCAGCTCGACTGGCAGATCAACGGGTGCGCCCGGGCCGAGGAGTGCGGCGTGCCCCGGGAGCGGGTCGTCAACACCTGGACGGCCCGCCAGCTGCTGACCTGGACCCGCACCCGCCGGGCCCCGCGCGCGCGGGTACGGAAGGACTGACGGCCGCCGGCCGCGCCCGGCGGCCACCCCCTCGCCTACCCCTTCACCGCGCCCGAGGTCAGCCCCTGGACGATATGGCGGCTGGCGAAGGCGAACAGCACCATGGTCGGCACGATGGTGAGCACGGCCGCCGCGGACATCGAGCCCCAGTCGATGTTGAAGCTGGAGATGAAGCCGTTCAGCGCCGTGGGGATGGTCTTGTTGGCGTCGCTGTTCATCAGGGTGACCGACAGGAACAACTCGTTCCAGCAGTTCACGAAGTTGAAGATGAACGCCGCCACGATGCCGGGCTTCATCACGGGCAGCAGCACCCGGAAGAGCGCCCCGAAGCGCGAACACCCGTCGATCATCGCCGCTTCCTCCAGCGCGTCCGGGATGTTCTCGAAGAACCCGCGGAGCATCACGGTGCTGAACGGAATGCACACCGCGATGTACACCAGGATGAGCCCAAGCCGGTTGTCGACCAGATTCAGCTGGGTCATCATCATGTACAGCGGCCCCAGCGCGATGAAGGACGGAATCATCTGGGTGACCAGGGCGGCCATCAGCAGCGCCGACTTGCTCCGGAACTCGAAGCGCGCCAGCACATAGGCCGAGAGCACGGAGATGGCCGTGGCCACCGTGCCCGCGACGGTCGCGACGACCAGGCTGTTGCTCAGGTAGTCGCCGAACCGTGCCTTGCCGAACAGCCCGCTGTAGTTCTCCAGGGAGAAGTTCTTCGGCCAGTAGGCGATCGGGAACGCGAAGATGTCGCCGGGCGCCTTGAACGAGGTGATGGTGATCCAGTACAGCGGGAACACCGTGATGACCAGCCAGAGCGTCAGGAAGGCGACGCGGGTCACCCGCCCCGCGGCGGACTCCTTGCGTATCACGACCTCGCTCCCTTCTTCTCGCGGGTGGCCATGAGGTAGAAGACGGAGAACACCATGAGCAGCGCGACGACGACCAGCCCGAGCGCCGAGGCCTTCCCGTAGTCGCCCTGCTGGGTGATGGTGATCATCCAGGTGGTCACGATGTGCGTCTCGTTGGACGGTCCGCCACCGGTCATCCCGAAGATGATGTCGGGGAAGTTGAAGATCCAGATGACCCGGAGCAGCACGGTCAGCGCCAGCGTGGCGCGGATGTACGGAATGGTGACCTGGAACAGCGTGCGGACCTTGCCCGCCCCGTCGAGTTCGGCCGCCTCGTACAGCTCGTCGGGGATCGACTGCAGCGCCGCCAGGATCATGATGGCGAAGAAGGTGACGCCGTACCAGATGTTGGCGATGACGACGGCGGCCATCGCGGTCTTCGGCTCCGCCAGCCACGGGACCGGCTCGTCGATCAGCCCGGCCTTCGACAGCAGGTCGTTGACGACGCCGAATTCGCTGTTGAACATCCAGCGGAACAGGATGCCGATGAGGAATCCCGAGATGGCCCACGGGAAGAAGACCAGCGCCTGGTAGAGCCCCCGGAAACGGAAGCGCCGGCGCAGCCACAGGGCGATCGCGAAGCCGATCACCAGCTGGGGGACGAGGGAGGCGACCACCCAGATGAGGGTGTTGTCGAGCACGGTGTAGAACACCGGGTCCCGGAAGATGGCCTGGAAGTTCCTGATCCCCACCCATGAGGTGTCGGTGAGGTCGTTGAGATTCCAGTTGCGGAACGCCATCTGGCTTCCCGAGACCATCGGGTAGTAGGTGAACACCGCGACGAACAGCACCGCCGGAGCCATGAACCCGGCGATGGCCAGGCCCCGGCGGACCGTGAACGCCGGTTTGCGCGAGCGGGGGCGGGGGCCCGCCGTCTTGACGGGCGCGGGCCGGGCGCCCCGACGGGTGGGGCGCCCCGCCTCCTTGGAGGTCGACAGGCTCACGTCCGGCTCTTCCACTTCTTCGTCCAGTACGCGTCCCAGCCGGCCAGCAGCTCCTCGGGCGTCATCTTGCCCAGCAGCAGTTTCTGCAGCTCGGCGTCGGACTTCTGGACCCACTCGGTCCACCAGGAGGCGTCACGCGGCTGGACCACGGTGAGGTACGTGTCCGGGTTCTCGGTCATCGTCACATAGCTCGCCCACGGCCCGGTCCGGTAGAACGAGTCCTCGCCCGCGCCCTTGAGGATCGGCACGAGGCTGTTCTCCTTGGTGAAGGTGGTCGAGGCGTCCCCCTGCGAGAGGAACTCGACCAGCTTCACCGCCTCCGCCTTGTGCTTGCTGCCCGCGGCTATGCCCCAGCCCGCGGTCGCCACCGGCTGGACGGCCTTGCCACTGGGGCCGGCCAGCAGGGGAGCCGTGGTCCACTGGCTCTCCTTGATGGACTTCGACTGCCGCACCGTGGCGATGACCTCGGGGTCCTGCAGCAGGAAGGCCGTGGAGCCGTTGGAGAAGCCCTCCACCATCTCCGGGTAGCCCCAGGCGACCGACGAGGGTGGCGAGGCCTTCTTGAACAGCTTGAGGTAGGTCTTCATGGCGTCGAGCGCCTCGGGCGCCGAGAAGATGGTCTTGCCGTTGGTGAGCCTGAACCCGTTGTCGTGGTCGATCCGGTCCGCCACATACGCCTCGATGACCGCGACCGCGTTGCTGTTGGCGTTGGTCCCGCCGCGGAACGCGTAACCGTACTGGCGCTTGGCCGGGTCCTGGATCGCGCTCGCCTGGTTCAGCAGCTCGTCCCAGCTGGCCGGCGGCTTCTTGAAGCCCGCCTCCTTGACCAGGTCGGTGCGGTAGAACAGGCTCAGCCCGTAGAAGCCGTAGGGGATGTAGTACGTCCGGCCCTTGGCGTCCTTGGCGTACTTGGCCGCGTTGTCGGTGAGGTCCTTCCAGCCCGCCCAGCCCTTGAGGTCCTTGCTCATGTCGTAGAGCCAGCCGTTGGTCGCCCAGGGACCCGCGGTGATGTCCCGCACCTCGAGCGCGTCGACCCCGCTGCCGGACTGCAGCATCTGCTGGATCTTCTGGTCCGCCTGATCGGTCGGCGGCGAGATGAGATCCACCTTGATCTTCGGGTTCTTCTTCTCGAAGTCCGCGATCAGCTTCTTCAGGACCGCGGTACGGCTGGGATTGGTCAGGCTCTCGACCATCTTGAGATGGACCTTGCCGTCACTCACCCCGGCGGTACAGCCCGTCATGGCCGTCATGACCGTGGTGGCGGCCAGGCCGAGGGCGATGACTGCCTGCCTTCTTCTCATCCTTGTCCTCTTCCATGGATGTCGGCGCGCGCCATGGCGCCGTGGCGGATCACGGAGATGTGCCGGGCGCCGCTACGGCGCGCCGCCCGGCGTGCGGGCCCACTCGGCGAGCTTCGGCACGCAGTGCTCGGCGAAGTACTCGAAGTCGGCGGCCGTGTTGTACACATGCGTCGACAGACGGAAGTAGCCGACCCCGCCGAAGCTGGTGAAGGCCACTTCCACATCCAGCTCGCGCGCCACCCGGTCGCGCAGCGCGTCGGCCTCCAGCCGGGTGGTGCCGAGCCCCGCCGGCAGCCGCACCAGGCGCATCGGGCCCACCGGCATGCCGACGTCCACGGCCGCGCTCTCGCCCATGACCTCGGCGAAGGCCTCGCCGATGACACGCTCCGCGTAGTCGGCCAGTTCGCTCATATAGGCGCGGGCACGCTCCCAGCCCCAGGTGGCCTCGATGAAGTCCAGGGCCGTCGGCGCCGCCAGGTAGGAGGTGGCGTCCACCGTCCCCTGGGTGTCGAAGCGGTCGGGGAAGGGCTCGCCGGCGCCCCAGGAGTCGATCAGAGGGCGGAGGGAGTCGCGCAGCGGGCCCCGGGCGACCAGGGCGGCGGTGCCGCGCGGCGCACAGCCGAACTTGTGCAGATTGCCGGTCCAGAAGTCGCAGTCCACCCCGTCCAGCGGATCGGCGAGCAGGCCGGGCACATGCGCCCCGTCCACCAGCAGCGGAATGCCGCGCTCCCGCGCCACCGCGCCGATCCGCCGCACCGGCATGCGGCGGGCGGTCGCCGAGGTGATGTGGTCCAGCACGATCAGCCCGGTGGCCTCGCTCAGGGCGGCCACCACGGCCGCGCTGGCCCGTTCCTCGTCCGCGTCGAGCGGCACATGGACCGTACGCACCGTGGCGCCGTGACGCCGGGCCAGCCGCTCGGCCCCCATGGTCACCGCCCCGTACCCGTGGTCCGTGACCAGCACCTCGGCGCCGGGCCGCAGCGTCAGGTTGGCGTACACCACACTCGCCCCGCCGCTCGCGTTCGGCACCAGGGCACAGTCCTCGGGCGCCACCCGCAGGAACCCGGCGAGGGCGGTCCGGGCCGCCGCCACCCGTTCCGGAAGCGTCGCGAACCACAGCACCGGCGAACGGTCCATCTCCTCGCGCAGCCGCTGCTGTTCGCGCTGCGCCACCACCGGCACCGCCCCGAAGGACCCGTGGTTGAGGTGGCGCTGCCCGGGGTGCAGGGACCATGCCCGGGCGGCCGGGCGGCCGTCGGCGAGAAGCAGGGGGCGCGGCGCTGTGCTGACGTCGGTCTCGCTCACGTGACTGGACATCTCCCAGGAATCGGCCGATACATCAGACACTCGCTGGCAAGAGGTCTGATGACTTGGTCGGTGACTTGGCCCCGGATCCTCACACAGCGGCCATGATGAAGGCAATAGGTGTACGGCTCCGATAAGTCATCTAATGATTTGCGGTTGCCTCGGGGGAGAGATCTGATGACTCGATAGAGTGAGAACCTGAGACACGGCGTCGTCGCCGAGTCACGGGGAGTGGGGAAGAGAAGCGATGTCCGCAGTCGACAAGGCCTTCCACGGCCTACGGCACATGATCGCCACCGGCCGGCTGGTCGCCGGGCAGCGCATTCCGCCCGAGAGCGAGCTGTGCGAGGAGCTGGGGGTCTCCCGCGGGTCCCTCCGCGAGGCGGTGCGCATGCTGGCGGCCCTGCGCGTCATCGAGCCGCGCCACGGCTCGGGCACCTATGTCTCCCAGCTGCGTCCGGAGGACATCGTCGGCAGCCTTTCGCTGACCGTCGACCTGCTGCCGCTGGAGGGGCTGCTGGAGATGTTCGAGCTGCGGCGCGTCCTGGAGTCCCACGCCGCCGCGCAGGCGGCCGCGCGGATGACACCCGAGACGCTGGCCAGGCTCTTCGAGTACATCGAGGCCATGGAGGCCACCGAGGACCCGACCGAGGTGTCCGAACTCGACCACCGCTTCCACGCCGAGATCGCCCGCGTGGGCGGAAATCCCACCCTCGGCTCGCTGCTGGGGGTGTTCCGCGCCCGCTCCCGCGCCTACCAGGTGTTCACCCTCCCCGAGGGCCCCGGCATCAAGCGCGCCAGCGACGAGGACCACCGGGCGATCGCGGACGCCCTCGCCCGCCGCGACCCGACCGCCGCCGCGGGCGCGGCGGCCACGCACGTCGCCCACACCGAGAAGTGGCTGCACGCGTTCCTGCCGACGGACCAGGGCCGGCAACAGGACCAGGGCAACCGGCAACAGGACCAGAACCAGGACAAGAACCAGGACCAGGACAAGAGGAGAGCGGGCGGATGACACGCGGAGAACTCACCACGAATCGCCCCGCTGTGTAACAACTCCGTCTCGGAAACGGTGTCCGGTGGCGTGATCAAGCTTTACTGGTGCGCCGTAGCGAGGACATGTCATACGGGAGACTCGAGCGAGATGGGCCGACACAGCCGCCCCACCCCTGCGCAGCAGGCACGTGCCACAACGATCAAGGCGGCCGCCGCCCTGGGGGTGGCGGGCACCATCGCCCTCGCTCTCCACTCGTCGATCGGCGGCGACAAGACCGTCCAGGCGCGCGCCGACGTCAGCTCCCAGCCGGACGGGACGCCCGAGGCCGGCCCCGGCGGCTCGGACCGGTCCACGGGCTCCGACCGGCCGACCGGCCCGGACCGGTCCACCGACGCCGACCGGCCCGGCGGCACCGGGCCGGCCCCCACCGCCTCCGCCAAGCCCAAGCTCGTACGGGACGCCGACGGCGCCTCCCGGGCCGACACCTCGCGCACCCGCGAGCCCTCCGGCACCTCCACGGCCGGCACCCCGTCGACCGCGCCCACGAGCGACCCCGACGCAGAGGCGCCCTCGGCGTCCGAGCCGGACACCACCAAGCCCACCTCGCCCGCCGAGGATCCCACCACCCACCCGGCCGACCACGGGCACGAGTCCGGCGGGCACCAGGACACGGGCCAGGGGAGGGACAAGGACCACGGCCTGGTGGGCGGTGTGATCGACGGCGTCGGCGACACGGTCGACGGCGTGCTCGGCGGCCTGACCGGCGGCCTCCTGGGCGGCTGAGCAGCCGGGTCCCGGGCGCTCCCGTACCGCCGTGACGTCGCTGTTCCGGCCGCCTTGCGCATACACCGGCGCTCCCCAGGAACCCGGCGGGTATGGATCTTCTGTCAGGTGTGTCGCACGCCGCCCGCGTGGTGCGTGCGGAGGCCGGGGTGGTGATGGCCGCCCTGCGGCGGGCACGGCGGGGCCCCGGGCGCGAGCGGGACTTGCTCGTCCAGTCCTTGAAGGCGGCCGGCGCGGCCATCCTCGCGTGGTCGATCTCCGGGTGGTGGCTCAGGGACCCGGTGGCCCTGATGGCGCCGTGGGTGGCGGTGGTGCTGGTCCAGGCCACTGTCTACCGTTCCGTCCTCAAGGGCCTGCAGCAGCTCGCGGCGATAGCCGCCGGCACCCTGGTGGCCACCGCGGCCGTCGCCGTCACCGGTGACACGCTGGCCGCCATCGCCGTGGCCCTGCCGGTCGTCATGCTGCTGAGCAACTGGCCCAGATTCGGGGACCAGGGCATCTACGGGCCCACCACCGCCCTGTTCACCCTCACCTCCGCGCCGGTCTCCGACGTCACCGTCACCCACCGGCTGCTGCAGGCGGCCCTCGGTGCCGCCATCGGTATCGCGGTCAACGCGCTGATCCTGCCTCCGGTCCATCTGCGCGACGTACGGGAGAACCTGCGCGCGCTGGCCGAGAAGGCCGCCGAGACGCTCCGGGCGATCGGCGAGGGGCTCGTCGAGGAGCGGTGGGACGTGGGCACCGCCGCCGACTGGACGCGCCGCTCGGAGGACCTGCGGCAGCGGCTGGAGAGCCTGCGCGCGGCGCGGCAGTGGAGCGGTGAGAGCCTGCGGCTGAACCCCGGGCGGCGGCGCCGGCTGCGGCGCGGGATGACCGATGTGCCGTCCGAGGAGGAGGACGAGCGGTGGGCCCGGATCGTGGCCCACCTCTCCGCGCTGGTCCGCACCCTCGCCGACATCGCCGACGAGAACCGCGCCATCGAGCTCCCCGACGCCCGGGCGCTGTGCGACCACGGCCGGCTGCTGGGCCGGCTGGCCGACGCCTGCCGGGCGCACGCCACCCTGCTGAGCGGCCCCGCCGCGCCCGAGGCGGCGGCCGCGCGGTCCGAGCTGGAGGAGGCCCTGTCGCAGGTCGCCAGGTTGCACACCTCCCTCCAGGAGAACCTGGTCGAGGGCGGCGGCCGCGGTGGCACGCCGAGCATCGCCGCGTTCGGGGCGCTGCTGGTGCAGGCCCAGAACATCTGGCACGAGGCCTGCCTGGACGACGACGGCACCGCCCCCACCGACCACAGGCCATGAGAAAAACTCGCAAGTCCGGTTTTTTGTAGCATTGAGCATAAATCGGATCACTCTGTGAAGGGCTCCCGTCCCGCAGGAGAGGAGTGTTGAGATGACCCGCGCAGTCGGTATCGACCTGGGGACGACGAACTCCGTGGTGTGTGTCCTGGAGGGCGGCGAGCCGACCGTCATCACCAACACCGAGGGCGCCCGCACGACCCCCTCGGTGGTGGCGTTCGCCAAGAACGGCGAGGTGCTGGTGGGCGAGGTGGCCAAGCGTCAGGCCGTGACCAACGTGGAGCGCACGGCGCGGTCGGTCAAGCGCCACATGGGGGACGCGGGGTGGCGCTTCCCCGCCACCGGGGACGTGGACGGCAAGCGCTACACCGCGCAGGAGATCTCCGCGCGCGTGCTGCAGAAGCTCAAGCGCGACGCGGAGGGCTACCTTGGCGAGGACGTGACGGACGCGGTGGTCACCGTCCCGGCGTACTTCAACGACGCCCAGCGGACCGCCACCAAGGAGGCGGGCGAGATCGCCGGCCTGAAGGTGCTGCGGATCATCAACGAGCCGACGGCCGCCGCCCTGGCGTACGGCCTGGACAAGGAGAACGACCAGACCATCCTGGTCTTCGACCTCGGCGGCGGCACCTTCGACGTCTCGCTGCTGGAGATCGGCGAGGGGGTCGTCGAGGTCAAGGCCACCAACGGCGACACCCACCTGGGCGGCGACGACTGGGACCAGCGGATCGTCGACCACCTCGTCACCCGGTTCAAGGGCGGCTACGGGGTGGACCTGGCCAAGGACAAGATGGCGCTCCAACGGCTGCGCGAGGCCGCGGAGAAGGCGAAGATCGAGCTGTCCGCGGCCACCGAGACCACCATCAACCTGCCCTACATCACGGCGTCCGCCGAGGGCCCGCTGCACCTGGACGAGAAGCTCACCCGCTCGCAGTTCGAGCAGCTGACCGAGGACCTGCTGGAGCGCTGCAAGGGGCCGTTCCACCAGGCGGTCAAGGACGCCGGGATCAAGGTGTCCGACATCGACCATGTGATCCTGGTCGGCGGCTCGACCCGGATGCCCGCCGTGACCGGGCTGGTCAAGGAGCTGACCGGCAAGGACCCGCACCGGGGCGTCAACCCGGACGAGGTGGTCGCGGTCGGCGCCTCGCTCCAGGCCGGTGTGCTCAGGGGCGAGGTCAAGGACGTCCTGCTGCTCGACGTCACCCCGCTGTCCCTCGGCATCGAGACCAAGGGCGGCATCATGACCAAGCTGATCGAGCGCAACACGACCATCCCGACCAAGCGCTCCGAGATCTTCACCACGGCCGAGGACAACCAGCCGTCGGTGCAGATCCAGGTGTTCCAGGGCGAGCGCGAGATCGCGGCGTACAACAAGAAGCTCGGCATGTTCGAGCTGACCGGCCTGCCGCCGGCCCCGCGCGGGGTGCCGCAGATCGAGGTCGCCTTCGACATCGACGCCAACGGGATCATGCACGTGTCGGCGAAGG
Source organism: Streptomyces sparsogenes subsp. cuspidosporus (assembly GCF_039532705.1). NCBI lineage: Bacteria > Bacillati > Actinomycetota > Actinomycetes > Kitasatosporales > Streptomycetaceae > Streptomyces > Streptomyces sparsogenes. The sequence goes on along the minus strand of NZ_BAAASD010000058.1, from coordinate 4,887 downwards.
ACCTCGGCACCGGCAGGGAGCAGCGGATGACGGTCACCGGCGGCTCCGCGCTGCCGAAGGACGACATCGACCGCATGATGCGTGAGGCCGAGCGGTACGCGGAGGAGGACCACAAGCGCCGCGAGGCGGCCGAGACCCGCAACTCGGCCGAGTCCCTCGTCTACAACACCGAGAAGCTGCTGCGCGACCAGGGGGACAAGGTGCCGCGGGACGCGCGGCAGGAGACCGAGTCGGCCGTCTCCGAGCTGAAGGACGCGCTCAAGGGCGACGACGCCGGCCGGATCCGGGCGGCCACCGACAAGGCAGCCGTGGCCGCGCAGAAGATCGGCACGGCCATGTACGCCCGGGCCGGGGCGCAGCAGGGTGAGGGCGGCGGCTCGGCGGGTGGCGCGGGCGCCGAGGGCGCGGGCGCGGGCCAGGGAGCCGAGGAGGAGGTCGTCGAGGCGGAGATCGTCGACGAGGACAAGCCCAAGGGGGACGCCGGATGAGCGACTCCCGGCCGCCCGGGGAAGGCGGGCCCGAGGGCGGGGCCGACCGTCCGGCGGGCCCGCCCTCGGACCCGCCGGACCATCGGCGCGCGTCGAGCGGCTTAACGGGCGGGAGCGGCCCGGACCGGCCGGGCGGCGCCGACCTGGCGGCCGCCGTCGCGCTGACCGTGGCGACCGGCTCGATGGACGCGGTCGCCTTCCTCTCCCTCGGCGGCGTCTTCACCAGTGTGATGACGGCCAACCTCTCGCTGCTCGGCATGTCGGCGGGGACCCGCGACCCGCAGCTCGCCGGGAACGCCGCGCTCGCGCTCACCGGCTATGCGCTCGGCGCGCTGGTGGGCGGCCGTATCGTCCACGGCCCGAGCGGCAGCCCGGGCAGGAGACGGCCGGCCCGCCGCGCCCTCGCCGTGGAAGTGCTCGCGCTCGGTGCCCTGTGGGGGCTGTGGGCGGCGGCCGGGGGACACCCCGGCGGCGGCCGGCGGACGGGGCTGCTGGCCCTGGCCGCCGTGGCCATGGGAGGGCAGAGCGCCCTGGTGCGCGCCGTCGCCCCGCCCGGGATGTCCACCACCTACTTCACCGGCATGCTGACCAACCTGCTGGCCGACCTCGCCGCCACCGGCAGGGTGCGCTGGGTGACGGCGACGCTGCTGGCCGCCCTGGTGGCGGGGGCCGCCGGGGGAGGGCTGCTGATCACCCTGGCCCCGCCGGCCGCGCCCGCGCTGCCCACCGGGCTGGTCGCCGCGGTCTGGCTGGGCTCCCTGGCGAGCGCGGCGCGAACCGGCCCGCGCGGGCGGGGCGGGCGGGGCGGGCGTGACGGGCGGGGCTGACCCGGCTCAGGGCGGAGCGTCGAGCTGGTCGGCCAGAGCGGCCAGGTAGAGGGCGAGCGTGGTGCGGTGGTCGCGCAGCGGGCGGCCGCTGATCTGCTCGATCTTGTTCATCCGGTAGACGAGGGTGTTGCGGTGGATGCGCAGCGCCGCGGAGGCGCGCACCAGGTTGAAGCCGTTCTCGCACCAGGCCACCACGGTGTCCCGGAGCACCGGCCAGTCCGGCTGCTCGCGCAGGTCCGCCGCGGTGAGCGCCAGCAGCCGGTCGCGGGCGTGGTGGCCGGTGGCCGCGAGCAGCTGGTGGGCGCGCAGGTCGGACACCAGGTGCACCGGCAGCTCGGGCGCCACCCGGGCCCCCAGCCGCAGCGCGTCGCACGCGTCCTGGTACGAGTCGTGCAGACCGCCGACCGAGGTGGCGGGCTCCCCGACACCGACCCGGGCGGCCACGCCGTGCCGACTGCCCACCAGACCGGCCAGTCGCTGACACGCCGTCATCACCCGGCTGACGGAACCCTGTTCGGGTAACCGGTGCAGCACCCCGATCCACCCCGGCGCCGCCCCCGCCACCACGTCCTGCGGATCGTCGAACACCTCCCGCACGGTGCGCAGCAGCTCCGGGCGGACCAGCGCGGTGTCCGGGGCGGGCGGGTCCGCGCGGTGGCGGGCGCTGCCCACGGCGCCGGGCGCGGTCACCTCGACGGCCACCGCGATCCGGCGCAGACGCAGGTCGAAGCCCACCTCGGCGGCGCGGAAGACCACGAAGTCGGGCTCCACGACCTCCGCGTCGTACGTGGCCACATCGGCGAGCAGATCCTCCAGCACCCGCTCCCTGAGCACCCGGGAGCGCAGCACGGACGACTCGCGCAGCAGGATCTCCGTCTGCCGCTTGACCACAAGCCCGAAGCGCCGCACCTGGGCGGGCGTCCCGGTGATGCCGACCGTGCCCACCGCGTGTCCGTCCATGACCAGCGGCAGGGTCACCCCGGCCCGCACCCCCTTGAGCTCCTGCGCCTGCGCCGCGGTGTGGGTGGCGGGCTCCCGGGTGCGCATCACCTCCACCGAGGCCTCGTGGAAGGTGCCGACGCGGCTGGTGTCACCGCTGCCGATGACGATGCCCTCGCTGTCGGTGATGAGGACGTTCAGACCGATGACCGCGGAGGTCTCCCCGGCGATCTCCTGGGCGAGTGAGGGGCTGAGCACGAACGGGATCCTCCGGCCGGTGGGCTGGACGCACCGTACAGCCCACCGGCCCCGACCCGCCACACGTTCATACGGGGTGACCAATGAACACGCGACTTTGGAACGCTCATATGATGCTCCGTAAGATGCCGCGGTGATCAAAAAGAAACGCCTGGCGACAGGCGCCCTCGGGCTGCTCGCGGCCGTGGTGTGCGGCCTGTCGGCCCCGGCCGTGGCCGTCGCCGACGAACCGGACCAACCGGACCGCGAGTCCCCCAAAGTCGAACTCGTGCTGGACGTCAGCGGCTCGATGCGCGCCCGCGACGTGGACGGCATGTCCCGCATGGCCGCCGCCAAGCAGGCGTTCAACGAGGTGCTGGACGCCGCGCCCGACGAGATCCGGCTCGGCATACGCACCCTCGGCGCCACCTACCCGGGCAAGGACCGCGAGACCGGCTGCCTGGACAGCAAGCAGCTCTACCCCGTCGGCCGGGTGGACCGCACCGAGGCCAAGGCCGCCGTCGCCACGCTGCGCCCCACCGGCTGGACACCCATCGGCCTCGCCCTGCGCGGCGCCTCCAAGGACCTGGCGGGCGGCGACGCGACCCGCAGGATCGTGCTCATCACCGACGGCGAGGACTCCTGCGGACAGCCCGACCCGTGCGACGTGGCCCGGGAACTGGCCGCCCAGGGAACCCACCTGGTCGTCGACACCCTCGGGCTGACCCTGGACCGCAAGGTCCGCGAACAGCTCAGCTGCATCGCCGAGGCCACCGGCGGCACCTACACGGCGGTCCAGCACACCGACCAGCTCTCCACCCGCATCAAGCAGTTGGTGCGGCGCTCCGCGGACACGCCGGTGCAGACCCCGACCGCGGTCCAGGGCGCCGAGGAGTGCGCCAAGGCCCCCGTCCTCGGCGCGGGCCTCTACAACGACCGGGAGGGCTTCGGCGAGCACCGCTGGTACCGGGTGAGGGTCGCCCCCGGCCAGGAGCTGCGGGCCTCGGCGAGCGTGGGCGCCGACCGCGCCGTCGACCCCGACTACGGCGTGCTGCTGCGGGCGGTCAGCCAGCGGGGCCGCGAGCTGGTGCGCGGCAGCGAGGCGGGCAGCGGCCGCACCGACGTGATCTCGACCGGGCTGCGCTACCCGGTGGCCGAGGGCCGCGAGGTGGAGGACGACACGCCGCGCACGGTCTGCCTCGAGCTGAGCCAATCGTTCTCCGCGCCCGCGTCCGTCAAGCGCACCCCCGGGCTGCCCGTCGAGCTGTCCGTGAACATCGTCGACGCCGGCGACCCGCCCGGTGACGTGGCCGCCTTCGGCCTCGGCCGCGGCTGGGTGCTGCTGGTGGTGCTCACCGTGACCGGACTGCTGGTGGGACTGGTGTGGGGCTGGCTGGCCCGCTGGCGCGTGACCGTCTGGAGGACCAACTGATGCGTGTCCTACGTACCGCGGGCGCCGCGTTCGCGCTGTGCGCCGCCCTGCTCGCCGGCGCGCCCGTGGCGGCGGCCGACGCGTCCCCGAGCGCGAGCGCGGACGGCGACGACGGCCCCACCGAGGCCGGCACCGGCTTCCGGACCGCCACCGCGATCGAGCAGGGGCAGACCGCGACCGCCTCCGCGTCGGCCGGCGACTACCTCTACTGGGTGTTCCCCGCGGCGGCCGGGCAGGTCCCCACCGTCGAGGCGAACATCAAGCTGCCCGAGGCCCAGGCGCGGCACGGGAAGACCACCTGGCGGCTCGACGTCTACGACGGGCTGCGCCGCCGCCAGGCCTGCACCTCGGGCGCGCAGACCGCGACCGCGGCCCCCGAGGACGCCTCCCTCGACCTCGGCTGCCGGATCCGCCGGGTGCGCCCCTGGTCCGAGGCCTGGGCCAACGAGCCGCTGCCCGGCTCCTACTACATCCGGCTGACCGTCGTGGACCTGCCGGAGCAGGACCTCGGGCTGCCCTTCACCACCGAGGTCACCGCCTCGACCCGGGACACCGGCGGGGCGCACGCGGAAGGCGGCGAGCTCTCCCCGCTGACCCCGGCCGTGCGGGCGGGCGCCACCCAGGCGCCGGACGCCGGGGCGAGCCCGGAGGCGACCGAGTCGCCGACCGGATCCCCGGGCGGGGACGACTCCTCGTCGGACACCACGGCCGCGGCCGAGCCCGACGGCGGCTGGGGTTCGGGCTGGTGGTCCGACCGCTGGGTGTGGACCGTGGCGGGTGGCGCCCTGGGCGCGCTCGCGGGGGTCGGCGGCTACGCGCTCTCCCGGGGGCGCCGCTCCTTCCGCCGCCCACCGGCCGCCGAGTGACGCCGCGCCGGGCCCCTCCCGGCTGTCCGGGGGAGGGCCGGGGCGGGGGGCGGGGGGGGGGGGGGGGGGGGGGGGGGGGGGGGGGGGGGGGGGGGGGG
>NZ_BAAASD010000057.1:0-43943 GCF_039532705.1 Streptomyces sparsogenes subsp. cuspidosporus | reverse complement strand
CTGGGGCTGTCAGAGTCGGCGTACTACGCGCGCAAGAAGCGGCCGAAGTCGGCCCGCCGGCTGCGCGACGAGCAGCTCATGCCGCTGATCGAACAGGTCCACGCCGAGTCCGGCGGCACCTACGGCGTCCGCAGGATCACCCGCGCACCGCGGCGCAAGGGTGTGCACGTGGCTCGCTGCACGGTCGAGCGGCTGATGGCCGAGCTGGGTCTGGAGGGCGTCATCCGCGGCCGGCGGCGCCGCACCACCGTGCCGGAGCCGTCGGCACCCAGGCCGCCGGACCTGGTCGACCGCGACTTCACCGCGAACCGGCCCGACCAGCTGTGGGTGGCCGACATGACCTATGTCCGCACCTGGACGGGCTGGGTGTACGTGGCGTTCGTCCTGGACGTCTTCTCCCGGACGATCGTCGGCTGGCAGGTCGCGAACCACATGCGCACCGAACTTCCGCTGGACGCACTGGAGATGGCGCTGTGGAGACGCCGGATCAAGAAGGGCCCCGGCCTGATCCATCACAGCGACCGCGGCTCGCAATACGTGTCCATTCGGTACACCGACCGGCTCGCCGAGATCGGCGCCGCCGCCTCGGCCGGTTCCGTCACTGACAGCTACGACAACGCGATGGCCGAGGCGCTCAACGGCACCTTCAAGGCCGAGCTGATCGAGATGCAAGGGCCGTGGCGGGACTTCGACCAGGTCGAGCGGGCGATCTTCCAGTGGGTCACCTGGTACAACGAGGAACGGCTCCACTCCGCCCTCGACTACGTACCACCCGCCGAGTACGAACGCGAATGGTGGCGACAACAGGAAGCCACCCCGCAGTCCGCCTGAAACAAGATCACAGGACTCTACGAAACGCGGGACATCTCAGGATACAGAGTGGCGGGATCTTGGGACGCGGCCATGAGTCACGATTGTGCCCCAGCCGCTACCTGCCGCGTACTCCGATTCGAGGCATCGCCGCGACCCAACCCGGACCGCCTACCGCCACCGACCACACTCGCGTCCTTCGACACGATCGATTCGGCGGCCTCATCCACGAATACACGCAGGCCGCATAGGGTGACACCGTTGACGCCGACGAGTGCCGTTCGGCCCGGAACACGCAGTCGCCCCGGATAGCGGCGGCGGCGCTCGGGAGCCGGCGGCAACAGGGGAGCCACCCGCTCCCACAGGCCGTCAGGAACAAGATCAGCACGCATCCGGGACAGCCTGCCGACCAAGATCAGCGAGAACACGACCCGCAGCTCAATTCATTCTGAAACGATCAGTTAACGCCCTCTGAGGTCGGAGGCAGGTTTGAGGGACTGTAGGCGCTGGGCGATGGGTAGGTGATGAAATGCTGTCTCATATCCGTGTGCTGAGTGCTGTGTGGAGACTTCACGGTGGCTAGACAGGGGGATCCGTGGCGGGCGACAAGGGCTTGTCCATCGGTCGTGCGGGGTTGCTGGGGCTTGGAGTCGGCGCCCCCTTGGTCGTGGGAACGCAGCTGTGGCCGAAGGTGGAGAGTCATCCCCTATTAGCCGTTGGACTCCTCTTCGCCTATGAAGCGGTTCTGGCTGTCCTCGCGTTCGTCTCAGCCGTTTCGAAGGAGCTGGAGAACCGGCTGGCGAAGCGGGTGGCTGACGGGACTGAGCGGCTGCTGTTGGGGCGCCTCACACGGTACGAGCGAAGGTATCGTCGGTATTTGGTCGTGCGGCACTCGGCCGGCGGCGTCAAGGGCCTGACCATCCAGGGGGCGCGGAACCCTCGCCTCGAGGACGTGTTCGTCGACGTGAGCCTGAGGTCAAGCCCATTGCACCAGGCGCAGAACGTCTCCCTCGCGGACGCCGAGCAGGAGGTTCCGGACGGCGAGCGTAGATCTCTCCAGGACATCCTGGACCATCCAGGCCTGCGGCCCCTGGTCGTCATCGGCGCTCCCGGTACGGGGAAAACAACGCTGCTGGAACACACCACGGTTGTGTACGCCCGACGCCGGGAGCGGCGGCGGGCGAAACGCTGGCTTCCGGTCTTTGTCACCCTGCGCGACCACGTTCAGCAGATAGTCGGAGGCGGCGTCGCTGGTGTGGGGTTGACAATGGCCGACGTCGCGCGACTGCCGCTCTCGGCCGCCGCTTTGGGGGACGCGCCCGCCGGATGGTTCGAGGATCACCTGGAGAACGGCCGCTGTGTGGTGCTGCTCGACGGCCTGGACGAGGTCGCCGACCCGCACACACGTCAGCGCTTGGTGCGGTGGGCAGAGACTCAGGCCGCCCGCTACCCGGACAACCGCTGGGTGCTCACCACCCGGCCACAGGGTTACGACGCCGCGCCAATGGACGGCGCCGAGGTGCTCGTGGTCCGCCGCTTCACGCCGGATCAAATCCGCCGCTTTGTGCACGGCTGGTACGGCGCCGTTGAACGCCTCTCGGGCAGCAGGGACACGGGCGCGGCAGCATACGCCTCGGCTGCAGATCTCATCGACCGGCTACGCGCCCAGCCCAGTCTCTACGATTTGTCCTCCAACCCCTTGCTGCTCACCATGCTCTGCAACGTGCACCGCTACCTCGGAGCGCTGCCCGGCACTAGGGCGGAGCTGTACGGCCAGATCTGCCAGGTGCTGCTGTGGCGCAGGCACCAGGCCAAGGGGCTCTGGGAGGACGCCGACGCGGGACCGACGCGTGAGACAGTGCTGCGGGAACTGGCGTACGGGATGATGGTCCATCGTACCCGTTCGCTGCCCGTTGGCGGTCCGCTCGCCACAGATCTGCTGGTTCCGGCGCTCGCCCGCGAACTCCCTGGTGTGTCTGCGGACGTCTTCCTGACGTCCGTCGCCCGCACCGGACTGCTGGTCGAACGCGAACCCGGACAATTCAGCTTCGCACACCAGACCTTCCAGGAGTACCTGGCAGCATCCCACATTCATCGAAACGGAATGAGCCACCTGCTGAAGCAGAGGATTAGCGACGCCTGGTGGCGCGAGAGCATTCTGCTGTGGTCGGCGGCCAACCCGCCCGTTCAAATCATCGAGGCGTGCCTTGAGTTGGATACGGCCGATGCACTGGGGCTCGCGCTCGACTGCTACGACGAGGCCCAGGAGAAGCCGCATGAGCTCGGTCAGCGCCTGGAGCAACTGCGCCTGGAAGCGCTGCAGTCGCCGGCGGACTCACCGCGTCGACGGATGATGACAGGAGCCACGGTCGCCCGTCATCTGCGCCAGGTCGTCTGGCTGGCGGACGGAGTACTGGTCAGCGCGCTGCCGGTCAACCACGACGTCTACCGTCTGTTCTCCGACGCCCACCCGGAGTTCCGCCCCGAAGGGTACGAGTGGGAGAGGGGGCCTACACGGTCACAGGACGCCAACACCATTTACGGCACCACGTTCCTCGGTATTCCGCCGGGTGCGCCGGAGGCCCTGGTCCGGTGGGTGAATGACGTGCTCGACGGCTCTGCCGTTTTCCGGCTGCCCACCTGGGACGAGGCATGCGATCCCGCCATGCGGCCGCTGCTGCCTCCGGCGTGCTCCCTATGGAGCCAGCCTCCGCGTGACTGGAGCAACCGCGAACCAGTCTGCTGGGCGCCGGAGGGCGTGTCTCATCCCTGGTCGGTGTCCCTGGAGCGGGTGTACGAGCGAGCCGTGAACGGAACCATCGCCATTGAGGACTTCGACAGAAGCACCGGGTTCCCGTATCAGCACACTGACCCACGGTTTCACGACTTACTAACTGATACAGCCCGTGAGGTTTACAGGCACGGTGTTCCCTTCGACCCCGTCATCACCTTCCCCTCGATCAACATCAGTTCGAGTCAGGCACTGATCCGCCCCTCGTCCCCTGAACTTCTCATAGAGCTCCTCACGTCCCTTCCCAACTTGGTGGCGGAACAAGCACGACGGCTCTTCGGCGGTCACGAACCCTCTTCGGCCAGGGGCGATCGCCGCCTGGCGAACAGCATCGCTGCCCTGGGAGCGGAGATGGTCGCCCGTGGTGTAGGAGCAGAGCCAGAAGCCGCTGATCTACTGAGGGTGGCGGCCATAGCCCTCGCAGACCGCAGTGGCGGGATTGAAGTCGAAGCCACGTGCCGTGACATCGCTCTCGGCATCACCACCCTTCAAGACCGCGCTGACGGCATCATCCCGGCACGCGAGGTGGTCCTCCTGGTACGCGCATGAGTGCCTCACAACCCTGTGCCGCTCGAAAAGTCATCGCTGCATGTCATGCTGCATATCTGTACTCGTTGATGAGGCCGCCGGGATCCGGGCGCGCAGGACTTTGCTGGTGCTGAGGCCATACGCCGCGGCGGGTTGTTCGTGGGCGTCGGGTGGTAGCTGATTGCGGGCCTGGTGGGGTCGGTGTTCGTTGTAGTGCCGCTCGTAGGCCGCGAGGACGTGGCGGGCGTGGGCCTCGTTCATGATGAGGACGCGGTCGAGGGCTTCGCGTCGGATGCTGCCGATCATGCGTTCGCAGTGCGCGTTCATGAGGGGAGCCTGTGGCGCACTTTTGAGGATCTTAGGCCCCGTCGTGCGGGCCACGGAGTGCCCCGGGGTATCGGCATAGCGTTTGGACACTACGGATGTCGAAAATCATCTGCGCAGCTCAGGCGGCGTGTGCTCGAATAATCACCGCTCCTGTTCAAGAGGCATATGTGTACTCGTTGATCGCACCGCCCCAGGAGGCGAGTGCGCAGGACTTTGCAGCTGGCCGGAATCAGGGCTGGAGGTGGTTGTCCGTGAGCTTGGGGAGGTAGTTGGCGTCGGGCCCGGTGGGGGCGGTGCGCGTTGTAGTGCCTCTGATACACGGCCAGGACCTGGCGCGCGTGACCTTCGCCAAGGATGAGCATGTGGTCGAGGACTTCTCGGCGGAGAATGCCGATCACTCGTTCGCAGTGGGCGCTGGCCTTCGGCGCACGGGCCGGCGTCTTGATGACCTCGATGTCCCCGGCCTGGAACACGGCGTCGACGGCGTCGGCGTACTTGCTGTCGCCGTCCCGGATGAGGAAGGGCAGCGTCCACCCGTATGCCCAGGTCGGTGGCGAGGTTGCGGGCCTGCTGGGTTGTGGGTGCCGGAAACGCTGTCAACCTATGCAACCTGCTTGTATTCGCGGATGAGGCCACCAAGTCGATCACGCCGGGAGACCGATGTGGAGGCGCTGGCTGGCCGCGGTTCAGGTGTGATCAGCGGGTCTGGTGGCCGTTGGCCGAGGGATCGGTGTGGCCGGTGTCTGTTGTAGTGCTCCGCGTACTCATTGACGACGAGGCGGAGATGTCGCTGTCCGGTGATCAGGATGCGGTCGGTGGCCTCGCGGCGACATGATCCGATCCAGCGTTCTGCGATTGAGTTCATCCGGGGTGCCTGGGGCAGTGTCGGGATGACCCGCACGCCGACCGCTTGGAAGACGGCGTCGAAGCTGTCGGTGAAGTACGCGCCGCGGTCCCGGATGAGGAACCTGATCGACTCCGCGCGGTCGCCGAGGTCCATAAGGTAGTTGCGTGCCTGCTGAGCTATCCACGGGCCAGTCGGGTGTCGGGTGATGCCGGCGATGTGCACCCGCCGGTTGCCATGGTCGATGAAGAACAGCACGAACCAGCGCCGCAAGAAGGCGGTCTCGATGTGAAAGAGGTCGGTGGCCACGATCGCGGAGGCCTGGGCCTTGAATAAGGTAGCCCAGGAGCGATCCGTGCGCTGCGCCGACGGGTCAATCCCGGCCTCCTTCAGGATCGACCAGACGGTCGAGGCGGCGACTTCGCGTCCCAGGCCGAGGAGTTCTCCTTGGATGCGGCGGTATCCCCATGCGGGGTTCTCCCGCGCCAAACGCACGACCAACTGCCGCAGCGCCTCTGGTTTCGGTGGTCGACCGGGACGACGGGAGAGATAGGTCCATTTCCAGGCGATGAGCCGTGCGTGCCAGCGCAGAATCGATCGCGGAGTGACCAGCAAGGCCACCTGGGTACGCCGTTCCTTGCTCACGATCCGGAGCAGAGCTGCCATGACGGCCCTGTCGCTCCAGGAGAACCGAGGCCGAGGCCGATTGCGCTGCGCGATGGCGAGCTGATGCCGGAGCATCAAGATCTCGACATCTTTCGCCGCACTCGAGCGGGCCAGGAGGACAAGCCACCGGAACGTCTGACAGGCGAGCAGGTAGATCAGCCGTATCACCACGCCCCGCATGTTGCCCCAGAACAGCTCGCAGCCACCCGAGCTCTGGCAAACTCGAACCAGCAGGTCAACCTGGGTGACATACTTTCCGGCACCCACAGGATCGGCAGCAGATCAGGAGAACCGTCAAGCTGCTCCAGCATCGCCGCAGACGGGTCCACACACAGCACCCTGTGCCGTGGGCGCAGAGCATCCGCGATGCCTTTGGCGAACAAGCCCGTGCCACATCCGACATCGGCCATCCGGTCGTCAGCGGTCAGCCGCAGCGCGGCAGCGATCCGCTGGGACATCCACTCCACGAAGTCAGGGCTGTATGCCCAGTTATCGTCGTATGTGCTGGCGAGGTTCTGGTAATGCTCCCCCATGTCGCGCCGCACTGACGCCTCCTGCCCGCCCCTTGATCGTTCACCCTGCTCTGCCGTCCCAGAGTACCCGGGTGAGCACTCCTGGCAACGAGGCGGTGAGAACGGCCCCGTAGTCTCCCCGCCACCGGCCAAGCGTTCGGGACGGTGCCGGGCGACGTACGGCACGCAAATCTCTCCGCGATGCCGTCGATCTGCGCACCGAAGGCGTGACGGGCAGGACTTCCTCCCGTGGACCGTCGCACCGCTATCTCGGTCGCGACTATCCGCCCGGCAACCGAGAGGTCGGTCAGGCGCCACTGATAGCTGTGATGTGTTACCTCTGAGCGCCAGTCGGCTTAAAGCGTGCCCTGGCCCCTATGATGCGGCGCCGGACGCGCTTCGAGCCGCCGGTCATCACGCTAGCCTGTCTGGCGCGGAGCGCGCTTAGGGGAGGGCGTCAGTGGCAGATCTGGATGTCAAGTCAGACCAGTTAGTGGGCATTTCTGGCGGGTTTAGCACCCATATGAACTTCCTCGTTGAGGTTGTCAACGCCTTGGTGGTGGCCCTGGAGAGCTCCAAAGGCATGGCTGGCGACGACGCAGGTGGTCGAAACTTCGCAAAGTTGTATAAGGATGCGGCCAGTGAAGCTGTGGCTCAGATGGCTTTCTCCACCTACACCATGGGGAATCTCTCTGCTTCAGTGATGAAGATGGCTTTCGATTTTCTGGCCGCCGACAGCAAGGTGGCCGCCTCTCTGATCGGCAAGTACTCACCCGATGAAGCCATCAGCAGACTCAGGGGGCCTGCCGCCAACAGCCAGTGCAACCCATTGGGTAGCGAGCAGGATCTACCTGAGGCTGTCGCTAAAGAGGATTGGCTTGACGACTTCACCACCCAGGGGCCGCGGGGAAATTCTGGAAAGGTCCGCGATACCGGCAAGGCCTGGCGCAAAGCGGGAGAGCTGCTGGACGAGACTCGCATCAGCGCCCAGACAGGGCAGAGAGTCTTGGTCAAGGACTGGTCAGGCAAAGCTGTCACCGCCTTCGTCGACTACTTCGATCTCTTCATCGGCAGGAGTGGCCGCCCGGCGCAAACCGCGCAAGGCGAGGCGCTTTTGGCAAACTTGGCCACGGCCTGCCATGAGATCGCCGATGCCTGCTATGCCTACGCTGGTCACAGGCCCTCGGGGAGTATCCGAACGGAAATCAGCGGTAGCGGAGCGATCTTGATTCCGGTTCGGTGACGTGCCCGTTTTTCCTGGTCAGCGGGCTCTACGGTCCTCAGCATGCCTGTTGAGTACCTGTCTGCTGAGCAAGAGGCCCGCTACGGCCGGTTCGCCACGGAACCTTCGCCCGGGGAGCTGGAACAGTTCTTCCGCCTGGACAAGAAGGCCCTGAGCCTGGCGCGAGCTAAGCGCCGTCCGGCGACGAGGTTGAGGTGGGCGGTGCAGTGGGGCACAGTGCGAATGCTCGGCACCTTCATGACTGAGGATCCCACGGCGGTCCCGGCCGCCGTGGTGCGGTTCGTTGCCGAGCAGCTCGGCGTCGACGACGAGCACTTCGCCGGGTATGGGGCGCGTTCGCAGACGGCCTACGAGCACGCGTGGGAGATCCGCGACGAGTACGGCTACCGGGACTTCGGTGCGGGTGAGGCGGAGCTGCGGGAGTTTCTGGCAGCACGGGTGTGGTCGTCGCTGGAGGGGCCGCGTGCTCTGTTCGACCGGGCGGTCGTGTGGCTGGTGAACAACAGGGTGCTGCTGCCCGGCGTGACGACGTTGGCCCGGATGGTGGCCGCGATCCGCCAGGAGGAAAACGACCGGCTGCATGCCTCGCTGTACGAGGCGGTGCCGTACGACTTGCGCACTGAGATGATCCGGTTGCTTGAAGTGCCTGAGAAGAAGCGGGTGTCGGAGCTGGAGCGGCTGCGGCTGGGCCCGATGCGGGTGTCGGGCAAGGCCATGGAGCTGGCTCTGGACCGTGCCCGCGAGGTTCGCGGTCTGGGTGCTGGAGCCGTCGACGTCGGGCGGGTCCCGGCTGCCCGGATGACCGGGCTGGCCCGGTACGGGCTGACCTCGAAGGCGCCGACGCTGAAGCGGCTGGAGGTTACGAGGCAGACCGCAACCCTCCTGGCGGCGGTGCGGCACCTGGAGACCGCGACGGTGGACGACGCGCTCGATCTGCTGCATGCGCTGATGGCCACCAAGCTGCTGGCGAAGGCCGAACGGATGGGCAACGTCGCCAAGCTCAAGGCCCTGCCACAGCTGAGGAAGGCGGCGAAGAAGGTCGCAGCGGCAGTCGACGTGCTGATGACGACGCCTCCGGCGACCGAGTCAGGCGAGATGGTCTCCGTGGTGGACGCGTGGTCGGCAATCGAGCAGGTCGTTCCGCGCGAGCAGCTGGCGGAGGCGCTTGCCACGATCGCTGCGGTGGTCCCGGACACGGACGGGGACGACGACGCGGAGTGGCGGGCTGAACTGGTCGCCCGCTACGGCACGGTCCGCGGCTTCATCCGCCTTCTGGTCGAGGTCATTGACTTCGGCGCGGTCGAGGCCGGCGCCCCGGTGGTGAAGGCGCTCAAGCAGCTGCCTGACTTGATCGGCCGTAAAAAGGTCGGTGTGGAAGAGGTCTCCATGGAGCTGGTGACCGGCTCGTGGCGGCGGTTGGTGTTCGCCAACCCCAACGTGCCGCACGGCCTGGTGGACAAGGCGGCGTACTCGTTCTGCGTCTTGGAGCACCTCCATCGCTCGCTGCGGCGGCGGGACGTGTTCGCAAGGGACGGCGACCGCTGGGGCGACCCCCGGGCGAAGCTGCTGGCCGGGGAGAAGTGGACGGCCGCCGAGGCGAAAGTGCTTACCGCGCTCGGCCTGGAGAGCGAGCCGGCCGGGCACCTCGCCGAACTCGTCTCCGCCCTGCACGCCGCGTACGTCCAGGTCGCCGCCGGGCTGCCGGGCAACAGCGCGTTGGAGGTCGTGGGCGGGAAGCTGAAGCTGGCCAAGCTCGGCAAGGCGGAGGAGCCCAGGCTCATGCCGCCGTTCCGTCAGCTGGTCAACGGCATGCTGCCGAAGGTGGACTTCCCGGAGTTGCTGCTGGAGGTCGCCGAGCTGACTGGCATGCCGGAGGCGTTCACGCACATCTCCGGTTCCGACTCCGGCATGGAGGGCTTCACTACCAGCCTGTGCGCGGTACTGCTGTCCGAGGCGTGCAACGTCGGGATGACACCGGTCATTAAGCCGGACGTCCCGGCGCTCACCCGGGGGCGCCTGGTCCAGGTCGACCAGGGCTACTTCCGTGCCGAGAACATCTCGGCGGCGAACGGCCTGTTCATCGAGGCGCAAGCGAAGATTGACGTCGTACGGGCGTGGGGTGGCGGCCTTGTCGCCTCCGCCGACGGAGTCCGGTTCACGGTCCCCGTGCAGACTCTGTACGCGGGTTCGAATCCCCGGTACTTCGGCCTGCGGCACAAGGGCGCCACCTGGCTGAACGTCGTCAACGACCAAGTGATGGGGCTCGGCGGGGTGGTCGTGCCGGGCACGCTGCGCGACTCGCTGTTCATCCTGGACGCCATCCACGCCCGCGACGGCGGCCCGAAGCCGGAGACAGTCATCACCGACACCGCGTCGTACTCCGACATCGTCTTCGGCCTGTTCGCCATCTGCGGTTACCAGTTCTCCCCCAGGATCGCCGACATTTCCGATGCCAGGCTGTGGCGGACGAACACCGCAGCCGACTACGGCCCGCTCCAGCCCGTCTCGAACCACACTATCCGTTTGGACCGCATCCGCGCCCACTGGGGCGACATGCTTCGCGTGGCCGGCTCCCTGACCCTGGGCGAGGTCCGTGGCCACGACCTGATCCGCATGCTCTCCCGCGACGGCAAGCCGACCGGGCTGGGCGACGCGTTCGCCCATTACGGTCGGATCTTCAAAACCCTGCACCTGCTCCAGTTCGTCTCCGACGAGGGATACCGGCGGATGATCGGCGCCCAGCTCAACGTCACCGAGGCCCGCCACCGCCTCGCCCGGAAAATCTTCTTCGGCCAGCGCGGCGAACTGCGCCAGCACTACCGCGAGGGCATGGAGGACCAGCTCGGCGCCCTCGGCCTGGCACTCAACGCTGTAGTGCTGTTCAACAGCCTTTACATCGACGCCGCCGTCAAGCAGCTCGCCGCCGACGGCTTCCCCGTCACCGACGAGCTGCTCGCCCGGCTCTCCCCTCTTCAGTACGACCACATAAACTTCCTCGGCCGCTATGCCTTCACCCGGCCCGCGGCGCCTGGCCTGCGCCCGTTGCGTGACCCCCACGCCCACGACGAGTCAGACGACGGCGAGGCCGAGTAACGGAGGCGTCGCACGATGCCTGATCACTTCCACCAGCACCAGGGTGGTGGCCGAGGCCATCCGCGCTCGCCGCACGGTTCCTGGCCGGGCTTTCCTCGAATGTGTACAGCGCCAGTAGGTGGCGGGCGAGGGCGAGTGCGGCAAGCAGCGCGACGAGCACGCACACGCCCCACCAGCCAGCCTGGCTCCAGACGCGTATCCCGAGCCAGGAACCTGCGCTGCCGCCCAGGTAGGCGCAGGTCATGTAGGCGGTGTTGAGCCGGCTGCGGGCGTCGACGCGCAGGGCGTAGACGCGGACTTGATTGGCGACCATGCCGGACTGCATCGCGGTGTCGAGGAGCAGCGTGCCGAGTGTCAGGAAGATCAGACCCAGCGTGCCGCCCTGGGCACCAAAGGTGAGGATCGCGGCCGAGACGAGGACACCAAGCATGCAGACCAGGTTCACTGGATCGGGGCCGTAGCGGTCCACCAGGCGGCCGGCGAGCGGGGTGCAGACCATGGTCGCCGCGCCGACCAAGGCGATCATTCCTACCGCCTGGGCACCCAGCCCGTAGGCCGGACCGGCGAGCAGGAGCGCCAGGCAGGTCCAGACTGCGGAGAACCCGGCGAAGACGGTTGCCTGGTAGAAGCACGAGCGGCGCAGGTCTGGCTCGATGCGCAGCAGGCGCAGCGGCTCGGCCAGGAGCGCTGTGTACGGCTGGCGGGAGGACGGGGTTGTGGTCGGCACCGCGAACGCCAAGACGGTGGCGAGTATCAGGGCCAGGACCGCGGCGATCAGGTAGGGGGCCCGCCAGCCCAGCCACTCACCGAGCGTGCCGCTGAAGGTCCGGGCCAGCAGCATGCCGCCGGTCGATCCGCTCAGCAGGGTGCCGATCACCGCTCCTTGGCGGTCGGCGGCCACGAGACCAGCCGCCAGGGGGCCGACGATCTGCGCGCCCACGGTGGTCAGGCCGACAAGGGTGCTGGCGGCAATGAGGGCCGGCAGAGCCGGTGCGCAGCCCGCTGCGAGTAGTGCCAGGCCGGTCAGGGCGAGGAGGACGACGAGGAACGAGCGGTGCGGGAGCCGGTCGCCAAGCGGCACCAGCAAGACCATCCCGGCCGTGTAGCCGGTCTGTGTGGCGGTCACCACGGCAGCGGCCGAATCGGGCGACACGTGCAGCCCGACGGCGATCAGTGGACCGATGGCCTGCGGAAAGTAGAGGTTGCCCACCGCCACGGCGCATGTGACAGCCAGGATCAAGACCATCCGGCGGCTCATCCTTCAGTCCACCGGCCCGCCCGCTACGTAAATGACCTGGCCGGAGACGAACCCCGCCCCGGGGCTTACGAGGAAGGAGGCGGTATGTGCGATGTCGTCAGGAAGGCCCACCCGGCCGACCGGGATGGACTGCTCCGCCCTGTGCCGGAACTCCTCGAAGCTCAGGCCGAGCCGCCGAGCCGAGGCCCTGGTCATGTCGCTCACGACGAATCCCGGCGCGATGGCGTTCGCGGTCACGCCATGCGGGCCGAGTTGGAGAGCGAGGGATTTGGTGAATCCGATCAAACCCGCCTTCGCGCTGGCGTAGTCGACGCGGCCAGCGTCACCGACAGCGGAGATGCTCGACATGTTGACGATGCGTCCCCATCCGGCCGTCACCATGTGCGGGCAGACGGCCCGGGCGGCGAAGAACGGGCCGCTGAGGTTGATCCCCAAGACCGTGTCCCACTGCTGCGTGGTCATGTCCACAAGGTCGGCCCGGGGTCCGATGCCAGCGTTGTTGACCAGCACCGTCGGCGGCCCGAACGCGGCGGCGATCCGGGCGACGGCCGCAGTGACCGCGGCCTCGTCGGCGACATCAGCGGCGACGGCCAGCGCTGCCCCGCCGACACTTGTGATGGCCTCCACGGTTTCGGCGCAGTCCGCCTCGTCCAGATCGATCACGCCAACCGCCAAGCCGTCGCCCGCCAGGCGCCTGGCAACAGCGGCGCCGATACCGCGGGCAGCACCGGTGACAACCGCCGTCCGCTGCACATGAGTTGTGGGTGTCATGGGAGGAAGTCCACGGCATCGACGTTGCGTCGCCAATCGATGTAGCGTATGGCTTAATGATCAGCTTTGTGCTCGGCGTCGAGGACCTCGCGGACACCCGCTTCGCCCTCTCACCCCTGCACGAAACCCTATTCAGCCTGCGGGTGTTACAGGATCCGGGCCTGTCCGCGCTGCACCTGCCGTGGCGCAGGTCCGTACTCGGCAGACTCGACACGCTCGACACCGGTCTACTGATGTCCCTGGTCGCCCAGCGGCGCACCCTCCCCGACTTCCTGACCCCGAATCCCGCGAGCTTCGCACCGGCCTTCGAAGAAGAACTCTCCGTCGTCCGCCAGTCGTCCTGCGCTCGGGTCCGTCACGACCTGCTGCTTGCGCACGCGCCCGACCCTGTTCCCGAAGCGCTCCGCGACGCCACCGCCGCCGAAGACGCACCTGTCGCCAGACTCCGCGACGCCATCTGCGATCTCCTGCGGCAGTACTGGGCGGTGGCCATCGAGCCGGTGTGGCCGCAGATGCGGCTGGTGCTGGAAGCCGACATGACCTACCGCGCCCGCCAGCTTGCCCTGGGGGGCGCGCGACTGCTGTTCGCCGACATGCACCCGAACCTGCGCTGGCAAGGCGGAGAGCTGTACATCCACAAGATGATCAGCAGGCACCGGGTGGCGGCATCTGGCCGGGGGCTGCTGCTCCTGCCGTCCGTGTTCGCACACAAGCCCGCGCCCCCCGTGAGCCCGGACGAGCCGCCGAGCCTCGTCTATCCCAGCCGGGGAGTAGCCACTCTGTGGGGCTCGGGGATGCCGACCGTCGTCTCAACCGCCCTGGTGTCTCTGCTCGGTTCACCCCGAGCAAGACTGCTCAGCCTCCTGGAAGAGCCGCTGCCCACCGTAGAACTCGCCCGCCGTCTCAGGGTCACCCCAAGCGCTGTCTCCCAACATCTGCGTGTCCTGCACTCCACAGGACTGGTCACACGGACACGTGACGGACGGCATGTGTTGTACCGGAGAAGCGCACTCGGCGACCGGCTCACGGCCACCGCTACCAGACCGCGAACTCACGACAGCTGAGGATCAGCAGTCCGCCTCCGCCCAACCCCGCCCGGCCGGGCGACTGCCCACTCCACCAAGCCGCTGACTGGTACCCCACCCGTCCACTGACCGGCTCGCCCTGTCGGCAAACGAACGAATGACGACAGGAGTGACAGGCGTCCAATGAACCTGGACTTTTCGGGTCCTGCCGGAGGCTCAGATCCAATCAGATCCGATTGCAGCTGATGACAGGGTTTGCTGACAGCTAGGGCCGAATGCGACCACGAGAACGGGGACCGGCATGGCCAACCTGGTCTACAAGCGGGTGTCGACCGACCAGCAGTCGACGGCCCGGCAGAACCTCGTCCTTCACGAGGCCGGGATCGACGACCCGGTCGTCTTCGAGGAGGACGCCGGCACTTCCAGCCGCCTCCACCCGCTTCAGCGGCCGAAGTTCAGCGAGCTGCTCACGTACGCGCGGCCCGGCGACACCGTGCACATCTCCGAGATGTTCCGCCTCGTACGCGGCACCCAGCACATCCTCGACGTGCTTGACGTCCTCCACCGCGACCGTCTCGCCCTGCGCATCCACGACGGCGCGTTCTCCGCCATGGACCTCACGGCCCGCCACCTGCGCACCGGAGAACTGCTGTCCACCGTGAAGTTCATGGTGCAGACCCTCGCCGCAGCCGGAGAACTCCAGCGCGACCTCCAACAGGAGCTGACCTACGACGGCCTGCGGGCCGCCGAGGCCAAAGGCAACAAGGGCGGGCGCCGTCCGGCCATCCCCTCCGACAAGACCGACGCCGTGCGTACCGCGTACCTGGAGGGCCGGTCCATCGCCGCCCTGGCCCGCGAACACGGCGTCAGCCGCGGCGCCATCCGGACGGCCGTCGCCGACCTGATGCCCGAGCACACCACCGCCGGCCACGAGGACGCCCCGGCACCGGAGCTGCCGGTCACCCTCGACATGCCCGGCAAGGTCGCCGACTTCCTCCGCACCACCGAGCTGGAGCCCGCCGAGCGGGCCGCGCTCGACCACGGGGTGACCGTACGGCGCGGCCGGGGCTACACCCTGCGTATCAGCGCCGTCCCTGCGGTACACCGCGGGCTCCTCGCTCGATGCCAGCCCCTCGATGGCGCCCACGGCCTGCCGGTCGTCCCGGCCCAGCGCAAGGCCCGCCGTGAGTACGAGAACCGCGTCAGCGCCCTCGGCACAGCCGGACCTTGATCCGGGTCAGCCACTACCGCTAATTACCGTTCGGATACTCCCCGAGGGCCTCACATCGACGACGCCAAAGCTGACTGGGAGGCAGGCGGCATGTCATGGGGTGACGGGTTGTTCGACAACGATAACGACCACGGTCTCAATGACGCCGTCTGCGCTGCTACGAAAATCAACGGTCTCGGGCGCATACCAGGCATTCTTGACGGCTCGGGGCGCAAAGTGAAGCTGCCTGAGCCCTCGGGCCCCTGGGACCCGGACCTCCCGTCGGTATTCCCGACGACTCCTCTACCCGTGCGCATTCCCCTGGTCCCGGCGGTAGCCAAGGCCCCTGGGAAAAACAGCATCTTGTACGCGATCTACGAGGGGCGTACGCCTCCGAAGCCAGGTCCGCCCCGCCCTGGCGTCAATCCGAAGGGACCGTTGCCGCCCGAGGGCACGAACCGGCTCAGCCCCAAAGAGCAGGCCGACTTCCGGAAGTGGATGTCCGGTCTGCACCGGCATGACTTCGCTAATAACAGGACCGAAAAAGATCCGGCAAACCGGTACCAGGCCGACACCGCGGGCTACCCTGAGTATGATCTGCCCCTGCCTCCCGTGGATGGTGAGAAGAGCATCCAGCAGGCCGACGGCCTGCGGGCGGCGGATGGATATGCCATTGATGCCAAATGCGTCAAGGATCCGGATTCCTGCAAGACCGCGCGCACCCTGGAGAAGCTTCAGCTTCCCGACGATGCCAAGAACCCCTGGGAGACTGGACCGCACAAGGCCGATCAGAAGGAGGTCCAGGACTATGGTCGTGCAATCAAGGCTGACGGCAGCAAGGTCAGAGGGCTTGAGATCATCACAAACGGTCCGGAGACCATGGCTTATTGGCAATATCTGATGGCGAAGGAAGGCGTACCGGGCAGCGTCCGCTATCACCCGGCCCATAACAACTGAGAAGGAGCGTTCAGTGACTCCCGATGAAGCCGCCAACGTCATCACGAACTACTACTTCGCCCCGATGAGGGGCGAACGGTGGAACATCACACCAGAGCAGTTCGCACAGGCAGCCCAGAGCCACTGGCCTGACTGCAGCACGCGCCTGATCGAAGACAATTCCGGAACCGCGCAGCGGACTCGGTTTGCCATGACATTCGAAGACGGCACCGAGCGCTCCGGAGAGTACAGTCTCCGGAGCAGACTGATCCTTAGCGGGTACGCAGCGTTGGACGCGGCCGAATTCGTCTCCTGGTTCCTCACCATGCTTGACCCCGAAGTAAGTATCTTGTTCAACAACCAGGAAGCGATCGAACGCGGCGACTACGATGACCACGTACTGCCGCGCGCTATGGGACTACGCCCGATGGCCGAAGCCTTGGCCACGCATCTGGCTGCAGCGATCGGAGATGAGTAAGAGTTTTGCGCCGCCGACCTCCATCGCCCGGCCATCCCCGCTCTGAGCCCTGCCCTGGTCGAAGGCGACTCCCTGGCGTACCTGGTTCTCCAACCGGTGGACGTTCAGGGCAGCAAGCGATATCGGCTGGGCGCCGCCGGGTACGGGCGGACCGGCCAGGAACTGGCCGAGCGACTGGGTGTGCAGCTGCGCGCCTGGGACGACGACCGAACCCTGCCACCGTCGATCACCGCCTACCCGGCGGGGACTCCCGACGAGAAGATAGCCAGCGGACACGTCATCGCCAAGCCATCAGGCCGCTTGGTGATCACGTACTGATCGTCCCCCTTGCCCTGGCACGGCAGTTGGCACAACGGATGCGTCCGCTGCCACGTCATGGCTGCGAACTTCACGCTCACCTGGTCGCTGCCTACGACGCTGACTTCAGGCAGCGCAGGGCGGGGTGAAAGTCACCACCCGCAAGGGCGAGCCGTGGATCACCGTCCCAAAGCTGGAGCCGCTCGCCGAGCCCACCGGCCTGGCGGCCCTCAAGGAGGAGGTCGCACGCCGCTGGGGCGTCCTGCCGGTGGAGTCCTCTGGCTCGCGCGGTCGGACGGGAGGGTCCTTTGGGTAAGACCGTCGACCACATTGGGGATGGGGTTGGGATGAGTGGCGTGACGGGACGTCGTCAGATGCAGACCGTGATGCGGGCGGTGGGCCGGCGTACCGCGTTGCGGTACTTATCTGTCGGCATCGGAGCCTCGGTTCTTGCCGCATGCAGCAACGGCTCTGGTGCCGGAGGGAGTACCGGTCTTGTCGGGCAGGCAGTCAGCGCCTTCGTGAAGGGCAAGTGGCGGGTCGAACTCTCCTCCGATAGGTATGGGAATCAAGGAGGGGTTGCTCTGGTCGAGATCACCGCGAGAAGCTGGACCGTCGAGCCGCAAGCGGAACACAGCTGGGAGCAGGATGACGTCTGGTCCTGGAGAGGCCAGTGGGCCATCCAGGGTAGTGAGTTGACTCTCAAGGGCCCCTGGCGCGCCGGTGAGTCGGGCCCCATGAGGCGATGGGTTGCACTGGACGTTCCTGGCAGGATCGTCGAAGCGAAGTCGATTCGGCTTCCCTGGAAGATTTTTAGTGGCGGTTCCCCCGACACTGACGAGCTGAGAGTCAAGTACGCAGAGAGTACGTTGCACATCGTCCATATCGATGGTGATGGGACCCGTACAGCGTTGACCTGTACGCGGGCGTAGGCCCCGGTCCGACCCCTCGGAACCTACCGACTGGTTACTTGCTCCCCGGTGTCTGAGCTAGGACTACGGGGCCAAGTAGCCGACCTCAACTCGGCCTCGGAAGAGTGAACCGTTGGGGGGTGATGTTTCACCCGCCGATCCCTTCCGCATACGTTCTCTTGTTGGACCCGACGAAGAGATAGGCAAGCCGTTGCCCGTGCTGAAAATGTCCGTTGCCTCCGCGCTGTCGGCCGCTGTCCTAGCATCGGGACTGGCACTCGGTACAGCAAGCCCGGCTAGCGCCGCCACCTGCCCCTCCGAGGCGTCCCCCGTTGCCCACGGCGGCAAGGCCCACTGGAAGATCGCCTGCACGAGTAGGGGGGTGAAGGTCTACGGCTGGGTCCAGGACACGGCCACGGACGGACGATGCGCGACCGTAACCGCCACATCCGACGGCGGTCCCGGGTGGATCGACATGGTAGAGGCGTGCGGCTCCGGTATCCGCACCAACTTCGACTGGTCCATCCCAGGTACCAAGGCGGCCAAGGTCTGGCTGCGCATTATCGACACGGACTGACTCCCTGCGATCTTGTGAAGCCTCGGGCTGCGCGTAGCGCGCGAGCGGCGCCTGCTTGACGATGTTCCCCCGCTGCTGCGTGTCAATATGCCGATCAGGCTGCTGAGCTGGGTATTTCTTGTGGATGGAGGGGTCGTTGGGGTGGCATGGTGTGGTACTCGTTGAGCAGGCCGCCGAGTAGCTGTCGCCGTCGGACTGCACAGCGGGCAGGGGGACGACGCTCGGGTGGTCGCCTGGGGCTCGTAGGTCGAGGCTGCGGTGGGCCCGTCCGGTGTTGTAGTGCTCGGCGTACGTGGTGAGGACGGTACGGAGGTGTAGTTCGCCGGTGATGAGGAGCCGGTCAGTGCACTCTGCGCGGGCCGTGCGTATCCATCGTTCGGCGAACGCGTTCGACCGCGGGCTTTGCGGCGGAGTCGGAATGACGGCTATGCCGTTGCCGGCGAAGACGGCGTCGAACGCTGCAGTGAACTTGCTGTCACGGTCCCGGATGAGGAACCGGAAGCACCCAGCTCTGTGCTCGAGGTCCATGAGCAGGTTACGGGCGAGCTGAGTGACCCATGCGCCCGTAGGGCGGGCGGTGACACCCAGGACATGAACGCGCCGAGTCTTGATCTCCATGACGAGGAGAACGTAGAGACGCTTGAGGAAGACGGTCTCCATGTGCATGAAGTCGCAGGCGAGCAGCGTGTGGGACTGCACAGGACGCGCCGGATCGTGGCGGCGGCGCCCCGATGACCGAGCCGAAGCAGCTCACCCTGGATCCTGACGTACCCCCAGGTCGGACTCTCCCTCGCCAGGCGCTGGATGAGTGCGACTGTCTCTTCCGGCAACGGTGGCCGACCGGATCCGACCGCCGTCTGGCGCCACTTCCAGCGCACCAGACGGCGGTGCCAGGCCAGCAGCGTGCCGGGGGTGACCAGCCGATGGCGACGTAAGACGGGTGGCAGGTGCCGCGCGAGACCGGAGAGCACGGCACGATCAGCCCATGAGAGCCGCGGCCGCTCCACCTGCCGGCGCAGCACAGCGACCTCATGACGAAGAGCAAGGATCTCGGCGTTGTTCGCCGCGGTCGATCGGCCCAACAAAAGGAAGCAGCCCAGCAGTCGGCAGAAGATCAGGTAGAGCAGTCGCAGACCCACGATCAGAGATCATGCCCATACATGGGTGATCACAAAGCCCCAGGTCAACCACCGTACAGCAATAAAGACACCCTTCAGGCCCAGCGGCCTTTTGTTGATCTCGCTCGGGCAAGGGGTCGTTTGCGAGAGGCCCCACTGATCAAGGACTCGCCCGATCCTCGATCACTCCTCGGCGGTCAACCCTTGCAGTGGGCCGGAGGCCAGGACTCTGGTGACGAAATTCGCCAACTGTGCCCGTATTCTTTCCCGCGGAATACGTGCTTCTCCGGCCAGGTACTCGACGAGGTCGGCTCGTGTGGCGGCGAGCAGGGCATGGGCGGTGAAGTCGCTGTCGGTCAGGCCGGGGATCTGCTCCAGTACGGCTCGGAGCAGGCTGTGCCACCGCTCGTAGTGCTCCGCCCGGTACGGGCTGCTGCTCCCGCCTTCCTCCAGGGCCAGCGCGAGGCGCCGGTTGTCGAGTTTGAAGCACAGGACCGCATCTAGCAGGGCGGGTACGCGATCGTGCGGTGGGGCCGCGGGTCCCAGGGGTGGTGGGCCGGTCTCGACGGCCTGCCTGATCGGTTCGAGCCGTGCCTCATACAGCGCGTGGAGCAGCCCGGCGCGATCGCCGAAGGCCCGGAAGAGTGTGCCCTTGCCGACGCCGGCCGCAGCCGCGACGTCGGCCATGGTGACGTCTTCGGGACTCTCGCGGCGGGTGAAGAGGGCGTCGGCGGCCGCGAGAACGGCCTCCCGGTTACGGATGGCGTCCTTACGAGACGACTGGCGTTCGGGCATGCCGCTCCTTCCCTTTGCAAAACGGACCCGTGGTCCATATCGTTGAAGCGGACCCAGGGTCCGGATTCTATGACTGGAGGATACCTATGTCCGCACCGACCTCTCCGGCGGATCTGTACCGCTACAGCCTGCGACTGCTGCTCGACAAGGACATTCCCGCGTGGGTCGCCTTGTGGGCCGAGGACGGCCTCATGGAGTTCCCCTTCGCCCCCGACGGCTGGCCCCGGCGTCTGGAGGGCAAGGCGGCCATCGCCGCCTACATGCGCCACTACCCCGACCACATCGACCTGCACGACTTCCCCGACCTGCGGATCCACCAGACCACCGATCCGGCGACGATCGTGGTGGAGATGCGCGGTGTCGGCCGCCTGGTGGAGAGCGACGCTCCCTTCGATATGACCTACATCGCCGTCGTGACCGTCCGGGACGGGCACATGTCCTCCTACCGCGACTACTGGAACCCCCTCGCCGTCCAGGAGTCCGGCGCCGACTTCGCCGGGAGCAGCCGATGACCACCGCCGGCACCACTCTGGTCATCGGCGCCACCGGCACCACCGGCAACCGCACCGCCGCACATCTGACGGCCGCGGGGCACCGCGTCAAAGCCGCCAGCCGCCGGGCCACCCCGGTCGCCGGCACCGTGCCGGTCCCCTTCGACTGGTACGACCCCGCCACCCACGCGGGCGCCCTCGACGGCGTCGACCGCGTCTACCTCATACCGCCCCTGGGCGACTCCGACCCCGCGGCAATCATGCTGCCGTTCCTCCATCAGGCCCGCATGGCCGGCGTGCACCGCGCGGTGCTGCTGAGTTCATCGGCCATCCCCGAGGGCGGCCCGGCGGTGGGAACGGTGCACAGGGCCCTGCCCGACCTGTTCGAACAGTGGGCGGTACTGCGGCCCTCGTGGTTCATGCAGAACTTCACCGGCACGCACGCGCACGCCCGCAGCATCCGCGACGAGGGCATCATCCGGACCGCCACCGGAAGCGGCCGGGTCGGCTTCGTCGACGCCGAGGACATCGCGGCCGTCGCCGTCCGCGCTCTGACCGACGAACAAGCCCCCAACACCGATCTCGTCCTCACCGGACCCGAGGCACTCAGTCACGACGACATCGCCGCGATTATCACTGAGGTCACCGGTCGGCCCGTGGCCCACCGCCGTCTGTCCTACGAGCAGATACGCGATCGCCTCACGACACAGGTGCCGGTGGAGTTCGCCGCAATGCTGGCTGGCATGGACCGTGCCATCGCCGAAGGGGCAGAGGACCGCATCACCGACACCGTCCAGCGCCTCACCGGTCGGCCCCCGCACACCTTCCGGGCCCTCGTTGAGAGGGAGATGCGATACAGCAGCTGATGTTCCAGGATGATCAGCAGTTCTGGTTCGAGACCCTGCGTAATCTCGGCCTGGCCGTCTACGGAGGCTCGGACGTCGGTGAAGTCGTCGCAACCGCCTCCCAGGTCACCTCCGGCGACTACGACGGCTGGCACGACGCCTGGCTGTCCACCGCCAAGCGTCTGGAGGCCGACGCCCATGCAAGCCACCCCGTCAGCGCGCGGGACGGGCTGCTGCGGGCCTCCACCTACTACCGGGCGGCCGAGTTCTTCCTGCATGGTGACCCTCGCGACCCGCGCATCGACCACGCCTACCAGCGCGGTGTCGCCTGCTTCCGTGATGCCATCGCCCACCTCCCGGGTATCACACCCGTGGAGATCCCATATGAGGACGCCAAATTGCACGGCTACTTCTACCGGGCGGCAGGCGAGGGGCCGAAACCGACGCTGGTGATGCACAACGGATTCAACTGCGCTGCCGAAGAGCTGCACTTCTTCGGCGCCGTCAGCGGACAGGAACGCGGCTACCACGTCCTGACCTTCGACGGCCCCGGGCAGCCCGCGGCCATCCACCGGGACGGGCTGGTCTTTCGACCGGACTGTGAGAACGTGGTCGGCCCCGTCCTGGACTTCCTCGCCCAGCACGCGCGAACCTGCCCAGCTTCCTCCAGGCCAAGGAGCGCCTGGTCAAGGCCCCCTACCCGGCTTGGTCGATGATCGGGGTGGACGGTCTGGCGAGCCCGGAACTGCTCGTCGAGATCCGCGCGACCGCCGCCTACCCCGACGGCCCGGCCCGATAGACCGATCAGACCCCGAAATGGGCCCGGCATCGCGAAGAAGTGGAGTTCCATGAAGACCGCGACTCGGCGAAGTCCCGAACTCTCCCCGCTCACGCGGCGTTCCGGCCTCGCCGATCTCGCGCTGCCGGCGTCCATGGTCGTGTCGTTCCTGGCCGCGTCGACCGCGCCGACCCCGCTCTATGCCACCTACGCGGCCGAATGGCACTTCTCGCCGCTCACCACCACGCTGATCTTCGGCGTCTACGCCGTCGTGATCCTGACCGCGCTGCTGGTGCTCGGCCGGGCCTCCGACCACCTCGGTCGCCGGCCGGTGCTGCTGGCCGCGCTGCTGGCGCAGATCATCGCCATGGTCCTGTTCAGCACCGCCGGCGGCGTCGGCGCGCTGGTGGCCGGGCGGGTGGTGCAGGGCATCGCGACCGGCGGCGCGCTGGGCACGCTCGGCGCGGCGATGCTGGACGTCCATCGCGAGCACGGGACACGGGTCAATGCCGCAGCACCCGGACTGGGCTCGGGCATTGGCGCCCTGCTGTCGGGGGTGGTGGTCCAGTACCTGCCTGCACCCACCCGGCTCGTCTACCTCGTGTTCGTCGGGGTCTTCCTCCTCCAGGCGCTAGGGGTGGCGCGGCTGCTGCCGGAAGCAGCCGGACGCCGGCCAGGCCTGCGCATGGCACTGGTGCCGCGGCTGTCGGTACCGCGGCGGCTGCGCGGCCCGCTGCTGACGGTGGCGCCGGTTCTGTTCGCGGTGTGGTCGCTCGGCGGCTTCTACGGCTCGCTCGCACCCGCGCTGACCAGCCGGCTGTCGGGTTCGACCTCGCCGGTGCTCGGCGGCCTGGGGCTGTTCGTCCTCACCGTGGTCTCGGCCTGACCACCGTCGCCCTCGGCCGCACCGCGCCCCGGACGGTAATGTACCTCGGCGTCGCCCTGCTCATATGAGCTCACTGGCAACCATGCCGGCCACCGAGACCTCCTCGCTCGCGGGCTTCTTCGCGGCAACCTTCGTGGCCGGGATCGGCTTCGGCGCCGGCATGCAAGGCGGGATGCGCACCGTACTGCCCCTGGTCGCCGAGCATGAGCGTCCGCGGGTGCTGTCGGTGCTCTACCTGATCTGCTACGTGGCCATGGGGCTGCCCGCGGTCGCCGCCGGGTCCTGGTCGTGCACGGCGGCGGCCTGGCGGCCGCCACCCGGGACTACGCCCTGTTCGTGGTGGCCTTCGCACTCGCAACGCTGATCGCGCTCATGCGCATCGGCCGCGCGGCACGCCCGGAGTGCGGGAGTTCTCCGCCGTGCGAGGGCGACGCCTGATTTCGCCGCTTGGCCTGCTCCTTCTCCAGATCCGGGTCATCCAGGAGGAGATACCGCTCCAGCTCCGCACGAGACGGCACTCCGTTGAACGCCGCGTACCGGGCTGCCTGTTGACCGGACAAGAACTCGACCGGCACCAGGGCCTCCGAACACGACAGCGTCGACCCGTGAAGGCTCCGCAGTACGATCATCCCAGGTCAAAGGGCCAATTTGAGAGGTGGTACTGCCCGGTGGGTCGTGACCTGCGGATCGTGATCGCCGAGGACGACCCGCTGCTGTGCGAGGGCCTGCCCTGCTACGGGCCGAGTCGATCAAGGTGGTGGCCACGGACGGCCTCGGTTGGCAGTGGCCTCGGGCGTGGGTCTTCGTGGGTGGGTCGTCCGCGAAGACATCGACCCGTCTCCCGGGACGGCCTGACGTCCGGTCCCTTTCACCGATAGCCGGCCCCCGCCCGCCCGCGGAGGCGATCCCGCCTCATACCGTCCGTCGTTTCCTCAGAGGACCTCCCAGTGCAGTTCGGCCCGCTCGACGACAGGGAGGCAACCGTCCAGGACGTCCCCGGTCTCCAGGGCGGTGGCAGTCGCTTCCAGCAGAGCCGGGAGCGAAGCCCACATCGGCTGCGACTCGAACGAGCACCCCAACTCGTGATCGGCCTTGCCGATCCTTCCCACCCAGCGGTGCTGCCGCTGGTCGATGACAAGGTGGTTGGCGGCGCCGTCGGCGGCAAAGGGAAACCACATGGAGTGCCACCACAGACCGTCGTCGCCGTTCGCCTCCCCTTCCTCCTCGTCCCCGAACACTTTGGCGTTGATCTGTGTGCAGGTATCCCACGTCTCGACGATGCCCCGGGTGTCCAGAAGCGACCAGAACGGCGGCAGCAGGTGCTGGTGACCCGTGCCGTCATGCCGCAGCAGGCACTCGGTCAGCGACTCGGGGAAAGGCCGTCCGACGGCCTGCTCAGCCGCGACGATCGCCGAGCGGTCCGCAGGTGGTGCGAGAGCGGCGAAGGTCCTCGGGGCGAGCTGGGCGAGCCATCTCTCGATACGGACCCAGGAAGCAGTTGTCGTCGAATCAGCCACACACCAATCCTGCCAGCCCGACTCCACCAGTCCGAAGCTGAGTTGCGTGGAACGCGCAGCGGGGCTCTGACCCCGGTCCCGGGACACGAGTCACGCGGCTTCGACCGGCTCCGGCTCACGTCCAACGGCCCCGAGCACGATGATCGTCATGCGTGGTCATATGGGTCGTGAACGCCCGTGTGGGAGGCACGGAAGGTGCGCCGGTGCGCCGGTGCGCGGAGGGGGCGACCCCCGCCTCCGCCGCCAGGTGTCGCCGCAGCGAGGTGGCGGTGGCGAAGCCGACCTCGTGGGCGACCCGTTCCACCGGCAGGTCGCTGGACTCCAGCAGGTGCCGCGCCCGCCGCAGCCGCTGCTGGGTCAGCCAGCGGCCGGGGCTCAGACCGGTCTCCTCCCTGAAGCGCCGTGCGAAGGTACGGGTACTCATCGCCGCGTGCGCGGCCAACCCGTCCAGCTACAGCGGCAGTTCCAGCCGCTGCAGCGCCCAGTCGCGGGTCGGTCCGGTGCCGGTTCCGCTCGCCGGCGGCAGCGGCCGCTCGATGTACTGGGTCTGCCCCCGCCTGCCGTCCCGGGGGTGACGGTCAGATCCGAGTCGGTACGCACCGGCTGCCCGTCCACGCTCGCGGACAGCACCTCGTAGCGGCCGTCGGCGGAACCCAGCACCCGGTGCGGGATGCCGAGTTCGAAAGGATAGACGCCGTCGAGTGCGAGGACGACGACCTTGTGGGCGCCGCGCCGCGGGTCCGGGTCTGGTTCGGGCGCACGCCATGGACTCCCCGAACCCTGCCGTCCCGGACGGTGCTCCCGTGATGCTCGCCCTGCACCAGACGGCCCTCGGCGGCCCCGAGGTTCTACGGCTGACCGAGCTTCCGCGGCCCACGCCCGGCATCGGGGAGAACCTCGTCGCCGTGCACGCGGCCGGACCAACCCCACGGACTTCATGCACCGCGCCCACAGTGGCTTCCTGCCGCCCCCACCGCTGACCCTCGGCTGGGAACGTCTCCGGCACCGTGGTGGAGATCGGCCACGGCGTCACCCTCTTCAAGCCCGGTGACGAGGTGTTCGGCATGCTCCCCTACCCGTACGGGGCCGGCTCCCACGCCGAGTACGTCACCAGCCCCACCCGCGCGTTCGCCGCCAAGCCCGCCGGGAACGACCACGTCCAGGCGGCCGCTCTGCCGCTGACCGCGCTCACCGCCTGGCAGGCCCTCGTCGACACCGGGGGCCTCCGGGCCGGGCAGCGGGTGCTGATCCATGCCGCGGTCGGCGGTGTCGGTCATCTCGCCGTACAGATCACCAAGGAGCGCGGCGCGCACGTCACCGGGACGGCGAGCGCCCTCAAGCACGACTTCCTGCGCGAGCTCGGCGCGGACGTCTGCGTCGACTACCGCTCCGCGGACTTCACCGACACCGACACCGACGCGTTACGACGTTGTCCTCGACGCCCTCGGCGGAGAGAACGCCATTCGTTCCGTGAGCGTGCTCCGCCCCGGCGGTGTCCTCATCACCCTGCTGCCGAGCGCCGAGGACACCCGGGCCGCGGCGGAGAAGGCACAGGTCTGCGCCGCGCACCTGGCCGTCGAGCACGACCAGGCCGGGATGCGCGCCGTCGCCGAACTCGTCGACCGGGGCAGGCTCCGCGCCCACGTCTCCGGCACCTTCCCCCTCGCCGAAGGCGCCCGGGCCCACGCCCTCGCGGAGACTGTTCGGCAGGGCGCCCAGTTCACTCCGGCGCGCGATGATCCACTGCCGCTCCAGCGTCCACGCCGGGCCAGTGGCACGTCGGTGCGAGAGCCCGCGCCGATACCGAACTCGAGCCGACCACCGGAGACGGCATCGACAGTGGCGGAGATCTTGGCCAGCATGGCCGGTGGGCGGAACCTGTTGCTGGTGACCATCACCCCGAGCCGCAACCGCTCGGTTCGGGCCGCGAGAGCGGACAGAAGCGTCCAGCCCTCGAAGGTGGGCCCGTTCGGGTCGCCACCGAGCGGCATGAGGTGGTCGAACAGCCAGGCGTGCTCGATCTGAGGGATGCCGTCCGCCTCGTGCCAGACCCGCAGGACGTCGTCGTAGGCGACCTGCGCCGGGGCGGTCATGATTCCGAAACTGGATTTACCGGCCGGTGCCAGGTGGTTGGTCACTTCGAGTCGATGCTTCCCAGCGGGTCGGCGGCCGCAGCCAGAGTCCGACGGGCGGTGGGCCACGCGTCGTTGTCCGGGCCCAGTGCGGTACGCAGATACGCCAGGGTGGCGTGGTGGACGAGCGCGACACGCTCGGGGCTTTCGTCGGTGGTGCGCGTGTCGTTGGCTCCCTGAATGCCGCCGAGTCCGTGTTCCGCGCCGAACAGGGTCAGCAGATCGGTGGCGCCCGGGCTGAGGCGGTAGCCGTCGGTGAACCAGTCCGGACCGCGCACCGTGAGCGGAGACTGGTCCGCGTCGCCGGCGACCATAAGACTGGGTGTCTTCAGCTCGGCGAAATCAGGGTTCATGAACGGGAAGTACTGGGTGGCGAGCGGGCTCAGGTCGGCGCCGCCGGTACCGGGCAGGCACAGCAGCACGGCCGCGCTGACTCGCGGGTCGGCCAAGCTCTCACCAGGAGTGCCGTCGGCGCCGACGACCCGTGCGCCCGCCAGGGTGCTGGCAGTCTGCGCACCCCAGGAATGTCCGGCTACCGCAATGCGGTCGTGGTCGATGCGGCCGGCCAGCCCGGGCACGGCGGCTTCAAGCATGTCGAGCTGGTCCAGGACGTGAGTGAGGTCGTCGGTGCGGATGCGCCAGATGAGCGGGGTGCGCGGGTCGTCGGGGGCGAGGCCGAGGGAGTCGAGATGTGTGGGCTGGATGACGACGAAGCCGCGGGCGGCCCAGAAGCCGACCAGAGGTGCGTAATCGTCCATGGTCAGGGTCATGCCGTGCGAGAAGACGACGACGGGCAGGTTGTGGCCGGTCGTGGGCGCCGTGACCCGTACCTGCACGTCCTGGCCGCGGTCCGGGGCGGGCAGCGCGATCGGGCTGACGGAGATGACTGAGGCGGTGAAGGCGTTGTCGCCATCGACTGACGTGGTGCCGCTCATGTGGTGAATACCTTTCTCAATATGCCCAGTGGGCTCGTGCAGCGCGACGTCGGGCATCATAGAAATACGGAGCAGCGCTCCGGATCAGAATACGGAGCAGCGCTCCGTTTTGCAATGGGAGGTGTTCACGATGTCCACAGCCGACACTCCGCCGGCAGCTGCAGCTCGCAAGCGAGCCGACGTCCACCGAAACGAGCAGAAGCTCCTGGCCGCAGCTGCGGCCGTGTTCGTCCGTATGGGGGTCCACGCTCCCGTACGGGAGATCGCAGCAGAATCAGGCCTCGGCATGGGCACCATCTACCGCCACTTCCCCACCCGGGCGGACTTGGTGGTCGCGGTCTTCCGCCACCAGGTTGACGCACTCGCCGCAGCCGCCCACCCGGCGCAGACTGCCGATGCCCCTTACGAAGTCCTGCGGCAGTGGGTCCACCGATTCGCCGACTTCCTCGTCACCAAACACGGCCTCGCCGAGGCGCTGCACTCGGACCAAGCCGGATTCGAGACCCTGCACAACGAGTTCGTCGAACGCCTGCTGCCCGTGCTCGACCAACTGCTGAAAGCGTCCGCCTCCGCTGGCTACACACGCGCCGACGTACGGGCCTACGACTTCATGCTGGCCATCGGCAACCTGTGCATCGGAATCGAAACCTTCCCCGACTACCAGGCCCGCCACATGATCGACCTGATGCTCGCCGGCCTTACCCAGCCCGCCCCGGCACCGACAGACAATGAGGTCAGCAACTCGGCCGTGAACGACCGAGCGTGTTGACCCGGCTTGCACTCGCCTCGGGGGATACCGTCGAGGACACCCAGAAGCGGCAGACCGGCTGCGTGATGGGCTTCGTCGGCCCCGTACGTGCAGCTCCGCTCCATCGGCGGCGGCAAGGAGTAGAACGCGGGACCGGACACCTTCCGGCCCATCACAGTGACCGAAGCGCTCAGCGCGGGTGTGGCCCTGGCCAACGCCCGGTTCCGAGGGGAGTGCCCGTGACGGCCGCCGAGCAGGCGACGGACCTGTCTGTCGAGTGCACGCTGGCACGCAGCCTGGCTACGAGGGCGTGCACGCCCAGTGCCGCCAGACCAAGGACGTGCCCCTGCCGTACGGTCGCGGAATCCCGCTCGCTCGCCGCTGCCCCTGACACCGTCAGGCCAACGAGCCCTCGTGAAGACCATCGCCCGGCATCGCCCTGTACGTGGCGGTCGTGACCGGCCCCGTCCTCGCCCTGGCGCTGGCGCGGACCCCGCACTGACGCACCCCCATGGCGGCCGCTCCGGGTCAGGGCCGTACCCAAGACAGGCGTCGGGGGTGGGTGAATCAGCCGCAGCCGACAGACGTCTCCAAGGCAGTCGTGCTGCCGTTCGCCACGTACGACGAGGAGTTGCAGATGCCGGTCTCCTGCACGACGGTCCGCTGCCGTGGATGCCGACGCACACCCCGACCGTCCACGACGGCAGTGTGTCGAATCCGCCGCTGCTCGTCGAGGGCCCAAAGGACTGATGCCGTGATGCCCGCCGTTCTCCTGATCGCGGCCCGCCACGCGCCCACGATCTGTGCCTCGCGCTGGACCTGCCGTTGATGCCCAAGCATGTCGAAGGCACCCGCGCGAAACTCAAACGCCTGGTAAGTCTCGGATTCCTCGACGAGACCGAACCCGGAGTGTTTGCACAGCCCCGGCATTCAGGCCCCGACAGGCGCCGCCGACCAGCAATCCTGATCCAGACCAACGGGCAAAACGTTAGAAGACGCGCCTATTGCCCGCTGAGCTCGCGCGTTGGCGTCAGGAACGAAGGGTGCGCAGGCCGGTGCGGATTCCGCTGACAAGGATCTCCGGCTGTTCCAGGGCCGCGAAGTGCCCGCCCTTGTCGGCCTCGCCGTAGTGGATCAGATTGCTGTAGGTGTCTTCGATCCAGCTGCGTGGCACGCGTGGGATGTCCCTCGGGAAGACGGTCACCGCGACCGGAAGCGTCACCTTCGGGCCGGCGAAAGTGAGCGATCTGTTCTCCCAGTAGATACGGCCGGACGACGCTGCGCTGTTGGTGAACCAGTAGAGGGAAATCGTGTCGAGCATGTCGTCGACGCTGAGAGCGTCCTCGGCGAGCCCGTGGTTGTCGGTCTTGGACTGGAACTTCTCATAGATCCAGGCCGCCTGGCCCGCGGGAGAGTCCGCCAGGGCGAATCCGACAGTCTCCGGCTTCGTGCCCTGAAGGTGGTTCGACCCGCCGAGATCACCAGCGTAGAGGGCGAGGGTCTCCACGGCGTAGCGCTGTTCGGGCGACAAGGTGTCGGGAATCTGTACGGGAAAGGCGTACTGGGTGTTCAGATGAATTCCGAGAAGCCCCTCAGGTTGCATGGCCCCGAGGGCGGTGGTGACGACGGCACCCCAATCGCCGCCTTGCGCGGCCCATCTCGTGTAGCCGAGACGCTTCATCAGCTCCACCCATGCGCTTGCGATGCGCGCTACAGTCCAGCCGGTCTTCGTGGGCTTCTGGGAGAATCCGAACCCGGGCAGCGACGGGACGACGACGTCGAATGAATCGGCGGCATCCCCTCCGAACGCAACCGGATCCGTCAGCGGGCCGATCAGCTTCAGGAACTCGACGATCGATCCCGGCCATCCATGCGTGAGTATCAGCGGCATCGCGTTGGGATACTTGGACCTGGCGTGGATGAAGTGGATGTCCAGCCCATCAATCTCGGTCAGGAACTGGGGGAAGCGATTGAGCTCGGACTCGAAGCGCCGCCAGTCGTAGCCGCGCTCCCAGTAGTCGACCAGGGACCTGGCGTTCTCCAGGCGAACCCCTTGCGACCAGTCGCCCACCGTTTCCGGATCCGGCCACCGGGTTCTGGCCAGTCGCTGCTTGACGTCGTCGATCTCCGATTCCCGGATCGAGACGGTGAACGGGCGGACGAGGGCCGAGGTCGGCGGCGTCGGTGCGGCCATTGCCTTCTTCTCTTCTCTTGAGCTTCGAAGCGCAGCGCAACTCTCCACTGCACACTGCTGTACAGCCAATCTCACTGTACACCGATGTGCAATACTGGTGCTGTGCCCACCGAGACCTCCCGCGTGCGCTCGATGATGGAGACACGCGATCGCATCCTCGACGTCGCCCTCACTGTGCTGGGAGAGAACCCCGACGCCGGAATGGGCGACATCGCCTCCGCTGCCGGCGTCGTCCGTCGCACGGTCTATGACCACTTCCCCTCGCGCCTCGACCTGGTTCGGACACTCACGGAACGGGCCGTCATCGAGATGACGGCCGTGCTCACTGAAGTCAACGCCTCCGGCGCGGAAGCGGACGCGACGTGGGTCGAATTCATCGCCCGCGTCTGGCCGGTGGCGCACCGGTACCGAGTGCTGTTGGCGCTGCGCCGTGGCGAGTACGGCGAGGCGATCCACGGCCTGCTCGGGCCGGTCGACGACCTCCTCGCCGACCTGGTGAAACGGGGCCAGGACGGCGACGTGTTCGCACGGCACCTGCCGGCGGGCATTCTGAGCCAGGTTGCCTACGGCGTCGTGTTCGCCATCGCGGACAGCGACCTGTCGAACGGGACCCTTGGCGCCCGAGCAGCGACGATCACGAGCCTGCTGATGCTGGGAGTTCCCGAGACGCGCGCAATCGCTCTCATGGGCGACCAGCACTGACCCGCAGCACTCGAGCGGAGCCGCGGACCGCCCCGCTCCGGACACGACATCGTCACCGCACCCCTGAAGGGTGTCAATATTCCGATCAAGCTGCTGAGCTGGGCGTTTCCTGTGGATGGTGAGGCAGTCGGGGCGGCAGGGTGTGGTACTCGTTGAGCAGTCCGCCAAGTGCTTGGCGGCGCCTGACCGTGGGCGCGGGCAGGTGGACAACGTTCGGGTCGTCGTCGGGTACCCGGAGCCCGAGGCTGCGGTGGGCGCGTCCCGCGTTGTAGTGCTCGGCATACGTGGTGAGGACCGTACTCAGGTGGCGTTCGCCGGTGATGAGGAGGCGGTCGGTGCACTCTGCGCGGGCTGTGCGTATCCATCGTTCGGCGAATGCGTTGGACCGGGGGCTTTGCGGTGGCGTCGGGATGACGGCTGTGCCGTTGCCGGCGAAGACGGCATCGAATGCGGCCGTGAACTTGCTGTCCCGGTCACGGATGAGGAACCGGAAGCACCCACCCCTGTCGCCGAGGTCCATGAGCAGATTGCGAGCGAGTTGGGTGACCCATGCGCCGGTAGGGGATCAGGATGCGGTCGGTGGTCTCTCGGCGACATGATCCGATCCAGCGTTCTGCGATTGAGTTCATCCGGGGTGCCTGGGGCAGTGTCGGGATGACCCGCACGCCGACCGCTTGGAAGACGGCGTCGAAACTGTCGGTGAGTACGGGCCGCGGTCCCGGATGAGGAACCTGATCGACTCCGCGCGGTCGCCGAGGTCCGTAAGGTAGTTGCGTGCCTGCTGAGCCATCCACGGGCCGGTCGGGTGTCGGGTGATGCCGGCGATGTGCACCCGCCGGTTGCCATGGTCGATGAAGAACAGCACGAACCAGCGCCGCAAGAAGGCGGTCTCGATGTGAAAGAGGTCGGTGGCCACGATCGCGGAGGCCTGGGCCTTGAATAAGGTAGCCCAGGAGCGATCCGTGCGCTGCGCCGACGGGTCAATCCCGGCCTGTGGGTGCCGGGAATTATGTCACCTGGGCTGACCTGCTGCTTCGGATCTGCCCAGATCTCGGGAGCAGCGAGCCGTTTTGAGGCAGCGTGCTGGTCATGGTGATACGGCTGATCTACCTGCTCGCCTGCCAAGCCTTCCGAGGGCTTGCCCTGCTCGCCCGCTCCAATGCCTCGAAGAACGCAGAGATCTTGATGCTCCGGCATCAACTCGCCATCGCACGCCGTACCCAGCCACGGCCCCGCTTCTCCTGGAGCGACAGAGCCGTCATGGCGGCACTGCTCCGGCTCGTCACCAAGCAGCAGCGTACCCAGGTGGCCTTGCTGGTCACTCCGCGATCGGTCCTTCGCTGGCACGCACGGCTCATCGCATGGAAGTGGAACTACCCCTCCCGTCATCCGGGCCGACCACCCAAACCAGAGGCCCTGCGCCAACTGGTCGTGCGTCTGGCGCGGGAGAACCCTGGATGGGGATACCGCCGCATCCACGGAGAGCTCCTCGGCCTGGGTCGCAAGGTCGCCGCCTCAACCGTCTGGTCCATTCTGAAGCAAGCAGGGATCGACCCGTCGCCGCGGCGTGTGGACTGCTCCTGGGCCGCTTTCCTCAAAGCCCAGGCCTCCGCGATCACAGCCACCGACCTGTTCCACATCGATACGGTCTTCCTGCGGCGCTGGTTCGTGCTGTTCTTCATCAACCACGGCACCCGGCGGGTGCACATCGCCGGCATCACCCGCCATCCGACCGGCCCCTGGATCAGGTCAGCAAGCACGGAACTACCTCATGGACCTCGGCGACCATGCCAAGTCGATCAAGTTCCTCATCCGGGATCGCGGCGCCTACTTCACCGACAGCTTCGACGCCGTATTCCAGGCGATCGGCACGCACGTCCTTCCCACACTGCCCCGAGTACCGCGCATGAACGCCATCGCGGAACGCTGGATCGGATCATGCCGACGCGAGGCAACCGACCGCATCCTGATCACAGGAGAGCGCCACCTACGCCTCGTCGTCAGTGAGTACGCAGATCACTACAACCAACACCGGCCACACCGAACCCTCGGACAACGGCCGCCGGACCGACTCACCGAACCCGAACCGCCCACCGCCACCGACAACACTCGCATCCATCGACGCGATCGACTCGGCGGCCTCATCCACGAATACACGCAGGTCGCATAGAGTGACACCGTTTCCGGCACCCACAGGCAACGAGGGAGAGCCGGCCTCAGGCACAGCTCAAATGACGAGGGTCACGCGCAGGAGGTACTGATGGAGAGGATAGGTTCCTCCCACAAAGAGGCACTGGTAGAAGACCCTGTACCCCTGCGGCGAGTAATAGGCCACGTAGTAATTGCCGCGGGCTACGCATTCCGGATAGAGGTACACGCCCACGTTGTACGTCCGCGACGCGTAGCTTGCTGCGTTGGGCGCGGCTACGGCTGCAGGAGCCGAAATGGCGACTCCTCCGAACGCGATGGCAAGCGCGGACAGTGCCGCGGCAATCCTTTTCTTCCTGGCCCTTGTTCCTTTGGTGCTCATGGGGGTGCCTCCAAACGCTCGTGCACGCCATGGCGTCCTGATGATGTGCCGCTGCGGCAGCACACTCCTTCTGCCACGGGTGATTGACAACTGTGACAGGAAAAGACGAGCTGGGGCTCTTTCCGGGACCGGAGCCCTGTGTTCCCCCGCATGGCCCGCTTCCGAGTCACTGAGATGCTGCAGCCCCACTGTCACATGCGCCGGGCGGCCTGGTCCTTAGCCGAGAGCGCAGACATCCTGCGCATTCAGCGCACGGTGGCCCGGACGTCGCTCGGCGAGACCCCGTACGTCCTGCGGCAGGCCCGACTGAAGTCCGCAGTACGGAAGAGGTCCATGGCCCCGGTGTCCGAGGTGGGATCCGGGGCCCACCGGGGTGAAGGCTGGCTGGCGGGAACTGCATGCGGCCGACCCCATGGCCACATGGCCCTGAACCTACTACTCAGCCAACTCCTTTGCCGGGCAATATCGTTGTATGTCAAGTCTCAGGGAGATGGCAGCGAAGGACGCCAGGGCGGCGGGGCCAGTGGTGGCGGTGGACACCGACGACATTGCGGTGCCGGACCGCTTCGGCTGGTGGAACGACATGGTCGGCCACGAGGTCATGCCTGTGTCGATCCGGAGTCCGCACGCAGACCGTTTCCGGGGCTGGGTAGAAGCCGTGGGGCTCTCGCACAGCCAGGTCGCGGCCTTCGACTTCTCCCCGATGACCGCCCGGCGCTCCCCCGCCCACATCCGCCGTGGAAACCCCGAGGACTACTTCCTGCTGTTGGTCCGGGAAAGCGCGGTCCGCCTGGAGCAGGCGCGCGGCGTCGCGTGCCTCGGTCCCGGCGATATGGCCCTGTTCTCCAGCTGGAGGCCGCTGACCTGTGACTTCCTGGACAATAGCGGCCCCGTCCGACTAACCCTCCTGCGCATCCCCCTCGCTCTCCTCCCCTTGGCCGGAGGCCGCGCCGACCGCCTTCTGGCCGAGCCGCTGCCCATCAAGTCCGGCTCCGGCGCCCTGCTGGGCCCGTATCTGACCTCCCTGCCGAAGGCCGCCCGCACCGCGGGCCCCGTCGAGCTTGCCCGGCTCGGCGCCATTGGGGTGGACCTGGCCGCGTCCCTTCTTGCGGCGCGGATCGGCGACCAGCACTCGCTCCCCGCCGAGACCCGCAGAACGGCACTCCTCGCCGGGATCAGCGCCTTTATCGACCACCACCTCACCGACCCGTTACTGGACCCGGCAGCCGTCGCCGCCCACCACCACATCTCGGTACGCACCCTCCATCAGCTCTTCCAGGGCGAGCCGGAGTCCGTCGCCGCCACCATCCGGCGCCGCCGTCTGGAGCGTTGCCACGCCGATCTGACCGAGCCCCGCCTGCGTCACCGCACGATCGGCGAGACCGCCCTGCGCTGGGGATTCCGCCACCCGGCGGACTTCAGCCGGGCCTTCCGCAGGACGTACGGGGTCTCGCCGAGCGAGGTCCGGGCCACCGTGCGCTGAATGCACAGGAAGTCTGCGCCTCTCGGCTGAAGACCACGCCGCCCGGTGCAGGCGACAGTGGGGCGTGCCGCGCTGAATGTGCTCATTGATCAGGCCACCAAGGATACGGGCCTGGAGTAGCCGTCCTGGGGTTTTCAAGCCGCTCAGCAGCGCGGTGTGGTGGTCAGCGAGTGGGGGTAGTTGCTCTCGGGCCTGATGCGGCCGATGCCCGTTGTAGTGTCCGGCGTAGGTGCTGAGAACGTGGAGAGCCTGACGCTCGCTCCAGAGCACCAGGTGGTCGAGGACCGCGCGCCGTAGCGTCCCGACAGCCCTCTCACCATGTGTGTTCATCCGCGGGGACTGCGGGGCGGTCTTGAGGATGGCGATGTGGAGGCGGCGTGTGCCGTGCTCGAGGAAGATCAGTGCGTAGACGCGGCGAAGATCCACCAGGTCGATGTGCAGGAAGTCGCAGGCGATGATGGCTCGGCCTGGGATGTCAGGAACTCACGCCCTGTCGGCCCGCCGCGGCGGGGAACAGGGTCGACCCCGGCTGCCGTCAAGATCTTCCATACCGTGGCCGCGCCGATCCTGTGCCCCAGCCGGGCGAGCTCCCCCTGGATCCTGCGGCAGCCCCAGCACAGGTTCTCCCGCGCCAGCCGCAGCACTAACTCCTTCACAACTTCCGCCGTCGCTGGCCGGCCCGGCTTGATCCGGCACGCACTGTAGCCCCACCTCCGTGCAACGAGACGCCGATGCCAGCCGAGCAAGGTCCCCGGTGTCACGGGGAACACCTGCGCCCAGCCACGCCGAGGTATCAGCGAAGACAACGCCGCGAACCACAACGGGTCCGCCCACTCATACCGCATCGGACTCGACAGTTGCCTGGGCAGCACCGCGTTCTCATGCCGGACCACGAGCAACTCGGCGTCTCTGGCCATCCGCCGACGCAGCAGCACCGCTGGGACCGACAGAAGCGTCCGCGTGACCTGATACACCTATGAGACGATCACTGCACATGGTCCCAACGAGCCCGCAGATCCCGCCAGACCGCCTACGACCTGCAGCGACGCATTTCTGAACGGCACACGATAAGGCGTACGGCTCCCGCGGGAACTGCGCCTACCTGCGCAGACGCGGCATAGGCTCCACCATCCCGGAGAAGGCTGACCAGGTCCGCAACCGCAAGAAGCTCGGCTCTCGCGGAGGCCGTCCGCCGAAGTTCGACAAAGCCGATTACAAGGAGCGCCACGCGGTGGAATGCGGCATCAACCGCCTCAAGCGCCACCGCGCGGTGGCCACGAGATACGACAAGCTCGCCGTCCGCTACGAGGCGACCCTGCTGATCGCAGCCCTCAACGAATGGCTCTGACCTGCAGATGGCCTTCCGGTCGTCGCTCACCAGTCCCGGGTGGCGATCAACTCCTCTACATCCACATCCGTGAACCCGTATGCTGACGCGACAAACCAGAAGTCCTCAGCGATCACCTCGCGCGCGACCGTCTCGATCTCACTCCCGGCTGCCTCGAACTCCGCTTCCAGACTGTTGAATTCCTCCGTTGCGGCCTGGGTGAGCGCATACAGAGCCTCCAGACCCGACGGCTGCTCAGCCTCAATCCGCTCGCAGAGCCGCAACAGGATCGACCTGCCCCGGTCGACGACGTGATCGGGGAAGTACGAGTCCGCATACATCTGCCGCAGGAACACGTGCCCTGCTACCTGCTGGTTCGTGATCGGCATGGCGCTTCCCCATCCCCGTAGAAGAACTGACGCGCCGATCATGCACGACACCACTGACAACGACGCCGCCCACGTACGCCAGGCCGGTCGCCCAGCACTTTCACAACAGGTCGTAGATTCAGCGAGTGTTCGAACGAGTGAGTGCTGAAGAGTCCGCGGCACTGGAGGCGCTCGCCGGGAAGGTCCGCAACGAGCTGGCGGCCGCGGGACTGCCCGTGCTTGCCCCGGGGCTGGACCCGGTCCTGGCCGGTGGCGCCGAGGTGGACATCGACGACGGTGCCGACGCGGCAGGCGGCGTGTTCGTGGCCTGGCAGGCAAGCCCTCGCCTGCGGGCTCGCGCGCGCCGCGCGTTCGGGCTGAAGCAACTGGACGAGCCGGTCCTGCGGCACTCCAGTGCGGTCGGGGCCGCGATGATGCAGGCGATGGCCGCGGTGTTGGCCTCGGCGGGCTTCAGTGTCGAGGACGCGCCCGACGAATACCGCCCGCAGCAGCTGCGGGTCCTTGCCGGACCGTCGTCCAAACAGCAGCCGGTCTGGTCGCTTCGCGACGACGGGTTGGCCTTGCCCGGCTGGCATGACGCTCCCGTCGGCGGTGCCGACTGAGACCACCGCGGATCACGGTGTCGTGAACCCGGACCAGGCGGAGGTGCCCGGCTGCAGGCTGTGGGTCTCACCGTGGCGGATCGGCTCGACCCGGTCGTGCTCACCCTGATGGTGCAGGATCGAAAGCGGGTCGCCCTCGGCGAAGCGGCCCACCGTCGCCGCGGTGCCCAGAGCCCGGTCGACGTCGGCGCTCCCGTGCAGCTTCGCCAGGGCGACAGCGTCGGCCATTTCGCCCAGGTCCGGCGGACGCCAGTCGCCGCGGCCTCGACCAGCCAGGCCGCGCCGCCCCCGGGCCGATCGCCAAGAACTGGGCCTCGGCCGGGTTCGTCGCCCAGGGCGTGCGCTCGCCGCGCGGGGCGTCTGAGTAGTGCTCATCGGCAATCCGCGGACTGTCCGGCG
Source organism: Streptomyces sparsogenes subsp. cuspidosporus (assembly GCF_039532705.1). Classification (NCBI taxonomy): domain Bacteria; kingdom Bacillati; phylum Actinomycetota; class Actinomycetes; order Kitasatosporales; family Streptomycetaceae; genus Streptomyces; species Streptomyces sparsogenes. The sequence goes on along the minus strand of NZ_BAAASD010000057.1, from coordinate 5,795 downwards.
TCGAGCGAAAGTAGCGGGCGACCTCGATCGCGCTGCCCGCGACCATCGCGGTCACGATCAGTTCGTCGCCGTGGAAGCGGACCCAGACGCTCTCGTCGACGAACTCGTGCGGGACCGAGTAGCGGACCGACTCGACCGAGATCGTGGAGTCCTTGCCGACCCTTCGGATCTCGCCGAACGTGGCCTTGAACGGCTCCTCGGGCACCGGGTACAGCCGCAGCCACTCCTCGGCCGGGATCCGGCGGTGAACGCGGCCGTTCACCCCCGTCATGAAGTCCTCGCAGGCAGATCCGCCCATAGCAGGGCACGTCCCGCACAGCCACCTGCATGGGTTCTCGTCTACTCGGTTCGCTCTACCTCAACCATGCCTCACCATCGCCTCCTGTACTTGGTCCTGCTCGTCCATCTCAAGCTCAGCGAGTGACTGCTTTACGTTGGCGATCAGCCGACGCACTCTACGGATCGGCTCTGGTCCACTTTCCGTGGAGGCTCACGGAAAGTGATGTCGGTGGTGTGTGGTGGGATGGCCGGACTCTGCCGTCGATCTGCTGGGAGACCGTCGTGACGTCTTCGTACTCGTCCCTGACTCGTGCCCTGGCCGAGGCTTTGGTCGATGTCCTGTGGTTCATCGACGGCAGTGAAGACGAGCAGATGGATCAGGACGAAGCGGTCAAGGTCATGGAGGGCGTCGCCCACGTGGTCAGCACGCTGCCGAGTGATCAGCAGCAGGAGCTGATCGCCCTACTCGGGGAGATGGCAGCTGCCGAGACCAACCCCGCTCGCCGTGAGTTCCTGGAGGAGTTCCCGGAGGGCTTCGGGCTCATCGACGATCTGTCCTGAAGGATCTCAGCTTGCCGCGCAAGGCCGGCACCAAACTGTGCCGCGGCGGGTGATCCTCCACCCAGACTCATCACCATGAACTCGACGATGTTGGATAGCGGCATGGTGAGACGCAAGAAGGAGAAGAAGAAGCGGCCCGCCTGGGGCATTCCGAAGGGGATCTTCCTGTTTGCGACGCCGGAGGGCTGGCGCACCAGCGTCCTCACCGAAAGCGGAAATCTCTGTGGGCGGCTGGACGTGCCGATCCACACCGACCCGCAAGACGCGCGGGCTGCGGCAGCGGTGATGGTGACGGAACTCGCGCGCGACTTCCACGACACCGACGTGGAGGTGAGCTGGGATCCGCCCCTGGAGCCCTGGTCATGGACCGCCCAGGTCACCCTCGCCGCCGAAAACGAACCACTTTTGCCGGACGCTGAGAGCTGAACGACAAGCTCAGGAGTAGAGCAGGACGCGCTTGCGGAGGAGTTCGAAGCCGGCTCGGCCGAACATCTGGCGCTTGAGCATCTTGATCCGGTTGACATGGCCTTCGACGACTCCGGAGTTCCACGGCTGCGAGAGTCCGGCAGTGACGGCGTCGAGGTCGCGTTCCAGGTGCCGGGCGAAGCGCTGGAGGCTGGGCAAGTCGGCGTTGGTTGCCGCTTCGATCCATGCCGGCAGTTGGTGGCCTTGCAGCTGGGTCAGCATGTGGGCGAAGGAGCGCACATGCTCGGCGAGTGCGTCCAGTTCGGGGCAGTTGGCCAGCACGGCCTTGAGCTGGAGTCGGTCGCTCTGGGCCAAGGCGTCGGGGTGGGTGAGGATCCAGCGAGTGACGGCGCGGGCGGTTGGCGGCCGACGGCCGACCGGCTGGGGCTTGCCGCGTAGGTTCCGGCTGACGTAGGCGCGGACGTTGCCGTAGCTGTCCGGGTAGCCCTGCGCCTTGATCTCCTCCCACAGTTTCCAGGCGTTGGTGCAGCCTTCGTGCCATCTCTGGTCGAGGTAGGGCTTGTAGGCGTCGAGCTTGCTGGGGCGACTTTGCCACTGGCCGGTGAACAGCCGCTCCGGCTCGGTGGCGCGGGAGAAGCGGAGAACGGTGTTGAGGCCCATGCCGAGCTGCCGGGCGATGGCCCGCTTGCTGTGGCCGGCGGCCAGCAGGGCGTGGACAGTGGCATGCTTGGCGCGGGTGCGTTCGGCGAATCGGTGTCCCGTTGGCCACGGCGAGGATGCGGGCGATTCCGACACCTGGTCTGGCTCCTGCGGTGACTCAGGTGCGGGCCGCAGACAAGCGCGGTGCCGGTAGACACACTTCTCGGCGGCTTCGCCGAGGTTGTGCCAGAGGTGCCATCGGTCGGCGACCTGGAGGGCTTGCGGGGCGCACGGGTGGCGCCCTCCGCGTAGAAGAGGGCGCGGTCCCGGCAGATGATCTCGATCCCGGGTCGCTCGGACAGCCAGGCCGCGAGGGTGTCCGCTTCCCGGTCCGGCAGGAGGTCCACGGGCCGGCGTGTCTCGACGTCGACGAGTACGGTTCCGTAGATCCGGCCCTTGCGCTGGGCGTATTCGTCGACGCCGAGCACGCGGGGAGTGGCGATGGGCGGATCCGGAAGCGAGGTGATCAGCCTCAGCAGGGTGTTCCGGCTGACTCGGACCCCGAAGGCGTCCGACATTCGGGCGCCGGCCCGTCCCGCGAGCGCGAGACCGACCGAGACGAGCGTCGATCGCAGCCGTTCCGTCCGGCGAGCGAATCGACGGGTGAGGCCGGGCACCTGCTCGGCAAACGTCTGACGCGGGCAGGAGCCTTCCGCGCAGACGAACCGGCGCACCCGCAACGACATGACGACGAGCTTGCCCGACGTGGGTAGATCGCGGGGAAAGCGCAGGTAAGAGCCGTGTATTCGACTCGACCAGCACCCGCAGCCCGGACAGGCCGCCCGCTTGGCCGTGGACCGGGCCTCCACTCTTACGACAGCGTCTGCCACGTCGACCGACTCCACCGACATGTTCTCCACCGACCCGAACAGCAGCTCGTCCAGCTGCGGCCGCACGTTGTTCACGGCGCAGAACTGTCGATGCCCTCATTCTCGGGCAGGTCGATTTTTGGGCGATGTCACCCGCCTTCGAACGACGACCAACCGTCACGCTGCGTACGCGACCACAAGAAGTGGACCAGAACCTCAGAAGCGAGAGCACTTGTCGGTGGGTTTCGGCATCACTCGGTGTCCGTAGAGCGCATGAAAGTCGATGAGAAGTAAGAGCACCCGCTGTGGTGCAGTGCACCGACCAGCTCCTGCGGTTCCGCCGGCCAGACCGACCCACCCCTTCGTAGAGGAGAACACCGTGTCCCTTCCCCGCCAGCGTGGACTCACCGAGCAGGCCGCCACCACCGCCGTCGACCAGGCATGCCGCATGCTCCGCCTCCCCACCATCCGCTCTCAGTTCCCCGACCTCGCCGAGACCGCGAGCCGTGAGCAAATGTCCTACCTCGGCTTCCTCGCCGAGCTCCTCCTGGCCGAGTGCGACGACCGGGCCCGCCGCCGCTCCGAGCGCTGCATCAAGGCCGCAGGCTTTAACGGAGCATCGCTACCGAAGCGGACCGTATCCGTGGCATCTTCCGAGCCGAGTGGGCCCGCCACTCGCCGCTGGTCGAAGAAGCCCTCGGGAAGCAGATGCTCGCCCTCCTGGTGCAGCTGGAGGCGGCCTGCGTGGCTGCCGACGACCTCACCGGGGCGGTCGAAGACGCTTTCCCTCAGCACCCCGACGCTGGCATCCTCCTCAGCTTCCCTGGCCCCGGCGTCCAGCTCGGCGCCCGGGTGCTTGCCGAGGTCGGCGACGACCGCAATCGCTTTGCCGACGCGCGCGCCTGAAGGCATACGCAGGCTCATCGCCCATCACCAGAGCGTCTGGGAAGAAGTGGAGCGTCTCCCGGCGATGGGTGAAGAACGACCGACTCAACCACGCCGGCTACCTCTGGGCCTTCGCTGCCATCACTCGATCACCCGGGGCCAAGATGCACTACCGGCGACGCCGCGACCACGGGGACTGGCATTCCGCGGCTCAGAGGAACCTCTTCAACCGCATGATCGGACAGCCCTACTGCTGCCTGCAGCACAACCGGACCTACGACGAGGCCGTGGCCTTCCCAGAGAGCGGTGCCGCCGCGCCGGCAGTTGCGGCCTGAACCATCGAGCCTTCACCGAACAACACGAATGTCTGGCAACACCAAGGCGTCCACGCCTTCCCGGGCGAGAACGGTCCGCGCCAGCTCGCGTACAGCACTCCACCCGGGGTCGCTGCCAAGAGCCGCTGTCGTCCACCGGTTCGTGGTCTCATCGCGTGTCATCCCGTCGAAGATGGAGTCGATCACCCGCAGGTCGGGCAGCGCGTCACGGCGGAGGAGCCCTTCCTCCACCAAGCGGTCGGCCATACGGAAGGCGTGCTCGAAGTCGAGGGCGATCTCGTCCGTCACGACACCGTGTTTCTTCAACCACGTTGTCTGGTCCGATGCCGGTGCCGCCATCACCGTCAGCGACTCGATCAGGAGGCGCCGACGAAACGAAGAACCGTGAGTATCCACAGCGGGATCATCCCACTCGCTCGGAGAAAGATCCGCCCGTTCGACCGGCCCCCAGCAGCCCGCTTGACGCGTTAACCGCCTGAGGTGTCTCGAAGTAGGGCAGGGGCATGACGTGCATCTCCTCTCGCTCTCCGTGGTTGAGGGGCCACTGCGACCGCCCCGGCCCGGCAGGTGCGGGTCCGGGGCGGCACAGAGTGCGCTCAACTCGGGGCGGGGGTCAGCTGGCCGTCGCGATGCCGTCGCGCAGGTGGGTGCGCGCCCAGTCCAGCAACGAAGCCTGATCGGCGTCCGAGCTGGTCAGTGCGTCGGTGAGGTAGCCGACGGCGCGGTCCAGTTCCTCGCTGGCGTCCTGCCAGACGCCGATGCTGGACCAGCCGAGGACGTCGCGGACCTCTTCGACCAGGTTGATGGTCCGCCGACTCAAGGAACTACGGGCTCCCGACGCAGAGGAGATCGCCCAGCTCAAGGGCGACGTCGAGTCACTGGTCGGCGCACTGCACCAGTCGATGGCAGAGAACTGCCAGCTGCGCCAGCAGGTGGCTGAGGGCGTTGGGGTGGTCCGGACGCTCCCCACGTAGCGAAGGGTCGGAGTAATCGGCACCACCACTATCCAGGCGGCTGTGGCAGAGCGATGGGCATCACTCGGTTGTTGTCCAGATGGAGAAGCCCCCGCCCGACCCGCCGGTTGAGCTCCACTTCTTGGCGAGGTACCCGTGCTCCAATGACCTCGCCATCATATGCTCCGCGAGGCCCCAACAGGACGCCACGCCGCGCACGTTGGGCATACGCTCCGAAACCCCGATAGGCGCTAGCAAAGGCCTCTTCCGTATCTCCGGCTACCACGAAGGCCAGGTCACCGGGCCGCTGCTTCAGAACGTCATCCATCCACTCGTCAGCATTGGTGACATCAAACAGAACCTCGATGTCGTCGAGCAGGATCACAACGCTGGAGCCGCAGGCCTGTGCTTGTGCCGCGCGCAGATCCTCTGCAGTGAAATCGGGGTCGGTGAAGACTTTAAGTACGCCCGCTTGCCCCATCAGGGTTCGCACTGGTGACTGGCGCGGCGCGGCCACAATGAGATGAGTGCCGTCTTTGAGCAGGGAGAGCCCCATTGTGAGAAGCAGCGTGGATTTACCTGAGCTGGCCGGGCCTGCAATTACGAAAGCAGGCACCCCATCAGACAGATCGACGCCGATCGCTTGTAGTTCGTCACCGCCGAGACCGATCAGAGCCGACATCCTCCCCGGGTCGGTGGGCCATAGACGCCAGACGTGATCGGCTGACACTGCTCCACTACGACGCGGACTTCGAAACCATCGCCAAAGTGACCGGACAACCCCACCAGTGGATCGCCCCACGCGGCAGTGTCGACTGACAAGGACAACGGCCACCATGGACCACACC
>NZ_BAAASD010000056.1:0-45778 GCF_039532705.1 Streptomyces sparsogenes subsp. cuspidosporus | reverse complement strand
CGACGGCGGGCGGGCCGACGGCAGGCGGGCCGACGGCGGGCGGGCCGACGGCAGGCGGGCCGACGGCAGGCGGGCCGACGGCAGGCGGGCCGACGGCAGGCGGGCCGACGGCAGGCGGGCCGACGGCAGGCGGGCCGACGGCAGGCGGGCCGACGGCGGGCCGGGGGGTCGCCGAAGGGGGGATCGCCGAGGGTGGGATCGCCGGGCTCACCGCCGAGCACGGCGCGGTCCACGCGGGCGGGGCGCACCGGCTGCTCGGCCTGATCGCGGAGGAGCGCGGCGACGCGCGGACCGCCGAGGGGCACTACCGCGCGGCGCTGGCCCTGCTGGAGCGGACGGGCGCGGCCGGGGACCTGGCCGACCTGTGCCGGCTGCTGGGCGATCTGCTGCGGCGCGGCGGCCGGGTCGAGGCCGCGATGGACGCGTACCGCCGGGGTCTGGGCCACCGCGCGGCCCCCGGCACGACCACCCTGGGGCCCGCCCCGGCGGAGCCGCCGGGGGTGTGAGACCGGCCGGAGCCGGGCGAGCCGGCCGCAGCAGACGGCAGAAGGCGGCAGCAGGCGGCGAAAAGAAGAGGGCCGCCGCGTGTGGGGGCCGCGGCGGCCTGGGCCGCGGGTGACGCGGCGTGGGACCACTGTGCCCCGGGGCGGGCGGCCGGGAAATCAGCCTCTGGTCTCCCGGTCACCCCCGCCGACCGGCGGGGGTGTTCCCCCCAACGGGCGGAGGTCGCTACTCCACTTTGATCCGCCGATACGGCAGGCTGTCCGGGGAAATGAGCATGACAGCCGACGAGGGGAGCGGCCGGTGATCCGGGTGGCGGTGGTGGACGACGAGGCACTCGTACGGTCGGGGCTGCGGCTGATCCTGGGCACGGCCCCGGACATCGAGGTGGTCGCGGAGTGCTCCGGCGCCGAGGCGGTGGAGTCGGTGCGCGGGAGCGCGGCCGACGTGGTCCTCCTGGACATCCGGATGCCCGACGTGGACGGGCTGACCGTGCTCAGACGGCTGCTGGAGGCGGAGCGCCCGCCCACCGTCGCCATGCTGACCACCTTCGACGCGCAGGAGTACGTCACGGCCGCGCTGCGCGCGGGCGCGGCGGGCTTTCTGCTCAAGGACACCGATCCGGAGCAGCTGGTGGGCGCCGTACGGACGCTCGCGCAGGGCGGCAGCGTCCTGGACCCGGGCGTCACCCGGGCCGTGATCGGCGGCTATCTGGCGGCCGAGGCGGAGGCCACGGCCTCGGCGGCCGTCGAGGCGCTCACCCCGCGCGAGCGGGAGGTGCTGGCGCTGCTCGGGGAGGGGCTGGCCAATCCGCAGATCGCGGAGCGGATGGGGCTGGCGCCCAGCACCGTCAAGGACCATGTGCGGGCGCTGCTCGGGAAGTTGGGCGGGGTCAACCGGGTGCAGGCGGCGATCGTGGCCGACCGCGCGGGGCTGCTGGCGGGCGGCCCCCGGGCGGGTGGGCCGCGATGAGTGTCCGGGCGCCGCGCTGGGCATCGCTGGTCGTCCCCGTGGCGCTCGCGGTGGCCGACGCGCTGCTGGTCAACGGCGTGACACCGGGCCTGGAGCTGAACGTGTCGCTGGTGGCCGCGGCCGCGCTGCTGCTGCGCCGGCGGCTGCCGCTGACCGTGTTCCTGGTCACGCTGCCGGGGATCCTCATCGGCTACGTCTGGTTCTCGCCGATGATCGCCCTCTACACCGTGGCCGTGCGCCGCCCCGACCGCCGGCTGCTGGCGTTCTCGGCCCTGCTGCTGGCGATCGCGCACTTCGTGCCGTGGCCGGTCTCGGACTTCGAGCCGACCGCGTACCGGGAGAACACCCTGACCCTGATCGACGCGAGCGTAACCTCCGTCGGCCCCATCGCGCTCGGCCTGCTGGTGCGCACCCGCGGCGAACTGGCCGCGCGGGTCGAGGAGCTGACGCGCAGCCGCCGCCACGCCGACGAGCTGCTGGCCCAGCAGGTGCTCAGCACCGAACGGGCCCGTCTCGCCCGGGAGATGCACGACGTCGTCGCCCACCAGGTCAGCCTCATCAGCCTCCAGGCCGGGGCGGTGCTGATCAGCGCGGAGGACGGCGGGGCCCGCGAGGGCGCCCGTACGATCCGCGAGCTGTCGGTGCGCACGCTGGACGAACTGCGCCACATGGTGGGCGTGCTGCGCGCGGCGGGCGGGGACCTGGAGGAACTCACCCCGCAGCCCTGCCTGGCCGATCTGCCGCGCCTGATCGAACTGAGCGCGCTGGACGTCGACTACGAGGCCGACTACGGCGAGGGGGTGCTGGAGGGCCTGGGGCAGTCGGAGGCCGTCGAGCGGGCGGTGTTCCGCATCGTGCAGGAAGCGCTGACCAATGTACGCAAGCACGCGCCGGGGGCGCGGGTGCGGGTCCGGGTCAGCGAGGCCGGCGCGGCGGGCGCGGGAAGCCCGGGAGACGCGGGAAGCCCGGCAGACGCGGGAAGCCCGGCAGACGCGGGAAGCCCGGCAGACGCGGGAAGCCCGGCAGACGCGGGAAGCCCGGCAGACGCGGGAAGCCCGGCAGACGCGGGAAGCCCGGCAGACGCGGGAAGCGCGGGAGAGGGCGTACGGGAGTTGCGCGTGGAGGTGCGCAACGGGGCGCCCGACGCCACGGCGGCAGCGCCCGAGCTGCCGGGCGGCGGCCACGGCCTGATCGGCCTGCGCGAGCGCGCCCAACTCCTCGGCGGCACCCTGGAGGCCCGCCCCCTCCCCGACGGCGGCTTCCTCGTCCGCGCGACCCTCCCCGGAGCCACACCCGCGCCCCGGACCGCCGAAGCGTAGGCGCAAGCGCCGGTTCCGGCTAGGCGGTCAGCGGGTCCGCGGCGCTGTCGGTGGCGGCGGCCAGGTCGGGGTAGACCTCGAAGAGGCGGCGGACGCCGAGGGCGGCCAGTACCCGGTGGACGTGGGAGCCGGGCGCGGCGCCCTGTGGGGGGAGGATCAGCCGGAGGCGTCCGGAGCAGGACCGCATGAGGCGGCGGGCCGCGATGAGCACGCCGACGCCGCTGGAGTCGCAGAAGCGGACCTCTTGCAGGTCGAGCACCAGCCGGTGGCGGCCCTCGGCGACCGCGTCGTGCACGTGCTGCCGGACCGCGGGGGAGGTCACCAGGTCCATCTCTCCCGAGACCTGGAGAACGACCCACTCCCCCCGTCGGTCCTCCATCACTTTCAACGTCACGCGCCCGAAGCCCTTCGCTCGCCCGCAAACCGGAATCGATTGTTCCCGGGCGGCTGCCCGCCCGGCGCCCCACCAAACACCCCCCGGCGGAAGCCGGAGATGACGACCTTATGCCGTGCGGAAGCGTTTCGTCGCGGGATTCCTGCGCAAAGTGACCGGCCCAATACCATCCGCAGCCCGGCCGCGCCGCACTTTGCCGCATGGGGGCGTGTGCTGCCGGCCCCCCGCACTACATTCGATAGGACGGTGACACCCGAACAACTCGAGCACGAGGGATGGGGGCCACATGGCGAACGACGCACCGCCCCGCTGGGACCGCAGGATGCAGCAACGCCTGGCGCGCGGAGAGGCCGCCGCGCTGGGCGAGTTGTACGACCGGTTCGCCTCCCTCGTCCACAATCTCGCCCATCGGGTCCTGGAGGACGAGGAGGCCGCCGACCGCGTCACCCGTGAGGTGTTCGGCTACGCCTGGGAGAACCCGGACGCGTACGACCCCCAGCAGGGCTCGCTGCGCTCGTGGATCGCCACGCTGGCCCACCGCCAGGCGGTGCACCGGCTGCGGGAGGCCGAGGCGCGCCGCGGCCGACCCGGCCGGGGACGGCACCGCCGGGGAAGGCGCCGTAGCGGCGCGGGGCGGGCGTACGGCGGAGGACATCGAGGAGCGGATCCGCGAGGCCTCCGTGGCCGCCCGCGCCGACTACATCGTCACGTCCATGCCCGCCCCGCTGCGCGCCGCGCTCGAACTGGCCTACTTCGACCGCCGCGACTACCGGCAGACCGCGGCCGAACTCGGCGTGACGGAGGACGAGGCCAGGCGCCGGCTGCGGCTGGGGCTGCAACTGCTGTCCACGGCCCGCGCGCCGCTCCCCGAGGCCGGTCCGCCTCCCGGGTACGGGCGGGCCCTGTGAGCAGACCCGACGACGGCACCGGCGGCACCGAGCCCGCCGAGGCGCCGCGCATACCCCCGCCGCGGCCGGCCGCCGAGGACAGCGGCCGCTGGCCCGCCCACTGGCACCCCACTCCCCCGGCGGACGGGGTGCCCCCGCCGCGCGGGCCCCAGGAGCCACACGGACCCCAGGAACCGCGCGGACCCCAGGAACCGCGCGAACCCCAGGAACCGCGCGAACCCCAGGAACCACAGGAGCCACACGGACCCCAGGAGCCACAGGAGCAGCAGGAGCCCGCTGCCGAAAGCCGTGGCCGGCTACCCGCCCCGCCTGTCCCGCCTGTCCCGCCTGTCCCGCCACCCGCGCCCCAGCTCTCCCACGCGGTGCTGAAGTCGCTGCTGGGCGCCTGGGCCCTGGCGGCCTGCCCGCCCGAGGAGACCGCCGCCGTGGAGGCGCACCTCAACCACTGCAATCCCTGCGCCGACGAGGCCCTGCGACTGCGTGAGGCGGTCGGCCTGCTCCACACCGAGCAGAGCCTCGACCTCGACCCGCTGCTGCGCTCCCGGGTGCTCGCGGGCTGCCTGGGCCGCCGCCCGGCCCGGATCCCGGTGCCCGACTGGGCGGGGGTGTACGACGCGGAGGCCGCCCGGCTGGACGCGCTGCTGCGCGACATGGGCGAGGCGGAGTGGCGGGCGCCGGTGCGGCTGCGGTGGTTCGACGGACGGCGGCAGGTGGGGCGGGACACCACCGTCGCCGGGGTGATCGGCCACCTGATGGTGGTCGACGGCATCCTCGCCGCCTCGCTCGGGCTGCCCGACCCGCTGGGCGCCGACGCCCCGGGCGACCCGGAGGCCCGTACCGAGGCCTACTGGCACGACGGCCCCGAGCTGAGCCCCGAGGCCGCGGCGGAGCCGGAGGCGGTGCGCGAGCCGTGGCGGGAGCAGGGCCACGCGCTGGTGCGCACGGTGTCCTTCGCCGGGCGCGGCGCCCGGATGCTCCCCGTGCCGTACGGGGGCTTCTCCCTGCCGCTGCGCGACTCGTTCGTCGACCGCGCGTTCGAGTGCTGGGTGCACGCCGGGGACATCGCGGAGGCGATCGACTACCCGTACGAGCCACCCGCCTCGGCCCATCTCAGACGGATGGTCGACCTGTACGCCCGGCTGCTGCCCGACGCGCTCGCGCAGCGCCGCCGGGCCGGGCTCGCGGGGCCGCCCCGGCGGCTGGGCACGGCGGGCGCGCCGGGCCGCACGCTCCATCTGGAGGTCGAGGGCAGCGGCCACTGGTACATCCCGCTGGACTCCCCCGCCGCGCTGCCCTCCGAGGCGGAGACGGTGGCCAGGATCGCCCTCGACCGCGAGGCCTTCTACCAGCTCGCGGCCGGTCATGTGCCGCCAGAGGAGGCGGCCGCGGGACAGATCGGCGACCCGGAGGCGATCCGCGACGTCCTCTTCGCGACGGCGTCCCTGTCGCGCCTGTGAGCGGCCGGGGGCGCCCCCGTCAGAGGGTTCCTCAGGCGAAGACGACCGTGCGGTGGCCGTTGAGGAGCACCCGCCGCTCGCTGTGCCACTTCACCGCCCGCGCCAGCGCCTGGCACTCCACGTCGCGCCCGACCGCGACCAGCTGCTCGGGGGTGAGCGCATGGCCGACCCGCTCGACCTCCTGCTCGATGATCGGCCCCTCGTCCAGGTCGGCCGTCACGTAGTGGGCCGTGGCACCGATCAGCTTCACGCCCCGGGCGTGCGCCTGGTGGTACGGCTTGGCGCCCTTGAAGCTCGGGAGGAAGGAGTGGTGGATGTTGATGATCCGCCCCGCCAGCCGCTTGCACAGGTCGTCCGAGAGCACCTGCATGTAGCGGGCCAGGACCACCAGCTCGACCTTCTCCTCCTCCACCAGCTCCAGCAGCTCCGCCTCCGCCTGGGCCTTGGTGTCCTTCGTCACCGGGATGTGCCGGAACGGCACCCCGTACGAGCCCACCAGCTCCTCGAAGTCGGTGTGGTTGGAGACCACCGCCGCGATCTCCACGGGCAGCGCCCCGATCCGCGAGCGGAAGAGCAGGTCGTTCAGGCAGTGGCCGAACTTGCTGACCATCAGCACGACCCGCATCTTCTCGCCGGCCGGGTGGATCTGCCAGTCCATGTGGAAGGACTCGCCCACCGCCGCGAAGCTCGCCCGCAGGTCCTCCACCCGCACCGGTGAGACCGCGCGGAAGTGCACCCGCATGAAGAAGAGCCCCGTGTCCCGGTCCCCGAACTGCTGGCTGTCCTCGATGTTGCAGCCGGTCATGAAGAGGTAACTGGACACGGCGTGCACGATGCCCTGCTTGTCGGGGCAGGACAGGGTGAGGACGTACTGGTCGGGGGCGGCGGAATGCGACTGGCTCATGACTCCATAGCGTCGCACACCCGGGAGGATCCCTAGACCGAGCGCGTCATGATCGCCAGCACTTCGAGGGTGTGCGGGGGCACGTCCGGGTCCTCGCCGTCGTTGGTCGCGAGCCGCACATGCGCCTCGCGCGCCGCCCGGACGGCCTCCGGCCAGGCGTGGTGCGCCAGATAGGCCGAGACCGGGGCGTCCGCGCCCACCTGGTGCATGATCCGCAGCACCCTCAGGACCGCGACATCGACGAGCGCCGCCTCCTGCGAGTCGCGGAAGATCGTGCCGACGTACTTCTCGGCCGACCAGTTGTCCAGCCAGGTGTCCTCCACCAGCCGGTACACGGCGTCGGTGACGTCCCCGTATCCGTCCCGGCCCGCCAGCCAGCACTCCTGCTGGAAGACGGGGTCGGAAAGCATGTGCAGCGCCGAGCGCACATTGCTGCGCCAGCGCCACCACGGCATGTCATTGACAGGCATGGCGCCCATGGTGGTCGAGCGACGGGCGCGACGGGAAGACTTCTCCGAACCTTGCACAGGAATCGATCGTACGTTCCTCACGGACGGACACGCATCGCCCCCCGTAATTCACCCTCCCGTCACTTTCCTGTCAATTGCGATAGTCGCCCCGTTACATACGGAACACCACGCTCGCATGTCATGACCGGATGGCGACGTTTCTCCCCTCGGCTCTCCCCGCGGCCGTGGCTGACGGCGATGCTCTGCGCGGCCGTCGGGGCGGGGGCGCTGACCGGCTGCGGCACCCTGGGCGGGGCGGGTTCCGAGCCTCCGATCACCGTCATGACCTGGGCGCCCGAGGACACCAAGGCGACCAACATGCCCGGCATGCCCGCCATGGCGCAGGCGTACGCCCGCTGGGTCAACGCCTCCGGCGGCATCCACGGCCGCAAGCTGAAGGTCATCACCTGCAACGAGCGCAACGACCCCTCCGAGGCCGCGCGCTGCGCCCGACGGGCGGCCTCCGAGAAGGTCGTCGCGGTCGTCGGCTCGTACAGCCAGTACGGCCGCTACTTCATCTCCGCCCTGGAGGGCGCGGGCATCCCGTACATCGGCGGATACGGGCTGACCCAGGAGGAGTTCGACAGCCCCTACTCCTACCCGGTCAACGGCGGCCAGGCCGCCCTGCTGGCCGGCAACGGCCGGCAGCTCGCCTCCGTCTGCCACCGCGTCGCCCTCGTCCGCCCCGACACCATCGCGGGCGACGCGTTCCCCGACCTCCTCGACGCGGGCCTGGCGGCCGGCGGGCGTCAGGCGGCCGAGGACGTCCGCGCCCCCGAGGACGCCGGGGACTACACCCGGCAGGCCGGCGCCGCCCTGAACGGCGTGGGCGCCGAGACCTCCCTCGGCGGCGCCGCGCAGGGCGCCGAGCTGTCCGGCTCCTGCGTGACCGCGGCGCTGGGGCAGCGCACCAGCACCTTCTTCGACTCCTTCCGGCGGCTCCAGGAGGACCACCCGAAGGTACGGATCGCCTCCGTGCTCGGCAGCGTCCGCCAGTCCCTCGTGGACAGCACCGGCGGCCGCGAGAGCCCGCTGGAGGGCGCGTACGCCACCGGCTGGTACCCGGCCGCGGACGATCCGCGCTGGGCGCCCATGAAGAAGGTCATCAAGCGGTACGCCTTCGACGACGACAACATCGACGCGGAGGACCCCGGCACCCAGACCACCTGGATCGCCTACACCGTGCTGCGCTCGGTCCTGAACGCCCTCCCCGCCGACGACATCAGCGCCCGCACCGTCCGGCGCGCCCTGGACAACGGCCACGCGGCCGACACGGGCGGCCTGACGCCGACCCTGCGCTGGGGCTTCAAGGACTCGCTGTCCGTCCACGGCTATCCGCGCCTCGTCAACGCGGACGTGACCTACCAGGTGGTGCGGGACGGGCGGCTGGTCGCGGTCCGCAAGGGGTCCGTCAACGTCGCGAAGACCCTCCAGCGGTACGCCCCGGCGGGCTAGCGGCCGAAGCCCGGGTTCGCGGCGAGTTTTGCGGTGAGTTTTGCGGTGAGTATGGGACAGCGACACGCCGTCGCGTCGGCGTGTCGCTGTCCCATACTCACCGCGAAGTCACCCGGCTACAGGTCCGTCGCCTGGTGCGAGGTCAGGCCGTACTTCGTGGCGATCGGGTTCCACAGCTCGGCCGCCCTCTTCTTGGCCGTGGTCGCCTCGCCGCTCGCCCGCTCCGCCGCGCCCACCCGGGGCGTCGTGCGGGCCTTGCCCTTGTGGCAGCCCTTCTTGCCGCCGACCTGGTCGGCCCACGCCGCGTACTGGTTGTCGGCCGTGGCGGAGGACCGCCACGCCTTGGTCAGGGAGGAGGTCAGCTCGGCGTGGTTGGGCAGCTTGTCGACGGAGATCTTGCCCAGCCGGGTGACCAGGTCGGTGCGCTGGCCGGCGGCGGTGCGCAGGTTGGTGGCGGCGGTGGACAGGTTCTTGCAGGACCTGATGTCCCCCACGGCCTTGATCACCGCCGCGCGGCTGTTGTTGCTGTCCGCGAGCAGCGCGTCGAGCGCCTTGGCCTGCGCCTCGACGGGGTCGGCCGCCTTGGTCGGCTCGTCGTCGGTCTTGGTGTCCGGCGTCTCGCTCTCCGAGGCCTTCGTGTCCTTCTTGTCGTCGTCGCCCCCGGCGCTGAGCGCCGCGCCGGCGGCGAGGCCGGCGAGGGCGCAGCCCGCGACGACGATGCCGATGAGGGCCGCGGGCGACATCTTCCGGCCGCCGCGCTTGCCCCGGCCGCCGCCGTCGGCGGGGGCGGGCGGCTGCGGGCCCTGGTCGCTGAACTGCGGCAGTTGCTGCGTCGAGTCCGCCGGTTCGGCGGGCCCGCCGTCGGCGCGGAACAGGCCGTCGAACTCCGACGGCGGCGGACGGTCCCCCGGCATGCCGGGGCGGATCGCGTACGGCGCGGAGCCGGGCTGCGCCGGGCCGCCCGGCTGGGCGGCGTGGGGGCCCTGCGGCTGCGGCGGCTGCCCGGCGGCCGGGATCGGCCCGGGCAGGACCTGCGTCTCCTCAGCGGCGCCGGGGGCGGGCTGACCGGGGGCGGGCTGGGGGGCCGCCTGCGGGGCACCATGGCGGGCGCGGCCGGGGCGGACGGCCCGCAGCATCGTGGTGGACTCGTTGTCCGATTCGGGGCGCGACTGGGGCTGCGGCTGGGAGTGTGACTGCTGGGAGTGCGACTGAGGCTGCGCCTGGGACTGCGCGGGCTGGTTCTCCGGCGGCAGCGGGGTGCCGGCAGGAGCCGCGTGGGCCGGCGGGGCGGTGTGGGCCGCGCCCTCGGGCGGCAGCGGCATCGCGCCGGGCATCTGCCCGGAAACGGGCGGTATGTACTGCGTCGGCTCGGAGTCGGCCGCGGGCGGCCCGGCGTAGCCGGACTGCGGCGGCAGCACCTGGGTCTGATCGGCGGGCCCGGAGGGCGCGCCGGGTCCGGCGGCGCCGGCGAAGGGCTGCGCCTGTCTCTCCGGAGGCTGCGGCTGCCCGTGCGGCGGCGGCTGCATGTGCGGCGGCTGGGCCTGCGCTTGCGGCTGGCCGTGCGCGGGCCAGCCCTGCTGGACGTACGGCTGCTGCCCCTGGGCGGGCGGCGGCGCGCCCTGCGGCCCGCCGTACGACGCGCCGGGGGGTTGCGGCGCGCCGGGGGGCGGGCCCTGCGGCGGCTGCTGCGGCCAGCCCTGCCGGGAGCCCGGCTGGGCGTGGGGCGCGCCTTCCGGCGGCAGCGGCTGGGCCAGCGGCGCGCCGGGCTGCCCGGCACCCTGCGGCCCGCCTTGCGGAGCACCCTGCGGGCCCCACGGCTGCCCCCATGCCTGGCCGCCGGCCGGGGCCGCCTGGTGCTGGTCCTGGGCCCGCTGATCGCCCTGAGCGGGCAGCACGACACCCTCGCGCACGGGCTGCGAAGGCTGCGCGGGCGGGACCGCAGGCAGCTGCGGCTCGTTCCCCTGTCCGCTCTGCGTCACCGGGACTCCTTGGCTATGCGAACTTACGGAATCAACGGCTCACGCTACCGGGTCCCCGGACGCGGCGGTGCCCGGTGGACCCGCGGGACGGAGAGACGCTGGTCACCGCGTCAGGCCGCCTGCACCTCCAGCCGCGCCCCGAATTCCCGCACCACCGGCTCGTCCCGATACGGCTCCAGCCGCTGCTGGAAGTCGTCCAGATACTCCACCCCCCGGTTGGAGCGCAGGGATCCGAGCAGCTCGACCGCCTGGGTGCCGGTATGGCAGGCCTGTTCCACCTCGCGCTGCTGCACCAGCGACGTGGCCAGCAGCAACAGCCCGATCGCCCGCCGCCGCACCCGGCCCTCCGGGTGGCCCGCCAGGGCCTCCTCCGCGCGGCGCCTGGCGGGCTCGGCCTGGCCGAGGTCGCGGTGGCAGTGGGCCAACTCGTCGGCCAGGTAGGCGTGGTCGAAGTGGCGGATCCACACCGGCTCGTCGCCGGACTCCCCGCCGCTGCCCACCGCCCGCTCCATCGCGTCCAGCGCGCGGCCCGCCGCGACCTGGCAGGCGCGCCCGTCGCCCAGCAGGGCGTGGCCGCGGGCCTCGGCGGCCAGGAACAGCGACTCGGCGCGCGGCGGCACCTGCCCGCGCGCGCCTTCCTGCGCGGCCTTCGCCAACTGGGCGATCTCCCGGGGGTTTCCGAGCTGGGCCGCGAGGTGGCTCATGCTCGCGGCCAGCACATACCCGCCGTAACCCCGGTCCCCGGCGGCCTGGGCCAGCCGCAGCGCCTGGATGTAGTAGCGCTGGGCGAGCCCGGACTGGCCCGTGTCGACCGCCATGTAGCCGGCCAGCTCGGTCAGCCTGGCGACCGCGGCGAACAACTCGCGCCCCACCGACTCCCGGTAGGAGCCGGCCAGCAGCCCGGAGACCACGCTGTTCAGATAGTGGACGACGACGGGGCGCACATGCCCGCTCCCGTACCGGTGGTCCAGCTCGATGAGCGCGTCGGTGGTCGCCCGCACCGCCGCCACGTCGGACCTGCCGACCTTCGCCCCGGCCGTCCGCGCGACCTGCGTGTCCGTGCCGGTGATCAGCCAGTCGCGGCTGGGCTCCACCAGCGCCGAGGCGGCGACCGTCGAACCGCTCAGGAAGTCGCGGCGCCCGACGTCGCTCCGCCACAGCTCGCAGACCTGCTCTATCGCGCCGAGGACGGTGGGCGAGAACTGCAGCCCCACCCCCGAGGCGAGGTTCTTGCCGTTGGCCATGCCGATCTCGTCGATCGTGACCGTACGGCCGAGCTTGCGGCCGAGCGCCTCGGCGATGATGCCCGGGGCCCGGCCCCTCGGCTGCTGGCCGCGCAGCCAGCGGGCGACCGAGGTCTTGTCGTAGCGCAGATCGAGACCGTGCTCGGCGCCGCACATGTTGACCCTGCGCGCCAAGCCGGCGTTGGAGCACCCGGCTTCCTGAATAAGCGCCTGCAGCCTCTCGTTCGGCTGCCGCGCCACAAGCGGCCTAGCGGCCATGGTTAACCCCCAGTGACTGCTGTGCGTTTACGGCGGATGCCGTCCCTGTTGATCACTGCCCCGCGAATAGCATGGATACGCCAGACATGCGGAGAATGAAGGACTTGCCCGAATTGACCGCGATCGTACGCGTACGGCGCCGACAGGAGTCCAGGGCCGTGCCCTGGAGCACGGCACGGCCCACCGGACACTCGTACGCCCGTCACGCATGGTGGCTACCCGCTCACACAGCCGCGTCCCCGTGCGCGCCCCCGACCGTGCTCCCATGCGCCCCGCATGCCGATATTTTTAAGGCCCGTATTTTTTACGGCCCGGTGCGCCTCCGGGCCGCCCCTCGGGGGGCGTAACCCCGGAACAGCGCGGAAGTTGTGCTGGTCGTGGACGAGACCATGGACGTGACAGACGACGTGACAGACGTGACAGGAGCACCACAGATCCCCCAGCAGCGCGGGGAGGGACTGCAGGACGCGGCGGTGCGCTACGCGGAGGAGCGGCACTGGGACGTGCTGCCCGGCGCCTGGCTCGAACCCGTGGCCGGCGTCGACCAGTGCAGCTGCGGCGCGGCGGACTGCCCCGCGCCCGGCGCCCATCCGACCGGCGCCGACTGGGCGGACCAGGCGACCGGCAGCCCCGTCGTGGCGCGCCGCATGTGGAGCAGCGCGCCGCGCGCCTCGATCCTGCTGCCGACCGGGCGTACCTTCGACGCGCTCGACGTGCCGGAGACAGCGGGCTGTCTGGCGCTGGCGCGCATGGAGCGCCTGGGGGTCGAGCTGGGCCCGGTCACCTCCACCCCGGGGCGCAGGATGCTCTTCTTCGTCCTGCCCGGCGCCGCCGCCAAGATCCCGCACCTGGTGCGGAACCAGGGCTGGTCGCCCGCCTCGATCGACCTCGTGGCGCACGGCGAGGGCGACTACGTGGTCGCGCCGCCCACCCGCGTGGGGCGGCACGGCGCGGTCCAGTGGGCGCGCCGGCCGACCGCCGCCAACCGCTGGCTCCCGGACGCCGAGGAACTGGTCAGCGTCCTCGCCTACGCCTGCGGCCGCGACGGGCGCTGAGGCGCACTGAAGGTCGCCGAGGCGCGCCGCGGGCGCCCGGGTCCGCGCGGCGCGCGCCGGCCGCGCACGTATCGTGGTTGCCCGACGGGGGCGTTGACCGGCCCCCGCATGCGCGAAAGGCGGGACCGGTGGAGAAGGAGCCAGGGGAGCACGAGACGTCGGCCGGACGCGCGGGCGCGCCGCCCGCCGTGCTCATACGGGGGCTGTGGAAGCGGTACGGGGAGCAGGTGGCGGTCGCCGGGATCGATCTCGAGCTGCCCGCCGGGCGGTTCATCGGACTGGTCGGACCCAACGGGGCGGGCAAGACGACCACCCTGTCGATGGTGACCGGGCTGCTGCGCCCCGACTCCGGCACGGTCGAGGTCGGCGGGCACGACGTATGGGGGGACCCGGTCGCAGTGAAGGCGCGGATCGGGGTGCTGCCCGAGGGGCTGCGGCTGTTCGAGCGACTGTCCGGCCGCGAACTCCTCGACTACACCGGGCGGCTGCGCGGCCTGGCCGCCGACGAGGTCGACAAGCGCGCCACGCAGCTGCTGGACGTGCTCGACCTCGCGGGGTCCCAGCACAAGCTGGTCGTCGACTACTCGACCGGCATGCGGAAGAAGATCGGCCTGGCCGCCGCGCTGCTCCACAACCCGGAAGTCCTCTTCCTGGACGAGCCCTTCGAGGGCGTGGACCCGGTCTCCGCGCAGACCATCCGCGGCGTGCTGGAGCGCTACACCCGCTCCGGCGCCACCGTCGTCTTCTCCAGCCACGTCATGGAGCTGGTGGAGTCGCTGTGCGACTGGGTCGCGGTGCTCGCCGCCGGGCGGATCCGGGCCCAGGGCCCGCTGGCGGAGGTGCGGGGCGCGGCGCCCTCGCTGCAGGACGCCTTCCTGGAGCTGGTCGGCGCGAACGACCGCGCGGCCGGCCACGACCTCGACTGGCTGGGCGGCGGCGCCCGATGACCGCCACCGGCTCCCTGACCACCCTGTTCGTCCGGCTCAAGCTGTCCCTGCTGCGCAACGGGCTGCGGCAGTCGGCGAAGCGGCGCGCCGCGTACATCGGCTCCGTCGTCTTCACCCTCCTCATCGCGGCGCTCCAACTGCTCGGCCTGATCGCGCTGCGCGGCCACGACCATGCCGCCGCGCTGGTCACCCTCCTCGCCGCGGTCTTCGCCCTCGGCTG
Organism: Streptomyces sparsogenes subsp. cuspidosporus; assembly: GCF_039532705.1. Classification (NCBI taxonomy): domain Bacteria; kingdom Bacillati; phylum Actinomycetota; class Actinomycetes; order Kitasatosporales; family Streptomycetaceae; genus Streptomyces; species Streptomyces sparsogenes. The sequence goes on along the minus strand of NZ_BAAASD010000056.1, from coordinate 31,656 downwards.
GGCCGTGATGCCGCTGTTCTTCCCCAGCGGCGACGAGACCCTCGACCCCACCCGGCTGGTGATGCTCCCGCTGCGGCCCCGGCCGCTGGTCCTCGCCCTGCTGGTGTCCTCCCTGATCGGCATCGGCCCGCTGTTCACCCTCACCCTCGCGGTGGGCTCGGTGATCGCCGTGGCGCACGGCGCGGCGGCCGCGGTCGCGGGCGTGCTGGCCGTGGTCCTGACGATGCTGCTGTGCGCGGCGCTGGCGCGCGCCGTCGCCACCGCCAACACGCGGCTGCTCAGCAGCCGCCGGGGCCGCGATCTGGCGCTGCTCAGCGGCCTGTTCGTGGCGGTGGGCGCGCAGCTGCTCAACGTCGGGGTGGGGCAGCTGTCCGGCAAGAACGGGCTGGCATCCCTGGAGCCGGTGGCCGACGTGCTGCGCTGGGTGCCGCCGGCGGCGGCCTTCGACGCCGTCCAGGGCGTCAGCGACGGCTCGTACGGGCCCGCGGCCGCCCAGTTCGCCCTGTCGGCTGCCGCGCTGGCCCTGCTGCTGTGGTGGTGGCAGCGCGGTCTCACCCACCTGATGACCTCGCCTGACTCCTCGACGATCCAGGCCGCCGAGCCCCGCCGCGAGCGCCCCGCGGGCGCCCGCCCGGCCCTCCACCGCCTGCTGCCCGACGACCGCACCGGCACCGTCGTGGTGCGCACGCTGCGCTACGCGTGGCGGGATCCGAAGACCAAGTCGGCGTGGGTGACCTCGCTGGCCGTGGGCCTGCTGGTGCCCTTCGTCACCACCGTCCAGGGCGGCGGGAGCGTCTACACCGCCTGCTGGGCCGCGGGGCTGCTGGGCATGCAGATGTACAACCAGTTCGGGCAGGACTCCTCGGCGTTCTGGATGGTCGCGCAGACCATCTCCTCCCCGCGCGACGCCTACCTGGAGCTGCGCGGCCGCGCGCTGGCCCTCGCGCTGGTCGGCGTCCCGTACGTCACGCTGGCGGTCCTCGGCGCGGCCGCGCTCATGGACGAGTGGACGGCGGCCCCCGAAGCGCTCGGCCTCGCCCTGGCGCTGTTCGGCGCGCTCGTGGCGACCGGCGCCATGACCTCGGTCCTGTACCCGTACTCCATCCCGCAGGACAGCGGCTACAAGAACGTGGTCCCGGCCCAGGCGGGGCTCGCGTGGGCGGGCATCTTCGGCGGCATGCTCACCGGCGCGGCGCTGTGCGCGCCGCTGATCGGCGCGACGATCTGGATGCACACGGCGGGCGCGGACGACCGGCTGTGGCTGCTCCTCCCCCTGGGCGCGGCCTACGGCGCGGCGCTCGCCCTGGCCGGCCTCCGCCTGGCCGCCCCCCGGGTGGCGGCCCGCCTGCCGGAGATCCTGGCGGCGGTCACGAAGGGCTGACGCGCGGGCTGTCGGTCGCCCCGCGTACCGGTTGCCCCGCTTATCGGGTCGTCCCACCTATCCCTTGTCGGTCGACCCGCCTCTCGGTCACCCCGCTTACGCCCCGCCTGTCGCGAGCGAGAACCAGACGCCCTTGCCCGGCGCCCCGCCGATCCCCAGCGGGGCGCCGGGCGTCGTCCCCCACTTGTCCGCCAGCGCCTCGACGATCCGCAGCCCCCGGCCGCCTTCGGCGTCGAGGCTGGGCGGACGGAGGAGGGGTTCGGTCAGGTTGCCGTCGTAGACGGTGACGCAGACCTCGGCGGGCTCGACGGCGAGCCAGAGGACGGAGCCGTTGCCCGGGGCGTGGGCGTAGGCGTTGGCGGCGAGTTCGGCGGTGCACAGTGCCGCGGTGTCGACCGCGTCGTTGAGCTGTAAGCGGCGGAGTACGGAGGTGACGAAGTCGCGGGCGATGCAGGGGGAGGTTTCGAGGGGCGGGCAGTAGAGCGTGTACGAGTGGGGCCGGTGCGGCCTGGAGTTGCCCATGCGGTTGCTTCTCTCGTGCGCGATGCGTGAGAGGTACATCACAGACGGTAGAGGTCATGCATGTACCGGCGCAACTATGTCCGCGAAAGTCATCACACCGGGTGTGGACCGTGGCAGGGTGGAGCGGCACACTCATGAGCGAAGCGGGAGAAGGGCTCGATGCCGCCGAGGAGTAACCCCACAGCGCGCCAGGTGCGGCTGGGAGTTGAGCTACGCAAGATGCGTGAGGCGGTGGGCATGCCCGCCCGTGAAGCGGGCGCCCTACTCGGAGGCGGACAACCTCAGATCAGCCACATCGAGACGGGCCGCTACGGGATCAGCGAGGAGCGCCTGCGCCGCCTCGCGGCCTTCTACAAGTGCGCCGATACCGCGCTCGTCGACGCACTGGCGGCCATGACGTACGAACAGCGCGGCCAAGGATGGTGGGAGAACTACCGGGGCACCCTCCCCGCACCGTTCCTGGACCTCGCGGAATTAGAGCACTACGCCACCTACTTGTGCTCCATCGACATCACGCATATCCCCGGGATCCTGCAGACCGAGGACTACGCACACACCGTCTTCTCCCAGACGATTCCACCGCTCCCGCAGGCCGATCTGGACGCCCGGGTTGCCCATCGCATGGAGCGGAGGAAGATCTTCGAGCGCGAGGCGCCTACGACGCACAAGGCCATCATTCACGAAGCCGCACTGAGAATGCGATTCGGCGGCCGGAAGATCACGCGCGCTCAGCTCAAATACCTCCAAGAGCAGTGCGAGCGGCCGAGCATCACCGTGCGCGTAGTCCCCTTCGCATCAGAAGGATACGTAGGCGCCAGCCGAGCGATGCTCTACGCCGGAGGGCCCGTACCCAAGCTCGATACCGTGCAGGTCGAAACCGCACTCGGCGCCACTTTCTTGGACGCGCAATCGCACCTTGAGAGCTATCGCACTGTCTTCACCGCAGTCGAAGCCGCAGCGCTCAGCGAAACCGACTCCCGAGATCTCATTCACACCATCGCGCAGGAAGTATGAAGGGCAGATCCGTGACCGCACCCATCGCATGGCAGAAGTCGTCCTTCTCCGAGACACATGGTGCATGCGTGGAGCTGGCCGCCGTCGGCGGCGCGATACGGCTCCGTGAGAGCGACGACCCCGACACCGTCATAACCACCGCCCCCCACCCGCTCCGCACCCTCATACGCGGCATAAAGGCAGGCGAGTTCGACCACCTCGGCGCATAGCCGAAGCCCGGTCGGCGGGGCGCCGGCCGGGCGACGGGTGGTTCAGCGGATCACCGGGTTTCGAGCAGGCCTGCCGCGAGGACGCTTTGGTAGTAGAGGCCGGCCGCCCGGCGGCACAGCGCGCGCTCGACGGCGGTGTGGTCGACGGGCCAGTCCCGGCTCTCGCAGATGGTGTTCAGGTCCTGGTGGAAGACACGGTCGATGCGGTCCTTGTCGGAGTCTCCGTTCACGCTGTTGTGGAAGGACTCCTTGCCCAGCAGGGCCTTGGAGTTGCGGTACCCGAAGTCGTGCCGGTAGCAGGCGAATGTGAAGTCGAAGCCGCCGATGGAGTCGGGGGCAGGCGCGTTGCACCCGTTTGTGGACCAGTCGAACTCGTAGGGGTCGGGCGTGCCGCTCTGGTGTTCGTAGAGGGCCGCGTACCAGGCGCGGCGGGCGTCCTCTCCCTCCTGCGTCAGGCTCTTGAGTCGGGCGAGCTTGTCGTCCGAGACCGCGGGGGCGGTCGGCGCGTGGAGGTCGGTCCACTGGTCGTCCGCCCCGGTGCCGCTGTACATCTGGACGGACCGGTGGTCGGAGGCGAGGCGGTAGAGGCGGTCGCCGCTGGTGGTGAAGGCGGCGGCGGGCCCGCCGACGCGGTTCCACTCCTCGGGCCGGCCGTTGTACTTGTAGAGGTCACCGGTGTCGGGGTTGGTGGCGTACAGGGTGTTGCTGCTGAAGATCTCGCCGGCGGGGCCGCCGACCTTGTTCCACTGGTTGTCCTCGGTGTTGTACTCGAAGACGCCGGATCGGTCGGGGTCCAGTTTGTAGACGTTGTTGTCGGTGACGGCGAAGGCGGCGCCTGAGCTGCCGATGCCGGCCCACTGGCCGTCCGCGTACTTGTTGAGTTCGCCGGTGGCCGGGTCGGTCGCGTACAGGGCGGCGGCGGGGCCGGTGTAGAGGTCCTTGGCGGGGCCGCCGACCTTGGTCCACGTGTCGCCCTGGCCGGTGTACTCCCACACACCGGTGCCGTCGGGGCCGATGCCGTACAGGTGCTCGCTGGTGGCGGCGAAGGCGGTGCCGGCGCCGCCGATGCGGGACCACTGGCCGGGCTCGCCGTTGTACTTGTTGAGGTCGCCTGTGGCCGGGTCGGTGGCGTAGACGGCGTCGGCGCTCGCGTAGAGGTCCTTCGCGGGGCCGCCCACCTTTTGCCAGTTGACCGTGTCGGAGGACCACTCGTAGACCGCGGAGTTGTCTTCGGCCAGGGCATAGACGCTGTCCTCGGCCGAGACGATCTGGCCCATGGCGACGGGCTCGCCCGACACGGGCTGCTGCGGGTCGGCATACGCGGGGATGCCGATGACGAGAGAGGCCGCGCCGAGCAGGAACAGAACCTTCTTGGCAGTGGACAGCCGCCGTGCTGTGGAGTGCGTCAGTCCGCGTATACGCATGGGTAGAGTCCTTTCAGCGTTGATGTGATGCCGGGCACCGGTCCGTTCACGGGGATCCGGTGCATGACATCGACGCTGCGGGCCGGACTGTTTTCCATCAAGATCGTTCACCTTCGGTGCAGGTCGGCGGCGGACATCGGGGGATTGTCCGCGGACAAAGGGGGGTTCATGGGCAGGACTGGCCGGCCATTTGAGGGGCTGAGGGGCGAGTCGGAGCACATCAACGAGTTAGCGGGAATGCTGTGCCGGCTGACGGAAGGCCTGACGCTGCGCGAGCTCGCCGAGCGCTATCCGCAAGGCGGCGGAAAGACGTTGTGGGGGCAGTACCGCTCCGGCGAGCGGGCGGTGCCCGCCCACATCCTGCATGAGGTCATCAACCGCCAGGTACGCGACGCCCGCACCCGGCAGCAGCGGCACGAAGAGGCCAAACGCCTCTACGAACTGGTTGGCCGGAAGCAGCCGCGGCAGGCCCCGGTATCGAAGCCACAGCAGGCCGTGGAGAAGGCCGTACAGGCGCGGCGGCAGGCCGAGACGGACCTGGCGGAAGCGGAAGAGCGCATCCGGAGCCTGGTCGAGGTCATCCACCGGCTTGAGCGCGGAAAGACGCAGGACCCGACAGCGGACGGGGATGCCGGGGAGGAACTCCGCCAGGCCAGAGAGAGCCTGACGATCGCCGAAGAGGCCAAGTCCGACGCGTTACAGGCCCGGAATGCCGCCCTGGAGGACCAGGAGAAGCACCTCCACTCGAACGCAGGACCGCGCGCTCCCCAACAGGCGTCGTGCGGGGCGGACGGCCCACCGGCCGGAGGCGGCTCCCCGGCGACCGGCAGGACCGGCGACCGCCGGGACCGCTTCCGGCGCTGGCGCACCCCCGCCCAGTGGGGCGCGCTCGCGGCGCTGCTGGGCGGCATGTGGTTCGTCACCGACAGCCAGAACACCGCGACGTCAGGCGCGGCACCCACCACGTCCGCCACGCCGACGATCACGACGCCCCACAGCCCGACGCCAGGGCCCTCGGCGCGGTCCTCCGATCCGTTCACGCGCCCGTCCGGCGGCACAAGGCGGCCCGCACCCACGGCGACCCCGTCGAAGCCGCAGACACCGTCGGCACCGTCGGCCACCCCATCGCCCGGCAAGAAGCCGCGCGCCCGCGCTGACGCACCGCCGCTGCCGAAGGGCCTGTTCCGCCTGACCAATGTCGACAGCCACTTGTGCCTGTCCGTGCCCCCGGAGAACACCACCCCATCGGCAGGCCTCATCCAGACCGGCTGTGGCGCGAGCACCGAGCAGTTCTGGAAACTTACCGCGGAAGACGCCGGATCAGCCGGGACCACGTACTCGATCCGCAATCAGCACAGCGGTCTGTGCCTTTCGGTCGATGCGGCACGCAAGGAGAACGACGCCATCATCACGCAGTATCTGTGCGGTGACGACGAGCAAGATCTGTTCCCGGATCAGCTCTGGAGCTTCCGCTACGACACTTCCCGCCATGCATGGAAGCTGATCAGCCGTAACAGCGGCAAGTGCGTAGCCCTGCCCACTGCGAGCGGGGACGAGGAACAAGTGCTGCAAGAAGAGTGCGGCGGCGACAGCTGGACACTCTGGCGCACCTGAGAGTTCGGGCCGCCGCTAGTCGAGGTACTTGCTGTAGACCCAGCCCTTCGTACCGGCCGGGATTCCCGAACGGCTCCGCTTCAGGAGCTTGCCGTACGACCAGCTCCTTTTGAAGTCCTTGAGGCCACCAGTCCGGCAGTAGTAGCGGAAGGAATCCCCCCGGTACAGCGTCCCGATCACGTGGTAACGCTTTCCGGGTCCGGTCCGGAACGTCGCGCCGCTGGTGCGCACCTTGAAATTGACGTCAGGTGAATTGAACCGGCACGCCGACGACCCCACTGCGGACGCCATCGGCGCCAGGGCCATCGATCCACCCAGCAGCAGTGAAGCCGTCAACGCGATTGCCGAAGCCCTGTACTTGACCTGCACGCGAGCCCACCCCCGTGATCAGGAACGCTTCCGTTATCGCACGAAAGAGACTAGCACCGGACATTCTTGAATCCTCTCCTCCCTGAAGGGGAGGAGATTCCTGGCTCAGGCTGCCTGCAGGAGCAGCGCTCCCGCGGGTCTTACGCCCTCGGCACCAGCCGGGTCGAGACCTGCCCGGACCAGCATCACGCGGGCGGAGTTCTTGTCCTGGGGGAGACGGCTCCGCATGCGGCGCAGGTGTAGGTGCGCTCGGACAGCGGGAGTGCGTGCTTGGTTCTCGCTTCGCACCGCGCGCAGTCCATCGTGGTGTACGCGGGATGCACGAGGCGGATGTCCCGCCCGTGCTTGCGGCCCATCTCGAGCAGGGCCTTCTTCGTCGCGCCGATCGCCGCGTCCGCCGCCTTCCGCGCCATGCTGGTCCTGGCCAGGAACTTCGGCCGGAAGTCCTCCACCGCGATGGCGTCATGGTCGCGCACGGCCTTCTTTGCCCACTTGCGGCCGGTGTCCTGCCGCTGCCGGGCGATCTTCGCACAGGTCTTCGCCCGCCACTTCCTCGCCCGGCGGTAGCCCCTCGAGGCGGCCTGCCCCTTCTTCGGTCTGCGGCGGGCCATCATCCGGTCATACCGGCTCAGCCTCACCTGGGCCTTGCGGCCGTACTGCGCATGCGGGAGATCATGCGCGCCCGAGGTGGTGGTCGCTATCTGCTTCACGCCCCAGTCCACGCCCAGCACCCGCCCGGTCCTAGGCAGCGGCTCCACCTGGGCGGGGACCACGAACGAGCAGTACCAGTGCCCGGCACTGTCCTGGTACACGCGCACCGAGGAGGGGTCGGCGGGCAGGTCCCGCGACCACACCACCGACAGCACGATCCCGCCCGCCAGATGCAGGCGGCCGTCCTTCAGCCGGAACCCGCGCCGGGTGTAGTTCAGCGTCGGAGCGGCCCCACGCTTCCTCTTCCACCCCGGCATACCGGCCCGCCGCCGCTGAGACACCCGCTCCCGGATGTCCTTCTGAGCCTTGGCCCGCGACCTGCCGAAGTCCCGGATCACCTGCTGCTGCACCACACTGGAGCCCTCACGCAACCACGGCGTACACTCCCGCGCCCGCGTCAGCATCCTGTCCAGCTGCGCCGGGCCACAGGTCCGCTTCTCACCCGTGACCTTGTTGCGCAGGTGGATGGCCCTGGACTTGGCCACGCACTCGTTCCACACCCACCGGCACCGAGCCCATTCCGCCAGCAGCGTCGTACGGGCGGTCGAGGACACGCGAAGCCGGTACGTGTACCGGGCATACCCAGCCCCCTCGGCTCCACCTGGCGTCGTCATGCCGCCAACGTGACGTCACCGTCCATGTACCCGCTGCGTGGCCCGGCAGCACTACTCGAACGGGTGACCGTCCACGCCGCCACGGACCGCCGGTCCCCCAAGCAACTCCGGGAGAACCACCGGCCTTCTTGGCAGTCGCCCTCACCGCTCCCCGGGCTGACGCCGGATCGCCCGGCGCGGAATCCCGGTGACGTGCCGAACCGGAAACCTGTCACAGCAACTCCCCCGGTCCTGCGCAAGGTTGACGGCCCGACCGGAACCGATCCGGCACGCGGACGCGTCATTAGCCGTTTGGGTCGGACAGCCCGCCGCCGCCCGGGAGCAGGCTCTCCAGTTCGGCCACGAAGAGCTGGGCGGGGTCGAATCCCATTCCGTTGAAGTGGCCCGCGAGTTCCAGGGACAGGACGCCGTGCAGCCGGGTCCAGAAGGTCAGGGCGCCGTGGAGGGCCGCCGGCGGGGCGGGGTGGTCGTCGGCCCATTGGCGGCCGAGGCCTTCGAGGTGTTCGGCGAAGGGGGTCGCGGGGTCGGCGGAGGGTCGCGCGGTCCAGGCGTCGAGCAAGGTGGCCATGTTCTCGGACGCGATGGCGGTGATGTCGTCGGGCGCGTGATAGCCGGGGACGGGCGTGCCGTAGACGAGGAAGTACCGCTGGGGGTCGTCCAGGGCCCAGCCGCGCAGGGCATGCGCGAGCGCGGCCACGTCGGCGCCGGACTTCTCGGATGCCGCGTGGAGGGTGTCGGCGAGGCTTCGGTACGCGTCCCGGATGAGCTCGGTGATCAGCTCGTCGCGGCTGGCGAAGTACCGGTAGAGGGCGGGTCCGCTCATGCCCATCCGCTTGGCGATCGCGTTGAGGGAGAGGGCCGAAGCCCCCGCCGTGGCGATCTGCTCCCACGCGCGCTTCTTGACCTCCGCACGCACCTGGGCGCGGTAGCGCTCGCGCGGGGTTGCGCTGCTCGATTCCGCCATGGTCCGCCTGCCACCCCTCTTCACCTGCGTGTCTACAACATCAAGATTTAGTTAGAACCTATCACGAACGCTGTTGACGTCCGCCCCGTCGTCCAGTTATAACTTCTAACGAACGCGAGAACTTATAGACAGCGCTGAGCGCAGTGGAGGTCGTCATGAACGTCGAAGGACTCGTCGAGGTTGTCCTGCCGGGCACGGTGGAGCCGGAAGGGCTGCAGGTCCGGTCGGGCGGGGCGGTCCCCTCCCCGGGGCCGGGACAGGTCGTGATCGAGATGGAGGCGACCGGCGTCTCGTTCGCCGAGCAGCAGATGCGGCGCGGCCGCTACTACGACCAGCCGCCGTTCCCGTTCGTGCCGGGCTACGACCTGGTCGGCACGGTGGCCGCGACCGGGGAGGGCGTCGCGCCGGCGACGGCCGGGACCCGGGTGGCCGCGCTGGTGAAGGTCGGCGGCTGGGCCAGCCATGTGGTCGTCGACGCGGCGGACGTGGTGGAGGTCCCCGATGGCATCGGCGCCGCGGAGGCGGAGACCCTGGTCATCAACGGGATCACCGCCTGGCAGATGCTCCACCGCAAGGCACGCGTCCGCGCGGGGCAGACCGTCGTGGTGTACGGCGCCAACGGCGGCGTCGGCTCGGTCCTGGTCCAACTCGCCCACGCCGCCGGGGCGAAGGTGATCGGCACGGCGTCCGTCCGCCACCACGCCGCCCTGCGGGAGCAGGGGGTCACCCCGGTCGACTACCGCGCCGGAGACGTCGCCGCGCGGATCCGCGAACTCGCCCCCGGCGGAGTGGACGCCGTCTTCGACCACGTCGGCGGCCGGGGCATCGCCGACTCCTGGCGCCTCCTCGCGCCCGGCGGCACCCTCGTCTCGTACGGCAGCGCCTCCACCCGGGACGACCAGGGCTCCAAGCAGTGGCCCGTGCTCAAACTCCTCGGCCGCGTCTGGCTGTGGAACGCCCTTCCCAACCGCCGCCGCGCCTACTTCTACAACGCCTGGGCCGGGCGGGCCCTGGCCAAGAACCGCTTCCGGGCCCGGCTGCGCGCCGACCTCACCCAGGTCTTCGCCGCCTTCCAGCGCGGCGACATCACCGCCCGGATCGCCGCCCAACTGCCGCTCGCCCGCGTCGCCGAGGCCGTGCGGCTGGCCGAATCCGGCACCGTCGCCGGCAAGGTCGTGCTGACCCCGTAGCGCCCGGCGCCGCCCCTGCCCGCGCCACCGTCCCGAGCCGCACCACGACGGCCTCGGCCGCGACCTCACCCACCACGCCCTCACCCAGGACGAGAGGAACCACCATGTTCGGCAGCCGCCGTTCGCACTCCCCCGCCCCGCAGCCCCGCCCCCGGGCCGGCGTACGCACCGCCGCCCTCACCGTCTCACTCGCCGTGGCCGGCGTCCTCGGGGCCGCCGCCCCGCCCGCCCAGGCCGCCCACCACAGCCCTCCCGCCCAGTGCCGAGGAGAAGGCGTGGACCCCACCGCCCGGATCCGCTACCAGTCCGACACCGTGATCAACGCACCGCTGAGCACCGTCTTCTCGCTGCAGACCGACGTGGAGCGCTGGCCGTCCTGGCAGCCGCCCGTCCTCACCGCGGAGCGCCTCGACCCCGGCCCGCTGCGGAAGGGTTCGCGGTTCCGGTGGACCACCCCCGCGCCCGCCACCCCCTCGACCCCCGCCACCACCCTGGAGATCACCTCCACCGTCCGGCAACTCCAGCGCGGCCACTGCGTGCTGTGGCGAGGGCCCGCGATCGGCGAGGGGCTGCGCATCGACGAAGGGGTCCACCTGTGGACCTTCACCAAGGTCAAGGGCGGCGTCCGGGTGCACACCGAGGAGACCTGGACCGGCGCCCAGGTCGAGGCCGACATCCCCACCGCGACCGCGGCACTCGGCGCGGGGCTGGAAGCCTGGCTGCGCGATCTGAAGACCACCGCCGAGGCCCGCGCCCCCCGGCGGTGAGCCGGCTATGCGGGCAGCACCGAGGCCAGGAAGGGCTCCACGGCCCGGCGCCAGCCGTCCGGCTGGTCGTAGTGGACGAGATGGCCCGCGTCCGTCACCTCCGCGTACTCACCGCGGGGGAGGACGCGGACCATCTCCTGCGCCTCCGCCCGGCCCAGCTCGCCGTCCAGGCCGCGCACCACGAGGGTGGGGCACTCGACGAGCGCGAGCTCTTCCCAATGGGCGTCATGCACCCAGGCCGCGCGGGCCTTGAGCATCTGGCGGCGGGAGAACACCGGGCGCCAGCCGTCCGAGCGCTCGGTCATGACCTCGGCGAAGAACTCGCCCCTGGCCGGATTCGGCCGCTCCAGCCGCGGGTCGTCCTCGCCGAACCACTTGCGCACATCGGCGAGGGTGGCGAACGGCAGCGGCCAGGAGGCGAACCACTCGGCCCACTCCGCCTGCGAGGCGGAGCCCAGGGCGGAGGCCCGCATATCGCAGATGACCAGGGCCCGGACCAGGTCGGGGCGGCGGGCGGCCAGCTGCCAGGCGGTGAGGGCGCCCATGGAGTGGCCGATGAGGGTGACGGGGGCCAGGCCCAGCTGCTCGACCGCGGCCTCGGCGTCGGCCACATAGGTGGCGCGGTCGAACGGGCCGTCGGCGGGCTTCTCGCTGCGGCCGTGGCCCCGCTGGTCGAGGGCGACGGCCCGATGGCGGGTGGCCAGCCAGCGCGCGGTCCGCGCCCAGTGGGCCGCCCGGCCCATCAGGCCATGGAGCAGCAGCACTCCCGGCCCGGGTGGTGTCGGCTCGCCGCCGTCCGCCTTGGGCGGATCGGCGAACTCCCAGGCGGCGAGCCGCACCCCGCCGGCTCCCGTCACGTCGATGCGCCGCGCCATCTGTTCTGGCACCTCCGTTCCTCCCTCGACCAACCGCAGGGTATCGAACCTTTATTCGAACACGCCGTCACGACCGGGCAACACCCCTCGTTCGAGTGACCGCGCCAGGGGGTTGATCGTCCGCACCGAGGGGAGACAGCTAGCGGGAGGCGGACTGCTCGGGGAAGGAAGTCCGCGGGGAGCGACCCTGAGAGCTCGGGGCTCCGGGTCGCCAGGGCCTCCGGGCGCACGGGCCGCGTCACAGCGGACCGTGCGGCCGGGGGCCCAGCGGGGGGACATGGGGAAGCGGGGCCCCGGCGACTCAAGGCGCCGGGGCCCTCGCTGTCGTACGCCCGCTGGGCGACACCGCCCGTCAGGCCCATGAGAGCCCCCTCCCCCCGGCCCGGGAAGGGCAGTCGAGCGGACCTCGAATGCCCCGGCCCCAGGCCCCTGCACACCTCGGCGCAGCACACCTCGGCGCACGCACGCGCTCATGCCTCGTGCATATATGCCTACGCCTACGCGACAGAGTCGCACGGCGGCGGCCCGGCCGCTCGCTTTCCACCAACTCCGGCACCGGGAAAACCCGCCGGTAGCCGGTCGCCGCAGGTCACGGCCGCCCCGCCGGCCGCACCGGCCGATTCGGTCAGCGTGTCGCCCGGATCACGCGGGCGCGGGGGGCAGGAGGACGCTGGGGGAAGCGGGGCTTGAAGGGGGCGGGGGGGTCAGCGCTTGGCCACGAACACGTGGGAGGCGATGTCCGGGTCCAGCTCGGCGGCCTCGCCGCTGCTGCCCACCAGCACGCCGCCGGGCGACTCGGTCACGCTCACCACCGAGCCCGGCTGCACGCCCGCCCGGCGCAGCGTGTACATCAGCTGGGCGTCCGTCTGGATGGGCTCGCCGATCCGGCGCACGACCACCGTCTTGCCCTCCGTGCCCGGCTCCAGCTCGCGCAGGCTCACCATGCTGTCGTCCAGGAACGGGTCGGCCTCCGCCTTCTCGCCCAGCTCCTCCAGGCCCGGGATCGGGTTCCCGTACGGCGACTCGGTGGGGTGGCGCAGCAGCTCCAGCACCCGCCGCTCCACCGCCTCGCTCATCACGTGCTCCCAGCGGCATGCCTCGGCGTGGACCTGCTCCCATTCCAGGCCGATCACATCGACCAGCAGACACTCGGCGAGCCGGTGCTTGCGCATCACGCGCGTCGCCAGGCGGCGGCCCTCTTCGGTGAGCTCCAGATGGCGGTCGCCCGCGACCTGCACCAGGCCGTCGCGCTCCATGCGCGCCACGGTCTGGCTGACCGTCGGGCCGCTCTGATCGAGCCGCTCCGCGATACGGGCGCGCATCGGGACGACACCCTCCTCCTCAAGCTCGAGGATGGTGCGGAGATACATCTCCGTCGTGTCGATGAGTCCGGACATGCGTGCCCCTCGAATGTGTCGTGCGGTGGCCCTGACCACAATTCTGACGCATCCCACCGACAATGGGGCCGAGTCAGGCGCCGCCGCCCCCATCGGTGCGATCCCGGGCCGATCCGGTGTTGACAGCCTCCCGGCCGACGGCCCAACGTGATCCGCGCCACGCGGCGACCGACCGCCGACCGGCGACCGCCGAGGACCGGCGACGACCGACCGACGACGACCGACGACGACCGACACCTACGGAAGGACCACTCGGGGATGAGCGAGAGCAAGCTGGCCGGGCAGTACTTCGACGCCGCCATCGGCCTGCTGCGGCGGGTACGCGACGAGGAGGCCGAGGCCATCGCCGCGGCGGGGGCCCTGGTCGCCGAGACCGTCGTCGCGGGCGGCCGCCTCTTCGCCTTCGGCGCCGGCCATTCCTCGCTTCCCGCCCAGGACGTCGTCTACCGCGCGGGCGGCCTGGCCCTGATGAACCTCCTCCCGGTGCCGGGGGTGGTCGGGGTCGACGTGGTGCCCGCCACGCTCGGAAGCGCCCTGGAGCGCGTGGACGGGCTCGCCGGAGCCGTCCTGGACAACAGCCCCGCGCGGGCGGGCGACGTGCTGTTCGTCATCTCGCTGTCCGGGCGCAACGCGCTGCCCGTGGAGATGGCCATGCACGCGCGGGCCGTCGGCCTCAAGGTGATCGGCGTGACCTCCGTCGCGTACACCACCGCGACCACCTCGCGGCACCACTCCGGGGACTTCCTGAAGGACCACTGCGACCTGGTCCTCGACAGCAAGATCGCGGTCGGCGACGCCGAGCTGACCGCCGACGGGGTCGGCGCGCCCTTCGGCCCCGCCTCGACGGTCGTGACCTCCGCGCTGATGCAGGCCGTGATGGCCACGGCGGCGGGCGAGCTGGCCGCGCGCGGCATCGACCCGCCCATGCTGCGCTCGGGCAATGTGGACGGCGGCCACGACTGGAACGGGCGGGTCATGGCCGCGTACGGCGACCGGATCTTCTACCGGCGCTGACGCCCGTGATGCTGCGGTGAGTGTTTGCGGTGAGTATCGGACAGCGACAGGCCGACACCACGGCGTGTCGCTGTCTCATACTCACCGCACATCGGACGCGCCGCTAGCCGAGCTGCTGGGCGAGGTCGAGGGCGGCCGCGACGCGGCCGGCGACGTCCTCGGCGTACGCGGCGTCCGCCCGGTCGAAGGGGCGGCGGCCGGAGCCGCGCAGGAAGGTGGCCACGCCCAGGGTGCGACCTCGGCTGCGCAGCGGGGCGCACAGGGCGTGGAGCGTGCCGGCGGGCCACTTGCGGGCCGCGGCCCACGGGGTGGGGCCCGTCTCCTCCGCGCGGGTCGCGCTGACCCGCACCGGTCCGCAGCGCTCGGCCGCCTGGAGCGCCGGGTGGCCCTCCCCGTAGGCCACCGGAATGCCTCCCGCGACGATCGCCGGGCACGGGCCGGGGGCCCCGCCCGGCGTCGCGGCCGCCCGCACCAGCCGGATCCGCTCCGCGCCGTCACCGGCACCGGCGGCCTGCGGAGCGGCCCCTGGGGCGGCGCTCGGGGCTGCCTCCAGGACCAGGTCGATCAGGGCGTGGTCGGCGAAGCCCGCGAGCGCGAAGTCCAGATGGACGGTGGCCGCCTCGGCCGGGTCCTCGCACTCCGCCGCCGCCCGCGCCGCCCGCTGGAGCTGATTGCCGCGGAAGCGCAGCCGCGAGCTGTCCAGCTCGTGCCGCTTCAGCTCCGTCACGTCCTGGAAGATCCACGCCACCCCGAGCGGCACCGGCTCCTCCGCCAGCGGCGACGCCAGCCTCAGGAAGCCGCTGCGCCAGCAGCGGCGCGCGGCGGTGCCCCCGTCGGGCCGGGCGCCGCCCTCGAGCCGGCCGTCGTCCTCGGCGCCGGCCCCGCCTCTGCCGCCCCGCAACCCCCGCAGGCCCTCGCCGGCCTCCCGCAGGCTCACCCACAGCTCCGTGGGCGCCGGCGGCGCGCCTTCCGCCAGGACGTGCTGGAGCGCGCTCTCCAGCTCCTCCACGCCCTGGTCGAGCAGGTCCCCCAGCGGGCGGCCCAGCGCCGCCGTACGGCTGGTGCGCAGCGCGCGGGCCGCGTTCTTGTTGACGGCCGCGGGGCGCAGATCGGCGTCGACCAAGACCACGCTCCACGAGGCGTCGGCCAGCAGCGCCTCGCTGAGCGCGATGGCACGCTCCAGGTCGATCTGCGTGTGCACCTCGCTGAAGGCGCAGTACACCCCGCCGGGCCGCCCGTCCGCCCGCGGCACCGCCGAGGACTGGGTGCGCACCAGGACCCTCCCGCCGTCCTTGGTGAGCAGCGCGAACTCGTGCACATGGCGCCCCGGGGCGTCCATCGCCGCCATCAGCCGCGCCTCCACCTCGTGGGCGTCCGCCGCGCGCACCGCCCACCCGGCGAGGCCCTTGCGGCCGACGGCCTCGCGCGCCGACCAGCCGAGGATGCGCTCGGCCTCGCGGTTCCAGTGGGTGACGGTGCCGTCGGCGTCGAAGGCGCACAGGGCCGCGTCCATGCCGTCCAGCAGCGCGGCGAGCAGCCCCGAGTCGTCCCCCCGGTCGGACGCGGGCCGCGGCGGCCGGACCTCCGAAGCGCTCACGGGAACACCCCCCTGGTGGGACCTGCTGGGCCTGTCCGACATTCAACTCGAACGTGACACGCGCCACACCGGATTCCGCGAAATCGTTGCGCCCCGGAAATTCACTTGTGGCCCGGCGAACCGCTTCTTAGGGTGTGGAGCACACGAGAAGGGAGGTGGTTCGGCAGATGTATCAAATCCGGACGCGTGAGGTGGCTGCGGGCTAGCAGTCCGTCGTCGCGCTCAGCGCATTCGCCGGACACGCGCATCGCAGGATGTGCGGCCGGCCAATCCCAAGCAGTCACCCGACCCGCGGGTCGCCGGTACGTCCGACCGGCCCCCTCGCGCCACGGCGCAGGGGTACAGACCCGCGGGTCGCCTGCGTTTCCGCCCCCTCCACTCCGGCGTTCACCTGTTCGTCAGGGGCTCAGGCGCTCGATCCGCCAGCCCTCCCCGCCCGGACCCGGCACATACCGCAGCCGGTCGTGCAGCCGGTTCTCCCGGCCCTGCCAGAACTCCACCGCCTCCGGCACCACGCGGAAGCCGCCCCACTCCGGCGGCACCGGCACCTGCTCCCCCGGCGGATAGCGGTCCACCAGCTCCCCGTACGCCCGGTCCAGCTCCTCCCGCGAGCCGACCACCGAGGACTGCGCGCTCGCCCACGCCCCCAGCTGCGACCCGTGCGGCCGGGTCCTGAAGTACGCGGCCGTCTCGTCCCGGCCGGTGCGCCGCGCCGTGCCCGTGATCACGACCTGGCGGGCGATCGGGTGCCAGGGGAAGAGCAGCGAGACGTACGGGTTCTCGGTCAGCTCGCGGCCCTTGCGCGAGGTGTAGTTGGTGTAGAAGACGAAGCCGCGCGTGTCGAAGCTCTTCATCAGCACCGTGCGGGCGCTGGGGCGCCCGGCGGCGTCCGCCGTGGCGACCACCATCGCGTTGGGCTCGAACAGACCGCTCGCCACGGCCTGCTCGAACCACCGCGTGAACTGCTCGTACGGGTCCGCCGCGAGGTCGCGCTCGGTGATGCCCTCCGCGCGGTAGTGCTCGCGCATGGCGGCCGGGTCGTAGGTGCGCGCGGCCGGACGCGCCGAGAATTGCGGGTCAACGTGAGGCACGCGCATATCTTGCAACATCAACACCGTGCCGCAGGTACTGCCCCGAACGAGCGATTCCTCCTCCCCCTTCCGGCCACGGCGTAACCCTTTCCGGGGTGGTGGGGGGTGTGCCGCTTCTCACGCTTCCCCGGGGGTACCTCAGAGACCAGACTGTGGCTGACCATATGCGCCCGTCGGGCCGGACGCGCCCGGCGCGGCCGGATGACACCCGCCCGTACGGGGCATCACCGGGGTGACCGGTACGGACCGCGAGCCGCGCACGCGACCGTGGAGCCGTCCCGGCGCCGCCGTCCCCGACGACATCCCGGGGCACCCTGTACCGGGAGCCGTACGCACGCACCACCCGTTCCGCAGCACGGGCGCCCGCCCACCGTCGACCACATCACGAGGAGCCGCCTGATGTCCGACTTCGTACCCGGACTCGAAGGAGTCGTCGCGTTCGAGACGGAGATCGCCGAACCCGACAAGGCGGGCGGCGCGCTGCGCTACCGAGGCGTCGACATCGAGGACCTGGTGGGCCACGTCTCCTTCGGGAACGTGTGGGGCCTGCTGGTCGACGGCGCGTTCAACCCCGGCCTGCCCGCCGCCGAGCCGTTCCCCATCCCGGTCCACTCCGGCGACATCCGCGTCGACGTGCAGTCCGCGCTGGCCATGCTGGCGCCCGTCTGGGGCCTCAAACCGCTCCTGGACATCGACGAGGCCCAGGCCCGCGAGGACCTGGCCCGCGCCGCCGTGATGGCGCTGTCGTACGTCGCCCAGTCGGCCCGCGGCCAGGGCCTGCCGATGGTCCCCCAGCGGGAGATCGACAAGGCGGAGACCATCGTGGAGCGCTTCATGCGGCGCTGGCGCGGTGAGCCCGACCCCAAGCACGTCGCCGCCGTCGACGCCTACTGGACCTCGGCCGCCGAGCACGGCATGAACGCCTCCACCTTCACCGCCCGCGTCATCGCCTCCACCGGCGCCGACGTCGCCGCGGCCCTCTCCGGCGCGGTCGGTGCCATGTCGGGCCCGCTGCACGGCGGCGCGCCCTCCCGGGTGCTCCACATGATCGAGGAGATCGAGCGCACCGGAGACGCCGCCTCCTACGTCAGGCAGGCCCTGGACCGCGGCGAGCGGCTGATGGGCTTCGGCCACCGCGTCTACCGGGCCGAGGACCCGCGCGCCCGCGTGCTGCGGCGCACCGCCAAGGAGCTGGGCGCGCCGCGCTTCGAGGTCGCCGAGGCGCTGGAGCGGGCCGCCCTGGACGAGCTGCACAACCGGCGGCCGGACCGGGTGCTGGCCACCAACGTCGAGTTCTGGGCGGCCATCGTCCTGGACTTCGCGGAGGTCCCGGCGCACATGTTCACGTCCATGTTCACCTGTGCCCGCACCGCCGGGTGGAGCGCGCACATCCTGGAGCAGAAGCGCACCGGCCGCCTGGTGCGCCCCTCCGCCCGCTACACCGGCCCCGGCCCGCGCAGCCCGCACGACATCGAGGGCTTCGGGGACATCTCCCGCTAGCCCGGCGCGCGCAGCACGTCAGCCCGGCGCGCGCAGCACGTCAGCCCGGCACGCACAGCACGTCAGCCCGGCGCGCGCAGCACGTCGTCGAGGATCCGCGCCCACTGCGCCACCACCCGGTCGCGGCGGGCGCGGTCGTCGGTGAGCAGATTGGCGAGGCCGAGGCCGCGCGCCATGTCCAGGAAGCCCTGGACGGACTCCCGCACCCCCGGGACGCTCTCGTCGGCGCCCAGGGCCTCCACGGCCATCCGGTGCGTCTCCCGGCCGATGCGGGCCTCCAGGGCGGCCACGCGCGCGCCGAGCTGCTCCTCGTACGAGGCCACCACCCACAGCTGGAGCGCGGCCCGGAACAGCGGGCCGGTGTACAGCTCCACCAGGGCCCCGACCACCTCCGCGACCCGGCCCGGGCCCCCGGGCTCGCGCTGCTCCCGCCCCTCCCGCCGCTCGTGCGAGAGCAGCGCGCGCAGGGCGGCCGAGCGCTCCTCGGCGACGTGCTGCACGGCGGCCGTGAACAGGTCCTCGCGGGTCGGGAAGTGGTGCTGGGCCGCGCCCCGCGACACCCCGGCCCGCTCGGCCACCACCGCCACCGTGGACCGGGCCCAGCCGTGCTCGGCCAGGCAGGCCACGGCGGCCTCCAGCAGCCGCTGCCGTGTCGCCCGGCTGCGGTCCTGCTTGGGGTCGCGCAGCGCGGCACGCGGGGTCATCGCGCCGCCCCGCCGGGCGCCGTGCCGTCGGTCGGCGGCTCCGCCACCCACGCCGGATCCCGCCGTTCCAGGAACGCCGCCATGCCCTCCCGGGCCTCGGCCGAGGCGAACAGCTCGGCCGACCGCTGTGCCAGCCGGTCCGTCTCCCGCTCGAAGGCCGCCAGCACCCCGGCCGTGACCAGCCGCTTGGACTCCGCGAGCCCCTGCGGCGACCCGCGCCGCAGCCCCTCCAGCACCGGCGCCAGCAGCGCGTCCACATCCGCCCCCGGCTCGCCCAGGGTCACCAGGCCGATCCGCGCCGCCTCCGCCGCGTCGAACCGCTCCCCCGTCAGGTAGTAGCGGGCCGCCGCGCGCGGATCCAGGCGCGGCAGCAGCGGTATCGATATCACCGCCGGGGCGAGACCCAGCCGGGCCTCGGTGAACGCGAAGCTCGCGCCGCCGCCCGCCGCCGAGATGTCGCACGCGCCCAGCAGCCCGAGGCCGCCCGCCCGCACATGCCCGGTCACCCGGGCCACCACCGGCTTCGGCAGCTCCACCACCGCTCGCAACAGCGCGGCCAGGTCCAGCGCCGCCGAGGCCGTCGGCGGCTCGCTCAGGTCCGCGCCCGCGCAGAACGTGGTGCCGGTGTGCGTCAGCAGCACCGCCCGCGTGGCCGGGTCCCGCCCGGCCGCCGCCAGCCCCTCGCGCACCTCGGCGACCAGCCGGGCCGAGAGGGCGTTGCGGTTGTGCGGCGAGTCCAGGGTGAGCGTGGTGACGCCGTGGGCGTAGCCGCGCCGTACGAGAGCGTCTGTCCCGAGAGCGTCTGTCATGAGGCGCCGATCCCTCCGTCGGTGTTCGTCCCGTCGATCTTCGCCCCGTCAGTACGACTTGGGCAGCCCGAGCGTCTGGTGCGAGACGAAGTTGAGGATCATCTCCCGGCTGACCGGCGCGATCCGCGCCACCCGCGCGGCCGTGATCAGCTTCGCCAGCCCGTACTCCGCCGTCAGGCCGTTCCCGCCCAGCGTGTGCACCGCCTGGTCGACCGCCTTCACCGCCGCCTCCGCCGCCGCGTACTTCGCCATGTTCGCCGCCTCCCCCGCGCCCGCGTCGTCCCCCGCGTCGTAGAGGTGGGCCGCCTTGGCCATCATCAAGCGCGCCAGCTCCAGTTCGATATGGGCCTGCGCGAGCGGATGCGCCACCGCCTGGTGCGCGCCGATCGGCTCCTTCCACACCTGCCGCGCCCGCGCGTACTCCACGGCCTTCGCGAGGGCGTGCCGCCCCATCCCCAGCGCGAACGCCGCCGTCATGATCCGCTCCGGGTTGAGCCCCGCGAACAGCTGCAGCAGCCCCGCGTCCTCGTCCCCCACCAGCGCCTCCGCCGGCAGCGCCACGTCGTCCAGCACCACCTCGAACTGCTTCTCCGCCGCCGCCAGCTCCATCGGGATGTGGCGGTACGAGAAGCCGGGCGTCCCGCGCTCCACGATGAACAGGCACGGCTTGAGCCGGCCCGTCCGCGCGTCCTCCGTGCGGCCCACGATCAGCGTGGCGTCCGCTATGTCCACGCCCGAGATGAACACCTTCCGGCCGGTCAGCAGCCAGCCACCGCCGGGGGCGCGGCGGGCCGTGGTGGTGATGCGGTGGGAGTTGGAGCCGGCGTCCGGCTCCGTGATGCCGAACGCCATCTTCCTGCTGCCGTCCGCGAGCCCCGGCAGCCAGGCGCGCTTCTGCTCGTCGGTGCCGAAGCGGGCGATCACCGTGCCGCAGATCGCGGGCGAGACCACCAGCATCAGCAGCGGGCAGCCGGCCGCGCCCAGCTCCTCCAGCACGATGGACAGCTCGGCGATGCCGCCGCCCCCGCCGCCGTACTCCTCGGGCAGGTTCACGCCGAGGTAGCCGAGCTTGCCGGCCTCGGCCCACAGGGCGTCGGTGGTTCCCCCGTCGCTGCCGTGGCGCTTGGCGAGGGCGGCCACGGCGGAGCGGAGGGCGGAGCGTTCGGGGCCGTCGATCAGGGGGCTGCTCGGGCTGGGCGGGCTGGTGTCGGGCTTCATGTGCGGCTCCTCCCGGGTGCGGTCTGCTGGTCGCTGTGCGCTGTACGGGGCGGCGGGGGCGGGGCGGGGGCCTCCTCCGCCACCACCGCCAGGACCGCCCCGACCTCGACCTGCCGGCCCGGGGTGGCGTGCAGTGCGGAGAGCACACCGGCGGCGGGGGCCGTGACCCGGTGCTCCATCTTCATGGCCTCCAGCCACAGGATCGGCTGGCCCGCCTCGACCCGGTCGCCGACCGCCACCTCGGCGACGCGGACCACCGTCCCCGGCATGGGGGCCAGCAGCGAGCCCGGTTCCGTACGGGCGGTGGGGTCGGGGAAGCGGGGCAGGGCGGTGAAGGCGTGGGCGCCGAGCGGTGAGTCGACGTGGACATCGTCTCCGTAGACGGCGATGTCGAACGGGCGGCGTACGCCGTTCACTTCAAGCACCACGTGGTGGGGGCTCGCTTCGATCAGCCGGGTGTCCGGGTGGTCGTCGGCTGTGAGGCCGTCGCGGGTGAGGCGGTAGCGGACCTCGTACTCGATGCCGTCCGGCTCCGAGCGGTACGTCTTGAGCTGCGGCTGCGACGGTACGTTGCGCCATCCGCCGAGCCGCCCGGCCACGGTCCCGGTACCGCTCCCGGTCCCGGCCGTGGGCCGCCGCGCCGCGTCGGCCAGGGCGGCGGCGAGGGCGGCCAGGGGGGCGGTGTGGTCGTCGGTGGCGGTGAGCTGCTCGAGGTGGCGTTCGAGGAAGCCGGTGTCCATGCGGGCGTCCTCGAACTCGGGGTGGCGCAGGGCCCGCACCAGCAGGTCCCGGTTGGTGACGGGCCCGTGCAGCCGCGCCCGCTCCAGGGCGTGCGCGAGGCGGCGTACGGCCTCGGCGCGGGTGGGGGCCCAGGCGATGACCTTGGCGAGCATCGGGTCGTAGTGGACGGTGATCTCGTCGCCGTCGGCGAGGCCCGAGTCGACGCGCAGGCCCGCCGGGCCCCCCGGACCCACCGGCCCGGCCCGATCCACCGGGCCCGTCGGCCCCTCCGGCCCCGATGGGAAGGCCAGCCGGTGCATCACCCCCGTCCCCGGCCGCCACCCCCGCACCGGGTCCTCCGCGTACAGCCGGGCCTCCACCGCGTGGCCGCGTGCCTCAGGCGGCCCGGCGGGCAGGGGTTCGCCCTCCGCGACCCGCATTTGCAGCGCGACCAGGTCCACCCCGTACACGTGCTCCGTCACCGGGTGCTCCACCTGGAGCCGCGTGTTCATCTCCAGGAAGTAGGGCCGCCCGTCCCGCCCCACCAGGAACTCCACCGTCCCCGCCCCCCGGTAGCCGATCGCGCGGGCCGCGCCGGCCGCCGCCTCGTGGAGGGCGTCGCGCAGCCCGTCGGAGAGCCCGGGGGCCGGGGCCTCCTCGATGACCTTCTGGTGGCGGCGCTGGAGGGAGCAGTCGCGGGTGCCGAGCGCCCACACCGTGCCGTGCGTGTCGGCGAGGATCTGCACCTCGACGTGGCGGGCGCCCTCGACGTACGGCTCCAGGAAGACCTCCGCGTCACCGAAGGCGGACAGCGCCTCCGCGCGGGCGGAGGTCAGCTCGGCGGGGAGGGCCGCGAGGTCGCGGACCACGCGCATGCCGCGCCCGCCGCCGCCGGCCGCCGCCTTGACGAGGAGGGGGAGGTCGCCGAGCGTGGCGCGCCCGGGGTCGAGCGGGGCGAGGAGGGGCACGCCGGCGGCGCGCATCAGGTCCTTGGCGCGGGTCTTGGAGGCCATGGCCTCGATCGCCTCGGGCGGCGGCCCGATCCAGGTGAGACCCGCGCCGATGACCGCGCGGGCGAAGTCGGCGTTCTCGGAGAGGAAGCCGTAGCCGGGGTGGACGGCGTCGGCGCCGGCCGCGAGGGCGGCTTGGACGAGGAGGTCGGCGCGCAGATAGGTGTCGGCGGGGGCGCTGCCGGGCAGCCGTACGGCCGCGTCGGCCTCGCGCACGTGGGGGGCGCCCGCGTCGGGGTCGGAGTGCACGGCGACGGTGGCGATGCCCAGTTCGCGGCAGGTGCGGAAGATCCGGCGGGCGATCTCGGCCCGGTTGGCGACGAGGAGGGATCGGATCACGGGTTTCCTCACATCTCACATCCGGAAGACGCCGAACCCGCCGCGCGCGCCCTCGACGGGCGCGGTGTGGAGGGCGGAGAGGCACAGGCCGAGGACGGTGCGGGTGTCGCGGGGGTCGATGACGCCGTCGTCGTACAGCCGCCCGGAGAGGAACAGCGGGAGCGACTCGGACTCGATCTGCTGCTCCACCATGGCGCGCAGGGCGGCGTCGGCGTCCTCGTCGTACGGCTGTCCCTTGGCGGCCGCCGACTGGCGGGCGACGATCGACAGGACACCGGCGAGCTGCCCCGGCCCCATGACGGCGGACTTGGCGCTGGGCCAGGCGAAGAGGAAGCGGGGGTCGTAGGCGCGGCCGCACATGCCGTAGTGGCCGGCACCGTAGGAGGCGCCGACGAGCACGGAGAGGTGGGGGACGCGGGAGTTGGAGACCGCGTTGATCATCATGGCGCCGTGTTTGATGATCCCGCCCTGCTCGTACTCGCGGCCGACCATGTAGCCGGTGGTGTTGTGGAGGAACAGCAGCGGGATGTCGCGCTGGTTGGCGAGCTGGATGAACTGGGCGGCCTTCTGGGACTCGGCGGAGAAGAGGACCCCCTGCGCGTTGGCGAGGACGCCGATCGGATAGCCGTGGAGGGTGGCCCAGCCGGTGGCGAGGCTGGGCCCGTAGAGCGGCTTGAACTCGTCGAAGTCGGAGGCGTCGACGATGCGGGCGATGACCTCGCGGGGGTCGAAGGGGACCTTGAGGTCGCCGGGCACGATGCCGAGGAGTTCCTCGGGGTCGTGGGCGGGGGGTTCGGCGGGGCCCGGGTCGGGGTGGGCCTTGCGCCAGTTGAGGCGGGCCACGACGCGGCGGGCCCGGCGGATGGCGTCGCGCTCGTCGAGGGCGAGGTGGTCGGCGAGGCCGGAGGCGCGGGCGTGCATCTCGGCGCCGCCCAGGGATTCGTCGTCGCTCTCCTCGCCGGTGGCCATCTTGACCAGGGGCGGCCCGCCGAGGAACACCTTCGACCGCTCCTTGACCATGATCACGTGGTCGGACATCCCGGGGATGTACGCGCCTCCGGCCGTGGAGTTGCCGAAGACGACGGCGATGGTGGGAATGGAGGCGGCGGACAGGCGGGTCAGGTCGCGGAACATCGCGCCGCCGGGGATGAAGATCTCCTTCTGGCTGGGGAGGTCGGCGCCGCCGGACTCGACGAGGCTGATGACGGGGAGGCGGTTGGCGCGGGCGATCTCGTGGGCGCGCAGGCACTTCTTCAGCGTCCAGGGGTTGCTGGCCCCGCCGCGTACGGTCGGGTCGTTGGCGCTGATCAGGCACTCGACGCCTTCGACGACGCCGATACCGGTGACCACGGAGGCGCCGACCGGGTAGTCGCTGCCCCAGGCGGCGAGCGGGGACAGCTCGAGGAACGGCGTGTCGGGGTCGAGGAGCAGCTCGACGCGCTCGCGGGCGAGGAGCTTGCCGCGCGCGCGGTGGCGGGCGACGTACTTCTCGCCGCCCCCGGCGAGCGCCTTGGCGTGCTCGGTGTCGAGTTCGGCGAGCTTGGCGAGCATCGCCTCGCGGTTCGCGGCGTACTCGGCGCCGTGGGGGTCGAGGGCGGAGGCGAGCCGGGTCACAGGAGTTCCTCCGGGATGTCGAGGTGGCGCGAGCGCAGCCACTCGCCGACGGCCTTGGCCTGCGGGTCGAAGCGGGCCTGGGCGGCGACGCCCTCGCCGAGGAGTCCGTCGACGACGAAGTTGAGGGCGCGCAGGGCGGGGAGCGGGTGGCGGGTGACGGGGAGGTCTCTGGTCTCGGGGAGCAGCGCGCGGAAGCGGTCGGGGGTGAGGGTGTGGGCCAGCCAGCGCCAGGCGTCGTCGGTGCGGGCCCAGACGCCGACGTTCGCGGCCCCGCCCTTGTCGCCGCTGCGGGCCCCGGCGACCAGGCCGAGCGGGGCCCGCCGGGTGCGGCCGGGCGGGAGCGGGGGCGGCAGGGGTGGTTCGGGGACGGGGGCGAGGGGGGCGGTGGTGGCGGGCGGGGGGACAGGGGTGCTGGTGCCGTCGTGCAGCACGGCGGTGTGCGGGACATCGGCGGCGGGGACGTACGCGGCCTCGAAGACCCCGTACGGGGACCCCTTGCCGGGCGGGGCGGTGACATGGAAGCCGGGGTATCCGGCCAGCGCCAGCTCCACGGCGGCGCCGCTGACGGCCCGGCCGACCTTGTCCGGGTCCGGGTCGCGGACGGTGAGGCGGAGCAGGGCGCTCGCGGCCTCCTGGGTGTCGGCGTCCGGGTGGTCGGTGCGGGCCAGCGTCCACCGCACCTCGGCGGGGCGGCGGTTGGTGAAGGCCGCCTCCATCTGCTCGCGGACGAGCGCGGCCTTGGGGCGGATGTCGAGGCCGGTGAGCACGAAGACGACCTCGTTGCGCCAGCCGCCGAGCCGGGTCAGACCGACCTTCAGCGACGGCGGGGGCGGCTCGCCCTTCACCCCGTGGACCCGGACCCGGTCGGGGCCGTCCTGGGTGAGCCGTACGGTGTCGAGCCGGGCGGTGACATCGGGCCCGGCGTAGCGGGCGCCGGCCGTCTCGTAGAGGAGTTGCGCGGTGACGGTTCCGACGGTCACCGCGCCGCCGGTGCCCGGGTGTTTGGTGATCACGCAGGACCCGTCGGCGTGGATCTCGGCGAGCGGGAAGCCGGGGCGGCGCGTGTCGTGCTCGGTGAAGAACGCGTAGTTGCCGCCGGTCGCCTGCGCCCCGCACTCCAGGATGTGCCCGGCCACCACCGCCCCCGCGAGCGCGTCCCAGTCGTCCGCCCGCCACCCGAAGTGCGCGGCGGCGGGCCCGGTCACGAGCGCGGCGTCGGTGACCCGCCCGGTGACGACGACGTCGGCGCCGGCCCGGAGGCACTCGGCGATCCCGGCGCCGCCGAGGTAGGCGTTGGCGGTGAGGGTGTGGCCCGGCCAGTCGCGGGAGGAGCGGAGGTCGTCCCCGGTGACATGGGCGACGCGGGGCGCGAGGCCGTGCTCACCGGCGGCCGTACGTATCGCCTCGGCGAGCCCGCCCGGGTTGAGCCCGCCCGCGTTGCTGACGATCCGCACGCCGCGCTCCAGGGCGAGGGCGAGGGTCTCGTCGAGCTGGCGCGCGAAGGTGGCGGCGTATCCGCGCGCGGGGTCCTTCTGCCGCTCCCGTCCGAGGATGAGCATGGTCAGCTCGGCCAGGTAGTCCCCGGTCACCACGTCGAGCGGGCCGCCGGTGAGCATCTCGCGCATGGCGTCGAAGCGGTCGCCGTAGAAGCCTGAGCAGTTGCCGACGCGGAGGGGCGGCGGGGGCAGCGGGGAGGGCGGGGACGGCGGGGGCGTCATGCGGGCCCCCCGGCGGGGCGGCCCGGGCCCTCGCCGGGCCGGCCCGGGCTGCCCCCGGCGGCGCCGGGCAGGTCGGGGCGGGTGGGCCGCCCGCCGCCCGGGGCGCGGCCCTTGCCGGGTGGGCCCGCGAAGGCCTGGGCGATGTCCAGCCAGCGGTCCGCGTCCGGGCCTTCGGCCCGCACCGCCAGATCTGCACGATGCGCCCGCTGGGTGACCAGCAGGCAGAAGTCCAGCGCGGGCCCGGTCACCCGCTGGGGCGCGTCCTCGGGGCCGTACGTCCACAGGTCGCCGTCCGGGGCGCGGAGTTCGACCCGGAACTCCTCGGCGGGCGGCCCGAGTCCCCGCACCGCGTACGCGAAGCCCCGCGCCCGCACGCCGATCCGCGCCACGTGGCGCAGCCGGGCGGTGGGGGCCCGGCGCACGCCGAGGGCGTCGGCGATGTCCTGGCCGTGGGCCCAGGTCTCCATCAGCCGGGCGGTGGCCATGGAGGCCACGCTCATCGACGGCCCGTACCACGGCAGCCGTGTCCCGGCCGGCTGCGCGGCCAGCACCCGCCGCAGCCGCCGGCGCCCCTCGCGCCAGCGCCGCAGCAGCTCGTCCGGCGGCCGGGCCGCGCCGAGTTGGGCGGCCTCGTCCACGAACGTGTCGGGGTCGGCGGCGGCCTTGCGCACCTCGGCCGCGAACCCCGCCGGGTCCGTGGCCGCCTGCGCCGCCCGCTCGTCGGTCCACGCGAGATGGGCGATCTGATGCGCGACGGTCCAGCCCTCGGCGGGTGTCGGGGTGGCCCAATCCTCCTCCGCGAGCCCGGCCACCAGGCCGTCCAACTCCTCGCCCTCGGCGAGCAGATCGCCGAGCACGGCGTCGGTATCGGACACGCTGCGCTCCCGTCGTATGGGGTCCCTGACGTGCGTCCTGGGAAGGGAGGGTGGCAGCGCGGCAAGAAACAATCAAGCGCGCTTGCATGATTTGGCCGTAACCGGCCGGGCCATCTCCGGCCGGGGACGTCTCCGGCAAGGGGCGTCTCCGGCCAGGGGCGTCTCCGGCCAGGGACGCCCCCGGCAAGGGGCGTCTCCGGCAAGGGACGCCCCCGGCAAGGGACATCTCCGGCCAGGGGCGTCCCCGGCCAGGGGCGTCTGCCGGCGGCCGGTCGTCGCTCAGTCGGAGCCGCTGCCGGTCAGGGAGGGTTCGTCGGTCCGGGCGGCGGCCACCACCCTGCCGCCCGTGCCGCGCGCCCGAACGGCCAGCAGGGCGATCAGCAGGGTCGGGGCCAGCAGCAGCCCGAAGGCGGCGCCGTAACCGGCCGTCGCGGACGCGCCGCCCGCCACGCAGGTGTTGAGCACGGCGAAGGAGAGGGCCAGCACCACGACCTGGCCGAGGTTCTGGCTTGTCTGCATCGCTCCGCTGGTGTGGCCCAGGCGGCCGGAGGGACTGTGGGAGAGCGACAGCACGGTCAGGGACGGGGCGAGCAGCCCCATGCCGACGGCCGCGACGGGCATGGCGGACGCGGCGACGAGATACGGGCCCCGGGCGAGCGTCCCGGCCACGGCGAGCCCGACCGCCACCGCCATCACCAGCGCGCCGACGGCGACCAGCAGGTGGCGGGGCACGTTCTCCAGCCGCCCCTGAACCCAGGAGGCGCCCGCCCACACCACGGCGGCGGCGGTGAACGCCAGGCCGATCACCACGGCGGGCGCGCGCCGCTCCGCGATCAGCATGAGGGGCACCAGCGCCTCGATCGTGAAGTACGTGCCCGACGACAGGGCGCGCAGCAGCACGGTCGCCGGCAGACCCCGGGCGGCACGCCAGGTGCCCACGGGCAGCAGACGCGGCGCGAAGACCGCGAGGAGGCCGAGCCCGGCGGCGGCGAACAGCAGATGGCGGACGTCCCAGCCCGACACCCCGTACTGCCCCAGCGCCGCCCCCAGGCTCACCACCGCCGCGACCAGCAGCGGCGGGCGCGACGGGTGGTCGTCCGTCGGCGCGGCCTCCGGTCCCGCCAGGGCGGGGCCGCGCAGTACGACCACCAGCGCCAGCGCGGGCAACAGCGTCAGCGCGGCCAGGCCGAAGAACACCGCCCGCCACGACCACCACTCGGACACCAGCCCGGCCAGCGGCGGGCCCGCCAGCGACGGGATGATCCAGCAGGAACTCATCAGCGCGAGCGCGCGCGGCCGCAGCCGTTCCGGATACGCCTGCCCGATCGCGGCGTTGACCGACACCGCGACCATCCCGGCCGCCAGCCCGTCCAGGAGGCGCCCGGCCGCGAGCTGCCAGACGGAGACGCTGCCGCCCGAGACCACCAGGGTGACCACCGTGAGCACCACCCCCGCCGCCAGCGGCCTGCGCGCCCCCGCCCGGTCCGCCCAGTGCCCTCCCAGCACGCCGCCCAGCAGACTCGCCGTCACAAAACACCCCGCCACCACGGGGAACAGCCCCACCCCATCCAGGTCCCGAGCCGCCGTCGGCAGCGTCGGCACCACGGCGAGCGCGGCGAATCCGGTCAGGAACATCACCGCTGCGAAGCTCGCGGTGGCGGCGGCGTGCGTACGGGAGAACAGCCCTGGCGCCTTGGAGACTTCGGTCACGAGCGCGCAAGGTAATTGGTCCGCACCAAGGTCGGCCACTGGTTTTCGCGTCCTGCCCGGCCGCCGATGTCGGGCCGTCAGTCCGCTTTCGGCCGGGCGCGCCTGGCGTACGCGCGGGCGGCGCGGGCGCGGTCGCCGCAGCGGGTGGAGCACCACTGGCGGCGGCCGTGGCGCAGCAGGTAGCGGTTGCAGGGGGTGGAGCCGCAGGCGGTGAGGCGGTCCGCGTCGGGGCCGGTGAGGAGGTCGGCCGCGTCGGCCGCGAGGGTGGCGAGGGCGCGGTCGAGGATCTCGTCGGTGGGGCACGGCGTCGCGCGGTAGGGGCCGGTCTTCTCGTCCCAGTGCAGCAGGGCGGTCGTGGGGGCCTTGCTCAGCGCGTCGTTGACGGCGGACAGCGCCGTCGGCAGGACATGCGTCCCGGCGACGCGGGCGGCGAACAGCACTCTGATGTGCTCGCGCAGCGAGCGCAGCTGCGCCGCGCACATCTCCTGGACCCCGGCGTCGGCCGGCGCGAGCCCGTGGTCGGTGAGCCACCGGTTCGCGGCCCCGGGGGTGCCGAGGAGGTCGATGAAGTGCCCCGCGGGGAGCGCGATGGCGCTGTTGACGAAGTCGAGGGCCGGGTATTCCTCCGCCCCCGGCGCGGGCGGTGGCAGGGGTTCGGCGGTCGGCGTCCCACTCATGGTTGTCATGGTACGGCTTGCGCTCATCCGTGAGAAACTCCTATCGTCCTTCACGGATAACCCGCTTCCCATCCGTGAGGTTTTGGTGTCTGATACCAGCACGCGCCCTGAGCAGCTCCCCGTCCGCGTCCTCGGCGGCCCGACCGCCTTCTTCGAGTACGGGGGCCTGCGTTTCCTGACCGACCCGACCTTCGACGCGCCCCGCCACTACGTCGTCCCGGGCGGCGGGCTGACCAAGACGGCGCCCTCCTCCGCCACGCCGGCCGACCTCGGCCCCATCGACGTGGTCCTGCTCTCCCACGACGAGCACCCCGACAACCTCGACGAGTCCGGCCGGGCCCTGCTCGCCGAGGTCCCGCTGACCCTGACCACCCCCGGGGGCGGGCAGCGCCTGGGGGCGGGGGCCAGGGGGCTGGCCGACTGGGAGGCGGTCGAACTGGACCGCCCCGGCGGGGGCACGGTCACCGTCACGGGCGTGCCCGCCGTCCACGGGCCCGGCCCGCGCGAGGAGGTCGAGCCGGTCACCGGCCAGGTCGTCGGCTTCGTCCTGACCGGGGACGGCCTGCCCACGGTCTATGTCAGCGGCGACAACGCCTCGCTGGACGCGGTCAGGGAGATCGCCGAACGGTTCGGCCCGGTGGACACCGCCGTCCTCTTCGCGGGAGCCCCCCGCTTCTCCGTCCTCTTCGACGGCGCGCTGATCGTCCTCGACAGCGCGCAGACCGCCGAGGCCGCCCGGATCCTCGGCGCCCGCCGGGTGGTCCCCGTCCACTACGACAGCTGGGCGCACTTCACCGAGGGCCGGGACGAACTGGTCGCCGCCTTCACGGATGCCGGGCTGCTCGACCGCCTGGACCTGGGCGACCGGGGCTGACCGGCGACCGGGGCTGACCGCCCCGGTCTCCTCAGGCCGCCCCGACCGCCATGGGCCGCCATGGCCGCCATGGGCCGTCGCGGACCGTGACGGGCCGTCGCGGGCCCCGGCCGCCCCGAGCCCCGGCCGCCACGGGCTCCCGGGCCCCCGGCCGCCCCGGCCCAGCTCACGGCAGCCGCTCGGCCAGCACCTCCGCGAGATGGCGGGCCCGGCGGCCCGCGAGCTGGTCCAGCTGCGTGCGGCAGGAGAAGCCGTCCGCGAGGACCTCGGCGGCGGGGTCGGCGCTCCGTACGGACGGCAGCAGCTGCTCCTCCGCGCAGGCCACGGACACGTCGTAATGGCCGCGCTCAAAGCCGAAGTTGCCCGCGAGCCCGCAGCAGCCCCCGCTCAGCTCACCGGTCAGCCCGGCGCGGGCGCGCAGCCGGCGCTCGGCCGCGTCGCCGAGGACGGCGTGCTGGTGGCAGTGGGTCTGGCCGACGACCGGGCGGTCGACGGTCGGGGGCTGCCAGTCGGGGGCCAGGTCCTCCAGGGCGCCGGCGAAGGTGGTGACGGCGTCGGCGAGGCGGGCGGCGCGGGGGTCGGCGGGGCCGAGGAGTTCGGGCAGGTCGGTGCGGAGGGCGGCGGTGCAGCTCGGTTCCAGGCCGACCACGGGCAGCCCGGCGTCCAGGGCCGGGGCCATCACGTCCAGCGTGCGCCGCATGACCGCGCGGGCCCGGTCGAGCTGCCCGGTCGACACCCAGGTCAGCCCGCAGCACACCGGCTTGGGCGGGACGACGACCCGCAGCCCCGCGTCCTCCAGCACCCGCACGGCGGCCTGCCCGACGGACGGGGACAGGTAGTTGGTGAAGGTGTCGGGCCACAGCACGACGGTGCGACCGTGCGCGCGCCCGCCGCCCCGCACCGCGCCGCCATCGCCAACCCTCGCGCCGGCGCCCGACCCCCCGACGCCCGACCCGCCATCGCCAACCCTCGCGCCGCCGCCCGACCCGCCGACGCCCGACCCGCCATCGCCAACCCTCGCGCCGCCGCCCGACCCGCCGACGCCCGACCCGCCGACGCCCGACCCGCCATCGCCAACCCTCGCGCCGCCGCCCGACCCGCCGACGCCCGACCCGCCGACCGCCGGGCCGCCGCC
>NZ_BAAASD010000055.1:0-47707 GCF_039532705.1 Streptomyces sparsogenes subsp. cuspidosporus | reverse complement strand
CCAGGCCGTCCTCGCCCTCGCCCGGCGCCGTGTCAACGTGCTCTGGGCTCTCATCCGTGACGGACGGTGTTACCAAGTCACACCACCCGTCACGACAGCGGCTTGACATCAGCATTGGGAAGCCTCCTCCTGAGGCGTTGCGGGCGTCGCGGGCTTCGCGGCCGCTGCGGTACTACCGGGCGTCGCGGGCTTCGCGGCCGTCGCGGGCTTCGCGGCCGCTGCGGTACTACCGGGCTCCGTGGACTTCGCGGGCTCCGTGGGCTTCGCGGGGGCGGTGAGGGTGACGCGGTCGGCGCGGTGGTGGTCGACGTCGAGCACGGTCAGCTCCCAGCCGTCGAGGTGGACGGTGTCGCCTTCGGCGGGGATGCGCGCCAGGCGGGTGGCGAGCAGCCCGGCCAGGGTCTCGTACGGGCCGTCGGGCGCGGCGAGGCCGATGCCGGCGAGCTGGTCGAGGCGCACGCCGCCGTCGGCCTCCCAGACGGCGCGGCCGTCGTCGGCGGGCGGAGCGGGCAGCAGGTCGGGGGGGTCGAGCGGGTCGTGTTCGTCGCGGACCTCGCCGATGACCTCCTCGACGACGTCCTCGACGGTGACCACCCCGGCGGTGCCGCCGTACTCGTCGATGACCACGGCCATGGCGCCCTCGGCACGCAGGCGCTGCAGCAGGGTGCCGACGGGCAGGGTGTCGGGCACCAGCAGCGGGCGCGTGGCCAGGTGGGTGACGGGGGTGGCGGCGCGCTTGGCCGGGTCCAGGGCGAGCACGTCGCGGATGTGGACGGTGCCGATGACCTCGTCCAGGCTGTCGCGGTAGACGGGGAAGCGGGACAGGCCGGTGGCGAAGGTGAGGTCGGCGGCGTCGGCGGCGGTGGCGTGGGCCTCCAGGGCCTGGACGTCCACGCGCGGGGTCATCACGTTCTCGGCGGTCAGCTCGCCCAGGTGGAGGGTGCGGACGAACAGCTCGGCCGAGTCCGGCTCGATGGCCCCCCGCTCGGCGGAGTGGCGGACCAGGGCCACCAGTTCCTCGGGGGTGCGGGCGCCGGCCAGCTCCTCGGCGGGCTCCAGGCCCAGGCGGCGTACGAACCGGTTGGCGGTGTTGTTGAGGTGGCGGATGAAGGGCGAGAAGGCGGCGGTGAAGCCGCGCTGGGGGCCCGCCACGACCTTGGCCACGGCCAGCGGGCGGGAGATGGCCCAGTTCTTGGGCACCAGCTCGCCGACCACCATCAGCACCACCGTGGAGACGGCCACGCCCAGGACGGTGGCCACCGAGGAGGCGGCGCCGCCCAGGCCGACGGCCCGCAGGGGCCCGAGCAACAGCGCGGCGAGTGAGGGCTCGGCGAGCATGCCGATCACCAGGGAGGTGACGGTGATGCCCAGTTGGGCGCCGGACAGCTGGAAGGTCAGCCGCCGGACCGCCGCCAGCGCGCCCCCGGCGCCGCGCTCGCCCGCCTCGGCGGCGCGCTCCAGCTCACCGCGCTGGACGGTGGTGAGCGAGAACTCGGCGGCCACGAAGACCGCGCAGGCCAGGGTGAGGACCAGGGCGAGGAGGAGCAGCAGGACCTCGGTCACCGTGCCACCCCCCACTTCCCGCTCGACTGCCGACGGGGGACGACACGGCCGGTACTGGGAGGTTCACCCATGGCGGGTCCGCCGCTCCTTTCCTCGTTCTCTCAGGGTTTCCGGGGTCTCTCGGGGCTTTCCGGAGCCTCTCGGGGTTTCCGGGGGACGCATCCTCCCCCAGTCAACGTAAAGGGATGGTAAAGCATTCCCGGGGGGACGCGTCGCCTCTATGCTTCTACATGCGTGTAGAGAACGACGCGGAACAGAATACTTGTGAAGGAGTGAACGCCGCGATGGTGTTCAAACGACTGCTCGGCTCCCTCGGCATCGGCGGCCCCACCGTGGACACGGTCCTGGAGGGCGGCCCGGTGCGCCCCGGTGGCGCGCTGAGCGGCCAGGTCCACCTCAAGGGCGGGTCCTCGGACTTCGACATCGAGCAGATCACCCTGGAGCTGGTCGCCCGGGTCGAGGCCGAGTACGAGGAGGGCGAGCGCGAAGGCGTCGTGGCCTTCGACCGCTTCACGGTCGGCGGCGGGTTCCGGCTCGCCGAGGGGGAAGACCGCAGCGTCCCGTTCTCCGTCACCCTCCCGTGGGAGACGCCCGTCACCGAGCTGTACGGACAGCCGCTGGGCATCGTCCTGGGCGTGCGCACCGAACTGGCGGTGGCGGGCGCCAAGGACAAGGGCGACCTGGACCCGCTGACCGTGGGCCCGCTGCCCGCCCAGGAGGCGGTCCTGGAGGCCTTCGGACAGCTGGGCTTCGGCTTCAAGTCGGCCGACCTGGAACTGGGTCACATCCGTGGCACGGGGCAGACGCTGCCGTTCTACCAGGAGATCGAACTCACCCCCGCGCCGCAGTACGCCCACGCCGTGAACGAGATCGAGGTCACCTTCCTCGCCCACCCCGGCGGCATGGAGGTCGTCCTCGAGGCCGACAAGCGCGGCGGCCTCTTCTCCGGCGGCCACGACGCCGTCAACCGCTTCACGGTCGGCCACGAGGGCGTCGAACACCGCGACTGGAACGCGGAGGTGGACGCCTGGGTGCGGCAGATGGTCGAGAACCACGGCTCGTACGGCTCCCACGGCGCGCCCTACGGGCAGGATTACGGCCACCACGACGGGTATGCGCACGACGGCCACGGGCACGGACATGGCCACGGGCACGACGGCCACCACCGCTCCGGCCCGAGCACCGGCGCGGTGGTCGCGGGCGTCGCGGCCGGGGTCGCGGTCGGCGTGGTCGGCGGCATCGTGGCGGCCGAGGTAGTCGACGAGATCGGCGACGCCTTCGAGGACGAAGAGGACTGAGGCGGCGAAGAGGACCGAGACGGCGAACAGGACCGAGCCGACGAAGGGGACGACCGAGCCGGAAGGCCGCGCGCCCTGCTAGCTTTTACACCACTGTAGAAACACCTCACGTACGGAGTTCTCATGGCCCTGTGGGATCGCATCAAGGATTCCGCCCAGACGATGCAGACCCAGCTCGTCGCGAAGAAGAACGACCTCAAGAGCGGGGCGTTCCGCGACGCGAGCATGGCGATGTGTGCCCTGGTCGCGGCGGCCGACGGCAGCGTCGACCCGTCCGAGCGGCAGCGCGTCGCCCAACTCATCGCCACGAACGAGGTGCTGCAGAACTTCCCCGCGGACGACCTGCAGCGCCGCTTCAACGACTACCTCAACAAGCTCACCGCCGACTTCGACTTCGGCAAGGTCAGCCTGTTGCAGGAGGTCGCCAAGGCGAAGAAGAAGCCCGCCGAGGCGCGGGCCGTCATCCAGATCGGCATCGTCATCGGCGGCGCCGACGGCGACTTCGACAAGACCGAGCAGGCCGTGGTCCGCGAGGCCTGCTTCGCGCTCGACCTGCCGCCGGCCGAGTTCGACCTGTAAGCCAACGCCTCCGGCGCCGGCGCCCTACAGGGGGGTGGCGGCCTGGAGGACGAGGAACAGCGCCACCGCCGCGTTCGCCGAGGACAGCGCGGACGCGGCGGTGCCGGCGGCCGCGATCCACGCGGCCAGCCCGGCCGCGGTGGCCACCGGCGGCCACCACCGGGCCGGGGGCACCGGGCCCAGCAGCGCGGCCACCCGCCGGGGCACGGGCCCGGGCGCGGCGAAGCCCGCCAGCGTGGGGGCGGGCGTGCCCTGGGAGACCAGGGCCGCCTTGCCCACCGCCCGCGCCATCACCCGGCGGTCCCCCACCGCCCGGGCCGCCTCCTCGTCGGCCCACCGCTCCGCGCAGTAGGCCACCGCGCCCCGCAGCGCGTGCAGCAGCGGGTTCGCCCGCGCCGCCAAC
The DNA here is from genome assembly GCF_039532705.1 of Streptomyces sparsogenes subsp. cuspidosporus. Classification (NCBI taxonomy): domain Bacteria; kingdom Bacillati; phylum Actinomycetota; class Actinomycetes; order Kitasatosporales; family Streptomycetaceae; genus Streptomyces; species Streptomyces sparsogenes. Next base: position 43,864 of record NZ_BAAASD010000055.1, on the reverse strand, counting down.
TGGGCCACCAGGAGGTGGCGGTGGTGCCGCCCGTCCAGGTGGGACCGCTCATGGGCGATCAGCGCCTGCCGTTCGCGCGCGGTCAGGCAGTCCAGCATCGCGGTGGAGACGACGATCCGCCCCCGCTCGCGACACGCCCCTGGCCCGCCCGGCAGCGCGTACGCGTACGCCTTGCCGTCGGGCAGCACCGCGACCGGCGACTGCGGCAGGCCGGCCAGCGCCGCCTGGGCGCGCCGCCGCACGCTCACATGCCGCACCACCGTGGCCGTACAGCCGACGGCCACCACGGCCAGCGCGCCGATCGCGGCCTTCCCGGCCACCTCGTCGTACGGCACCGCGGCCCGCACCTCGGGGTCGGACCAGCCGTCCGGGAGCGGATTGCCCGGCAGTTGGGCCGTGCCGACGACGACCAGCAGGCCCAGGCACAGCGTCGAGCACAGCGCGAGCACGCCCCCGACGAAGGTCAGCAGGCGGGTGGCGGCACGCGGGTGGAGATGCTGCTCGGCCAGGCGCGCGATCGGCAGCGCCGTGAGCGGCAGCACCAGGGGGAGGAAGACGAACACGCCCATGTCAGCCCTCCGACTCCTCCGCGGCCTCGCCCAACAGGTCGCGCAGCAGCCGCTCGTCGTCCGCGGACAGCCCCGTCACAAAGCTCGCCAGCACGGCCTCCCGGTCGTCCTGGCCGTCCAGCACCCGGCGCATCCGCAGCGCGGCCAGGCCCGCCTCGTCGGCCTGGGCCCGCCACACGAACGACCGGCCCACCCGCTCCCGCGCCACGGCCTGCTTGGTGTGCAGCCGGGACAGGATCGTCATCACCGTCGTGTACGCCAGGTCGCCCTCGAGCCGCTCCTGCACCCAGGCCGCCGTGACCGGGCCGCCCGCCCGGCACAGCACCTCCAGGACCTGCGCCTCCAGCTCGCCCTGCCCGCGCCGACGAGAACGCGGGCGCGGACCGTCCTTGTCCTGGTCCCTCACACCGTCTCCCTCCGCTCCGCCGGGACGCGCCGTACGCCGCCGGGCCGCGCGCTGCTCGCGGCCGGCTGACACAGGACCGTACCTCCTCGGAGGCCGCGCACCGCCCCCACGCGTCTTCTACAGTGATGTAGATTTTGCTTCGGCCCATCGGGGGCAGGCCCTCGGGCACCGGCCCATCGGGCACTGGCCCATCGAGCACAGGAGGAGAACGTGGGAGTTTCCCTGTCCAAAGGCGGCAACGTCTCGCTCACCAAGGAGGCGCCGGGCCTGACGGCCGTCCTGGTCGGCCTCGGCTGGGACGTGCGGACCACGACAGGCACGGACTACGACCTGGACGCCAGCGCCCTGCTCCTGGACGAGTCCGGCAAGGTGGCCTCCAACCAGCATTTCGTCTTCTACAACAACCTCACCAGCCCCGACGGCTCGGTCGAGCACACCGGCGACAACCTCACCGGCGAGGGCGAGGGCGACGACGAGGTCATCAAGGTCGACCTGGCCGCCGTACCCGCCGAGGTCACCAGGATCGTCTTCCCGGTGTCCATCCACGACGCCGAGGCACGCGGCCAGAGCTTCGGCCAGGTGCGCAACGCCTTCATCCGCGTCGTCAACCAGGCCGGCGGCGCCGAGATCGCCCGCTACGACCTGAGCGAGGACGCGGCGACGGAGACCGCGATGGTCTTCGGCGAGCTGTACCGCCACGGCGCGGAGTGGAAGTTCCGGGCGGTCGGCCAGGGTTACGCCTCCGGCCTGGCGGGCATCGCCGCCGACTTCGGCGTCAACGTCTGATCCGCGACGGCCCCGGCGCCGGCCCTCACGCCACCCCGACCGCACCGCCACGCCCAGGAAAGCAGGTACCGATGCTCGGGATCAGTGAGCTCTCGCTCCTCCTCATCGTCGTCATCGTCGTGATCGGGGCCAAGAAGCTCCCGGACCTGGTCCGCTCCATGGGCAAGTCGGCCCGCATCCTCAAGAGCGAGGCCAAGGCGATGAACTCCGAAGCCTCGCCCGCCGTCTCCCAGGACGGGTCCGGACACCGGGTGATCCGGGCCGAGCCCGGCGATGTCATCCGCTCCCGGACGGAGACCGATCCGGGCCATGGCAAGGAGGGCGGCAAGGACGGCGGCACAGGCGACGACAACGGCACGGGCAGGGGCAACGGCACGGGCACCGGCAGCGGCGCCGGGCCGCGCTGATCCCGCTCGGGCGGGGGCCACGGCCGCACAGCACCGAGCGGAACTGTCGGTACCCTGAAGCGGTCGCGGTCCCCCCACCACCACCTCGTACGGTGCCGTTGTCCGTCCGCGTCGGTTTGCTTCAGGTTCGATCAGGATCGAGGTTGGTGCGCACGTGCTGGTGGCGGATCGGTACCGGTTGGAGACGCCCATAGGCCGCGGAGGCATGGGCGAGGTCTGGCGCGCCACCGACGAGGTGCTGAGACGGACGGTCGCCGTCAAGTTGCTGATCGGGGACGACCCCGGCTCACAGGCGGCGGCCCGCTTCCGGCTCGAGGCCCAGACGGCGGCCCGGTTGAGCCACCCCAACATCGTGGGTGTCTTCGACTTCGGAGCGCGCGACGGGCGTTTCTACCTGGTGATGGAGTTGGTCGAGGGCCGCAGCCTCGCCCAGGAGCTGGCCGCCGAGGGCACGCTCCGCGCGGAGCGGGTGGCCGCGGTCGCCGCCCAGGCGGCCGCGGGGCTGGCGTCCGCGCACCGCACGGGGATCGTCCACCGGGACATCAAGCCGGGCAACCTGATGTCCGATGCCGACGGAATGGTCAAGATCGGCGACTTCGGGATCGCCCGGTTCGTCGACGACCCCGCCACCGCGCTCACCACGGCCGGGCAGATCATCGGCACCAGCCTCTACCTCGCCCCCGAGCGCGCCCTGGGGCGGCCCGCGGGGCCGGCCTCCGACGTGTACTCGCTGGGCTGCCTGCTGTACCAACTGCTGACCGGCACCCCGCCGTTCCAGGCGGACACCTCCGCCGCCACGCTCGCCCAGCACATCGACGCCCCGCCGCTGCCGCCCAGCCACCGGGGCGCCGCCCTGCCGCCCGCCTTCGAGAACTACCTGCTCGGCATGCTCGCCAAGCAGCCCGAGGACCGCCCCACCGCGCAGCAGATCGCCGACTGGTTCGGCTCCGGCGCCTGGCAGGGCCGCCCCGAGCCCATGCCGGAGCCCATGCCCGCCCCCGCCCCCGCGCCCGCGCCCGCCGCCATGCCGGGGCCGCCCCCGCACGCCCAGGTCTTCGGCACCACTCCGGCCGCCGGCCCGGCATCCGGAGCGGCCACCATGCCGCCCCGCGCGCCCGAGACACCTTCCGTGGCCACGTACCGCCTGCCCCAAGCCGCCGCGCCGGCCGACCGACGGCGCCGGCCCGCCCCCGCGCAGCGGCAGGGCGCCCGCGAACTCGTCCGGCGCCGGCCGAGGGTGGCGAGCCTGATCGCCGGTCTGGTGGCCTTCGTCATCGCGATTCTGATCGGCATCGCGTTGTTCTGATCGGCATCGCGTTGTTCTGATCCGCCGACGGGCCGGCGGACCGCCCCTCGCCAGGGGGTCACGCGGTCAGCCGGACATGGGCCGGGGTTCCAGCGTCCGGCGGGCCTCGTCGTCGACGGAGACGAACCGTTCCACTGTCCGCGGGGGCCAGCGGCTTCCTCCTCAAGGACGTCACCCCCGAGCACCTGGTCGCCGCCGTCCGCATGGTCCGCTCCGGCGACGCGCTGCTGGCCCCGGCCATCACCCGGCGCCTCGTCGAGCGGTACGCCCGCCGGGACCCCGAGACCGCCGCGCTCCACCGCGACCTGGCGGGGTGGACGGCGGGACGCCGACGGCGGCTGAGAAGAACGGCCCCGGTTTCCGTATCTCTTCGGTATGCGACGACAACCGATGAGGGGCGGCCCGGGCGGCCCGGTGAAAAGCAGGAAGAGACACAAGCGGTCCCGAGTGATCGTGATCTCCGTGGTCGGTGCGACGGCGTTGGCCGTGGGGGGCGGAGCGCTCCTGATGACCGACAACAACGCCTCGGCCGCCAAGGAGACCCCCGCGCAGCAGGCGGCCGCCCGGTCCGGGATGACGGTCAAGTGCCCCGATGTCGCCACCAGCCTGTCGAGGGTGCCGCAGCGGGCGCGGCCGGCCGTCAACGACGAGCTGGCGAAGATGGACAGCCAGGTCGCCGACGCCTACCGGCGGCTCACGGCCCAGGGCACGCGGGCCGACCAGGAGTTCGTGCGCACGCGCGTACTGGACCCGCTGACGGCCGAGCGGCGGCAGACCCTCGACCGCATCGCCACCGAGATCGAGAAGGTCGCCACCCGCCCGTCGGGCCTGGACTCGCTCGCGTCCTGCACGGTCAAGCAGGACACCGCGGCGCTCGCGGCCGCGTCGGACGCCCAGGCGCAGGGCGGGGGCGGCCAGGCGCAGGGCAGTCAGGCGCAGGGCGGGGGCGGGCAGGCGCAGGGCGGGCCGCAGCGGTCGGACTTCGTGGACATCCGCAAGGTGAGGCCCAACGTGAAGAACCCGCGGGTGCGGGCCACGGGCTCCAAGGGCCGCTTCTCCTCCCGCTGCGGGCGCAACGAGAACAAGCACTTCAACTCCGACAACGTCATCGTGGCCCCGGGCGTGAGCAACGGCGCCCACCACATGCACGACTACGTCGGCAACCTCAAGACCGACGCCTTCGCCTCCAACGAGGTCCTCGCCTCTGCCGGGACCACCTGCACCAACGGCGACCGCTCCACCCACTACTGGCCGGTCCTGCGGCTGCGGGACGGCACGAAGGAGGCCGACGCGGGCGCCCCGGGCGGCGGGACGGAGGGCAACATCGGGCGCATCCTGCGGCCCGCGTCCGTGCAGATCAGCTTCCGCGGCAACCCGGTGTCCAAGGTCGCGGCGATGCCCCGTTTCCTGCGCATCATCACCGGTGACGCCAAGTCGTTCACCAACGGAACGGCCAACGCCAACGCCTCTTGGAGCTGCACCGGCTTCGAGGACCGCCAGCTGAAGGACAAGTACCCACTGTGCCCGAGGGGCAGCAAGGTGGTGCGCACGTTCACGTTCCAGAGCTGCTGGGACGGCAAGAACGCCGACAGCGCGAACCACCGTACGCACGTGGCGTTCGCCCGCGCCGACGGCTCGTGCCCGCAGGGGTTCAAGGCCATCCCGCAGCTGGTGCAGCGGATCACCTACAAGGTGGCGCCCGGCGCGAGGAACATCGCGGTGGACAGCTTCCCCGAGCAGCTGCACAAGCCGGTGACGGACCACGGGGACTTCATCAACGTGATGTCCTCGAAGCTGATGAAGCAGGCGGTGAACTGCATCAACAGCGGCCGTCGCTGCGGCTGACGCACAGCGGCCCGGCAGGGGTTCCCACCCCTGCCGGGTCTACCGCGCGGCCTGGATGCCCAGGGCCGATTCCGCTCATTCGCCGGGCTGGTGACCGACGGTGAAGTGCTTGTCCCCGCCCGGGTTCTCGAGTTCGTCGAGGACGGCCACGGCGAGGTCTTCTGCCGAGATCCTGGACGTGCCGTCGGCATCGGCGATGAGGGTGGTGGTCCCCCGGCGGTACGCACCGGTGCGCTGTCCGGGTTCGAGGAGCGCCGGCGGGCTGAGGTAGACCCAGTCGGCCGGGTGGGCTCGGCAGACATCCAGTTGCGCGGCGCTGGCGGCGGCGAGGGTGCGGAATTGCCGCGGCACGTAATCCGGGCTGTCGAGGACGAGCCGGTCGGGGTGTCCCGGGATGCTCAGGGGGGCCGCGCCGCCGACGACGAGGATCCGTGCCCCGGCCGCCGCGGCGGCGTCGAGCAGGGCGGTGGTGGTGGGGACGGCGGTGTCCTCGTGGCCGGGGGCGGGGCGGGTCGCGGCCACGATCGCGTCGGCGTCCTTGAACAGCCGGCTCATGTGGTCGGTGTCGGTCGCCTCGCCCTCGACGGCGGTCACCGCGGGCGGCAGGTCGGCCGGCCGCTGGGTGCGGAACACCGCGACGAGGTCATGGCCCCGGCGCACGGCCTCCGTCACGACGCGCGAGCCGACCATGCCTGTGGCTCCGACGACGACGATCTTCATCGAGGTGTCCTTTCGGGGGTGGGTGTCCCGGGAGTGGGTGTCTCAGGAGTGGGTGTCCCGGGAGTGGCCGTCCCGGGGGCGGGTGTCGAGCCCGACGTGCGGGTGCGGGCGGGGGCGGGGAGCTGTCCGGCGACGATGGCGGCGAGCGAGAGCCCGAACCCGAGGAGCTGGACGGGGCCGAGCGTCTGGTCGAGCAGGACGGCGCCGAGCACGGCGGCGACCAGCGGCGAGAGCAGGCCGAGCACCGCGACCGAGGTCACGGGCAAGGTGGTGATGCCCTGGAACCACAGGGCGTAGCTGATCAGCCCGCCCACCAGGCCCAGCCACAGGTAGCCGAGGGCGGCGGCGCCGTCGATCGCGGGAGGCGGCCCCTCGACGAGGAAGGTGACGGGCACCAGGAAGAGCCCCCCGGCGGTGAGCTGCCAGCCCGCGAAGGCGGTGGGCCCGACCCCCGCGGGGCGTCCCCAGCGCTTGGTGAGCGTCACGCCGAGCGCCATGGTGACCGCGCCGGCCAGCCCCGCCACGATCCCCGTCGTGTCGAGCGCCGCGCGCGGCCCGATCACCACCAGGCCGACGCCGACGACGCCGATCACCCCCCACAGCAGGCGCCAGACGGACAGCCGCTCGTGGAGGACGGTCACGGCCAGGACGGCCACGCCGAGCGGCTGGGCCGCCCCCAAGGTCGCGGCGACACCTCCCGGCAGTCGCTCGGCCGCGACGAACAGCAGCGGCAGGAACAGCCCGATGTTCAGCACGCCGAGCGCCGCCGCCTTCCCCCACCAGGCCCCGCGCGGCAGGGTCCGGGTGACCGCGAGCGCGATCAGCCCGGCGGGCAGCGCCCGCAGGAGCCCCGCGAACAGCGGGTGTCCGGGCGGGAGAAGCTCGGTCGTGACCACATAGGTCGTGCCCCACACCAAGGGGGCGAGCGCCGTCAGCGCGGTGCGCGGCAGGTCTCCGCGGCGGATCCCCCCGGCTCCGCCGGACACGGTTCGGCTTGTCATATCTGGAGTCTCGCCGCGCGGGGATCAATGAGTCCAACACATGTTTGTCACGTCATTGATCTCGATCCGCGATAGATCATGATGGATCCATGGAACTCCAGCAGATGCGGTACGTCCTCGCGGTCGCCGAGACGAACAGCTTCACCCGGGCCGCCCAGCGGTGCCTGGTGGTCCAGTCCGCCCTCAGCCACCAGATCGCCCGCCTGGAGCGGGAGTTGGGCGCGCGGCTCTTCGACCGCACCAGCCGCCGGGTGCGGCTGACTCCGGCCGGTGAGGCGTTCCTCCCGGCCGCCCGTCAGTGTCTGGACGCCGCCGAGCGCGCGGCCGCCGAGGTCGCCGCGGCTGTCGGAGAGGTACGCGGGCGGCTCGCCGTGGGCCTGATCCCCACCGTCGCCGCGGTCGACATCCCCCGCGCGCTGCACGACTTCCGCCGGCGGTATCCGCAGGTGCGCGTCAGCTTGCGGGTGGGCGCGAGCGAGGACCTCGTCGAGCAGGTCAAGCAGGGAACCCTCGACGTGGCCTTCCTCGGGCTGCCGACCACCGCGCACCCCCAAGGCGTCACCACCCGGGAACTCGCCCGCGACCGCCTCGTCGCCGTGGTCGCTCCCGACCACCCCCTCGCCGGCGAGCCCGCGGTCACCCTGCGCAGGCTCTCCACCGAGGTGTTCGTGGACCTCCCGGCAGGGACGGCCGGGCGCGCCCAGTCCGACCAGGCCTTCGCGGCCGCCGGCCTGGTCCGTGACGTCGCCTTCGAAGTGACCACCGCGGACCTCATCGCCCGGCTCGTCGGGCAGGGCCTCGGCGTGGCCATGCTCCCCTCCGCCTACGCGCCGCAGCTCGCCGGCGTCGTCACCATCGAGGTCGCCGACGCGCCGGCCCGGGTGGAGTACATCGTCTGGAGCCGCTTCAGCCTCACCCCGGCGGCGACCGCATTCCTCGACGTACTCGACCTCGCCCCCGAGCCATGAGCCGGCCCCGGCGTCAGGGTCGCGCGGGGGTCAGCTCAGCGCCCGGTAGCGCTCGTTCCAGTAGAACGCCTGCGAGAAGCCCCACCCGGCGTAGACCCGGGCGAACGCCCGCAGCCCCGCCGCGTACCCCGGAGCCCGGCGGCCCAGCCGCCACTCCGGGTCCGCGGTGAGCACCGCCCTCAGTCCCTCCAGGAACACGGCGTTGTGCGGCGCGGTCTTCGGCGATCCGCAGAACGGCAGGGCGCGCGCCACCATGCCCGGATACGACACCGCCCACTGGTACGTCTGCTGCGCCCCCATGGAGCAGCCGATCACCAGCTCCAGGCGTTCGATGCCGAAGTGGCCGCGCACCAGGGCGTTGTTGGGCACGAACGTTGTCGCGCATCGTGATGTGCGGGAAGCCGGCGCCGGCCTGGGGCGCGGGGGTGTTGGAGGGCGAGGAGGACAGGCCGTTGCCGAAGAGGCGAACCAGGTGGGCAGCAGGATGGCGTTGGACTTGTCGGGCGCGAGCTGGCCGTGCGTCCGGTAGGCGAGGCGCGCCGGGTCGAGCACGCCGCCCGTCTCCAGGCGGAAGCCGGGCAGTTCGAGGACCGGGTAGTCGCTTGGCGTGGTCATGTGATGTTCCTGTTTCTGGTCAGGTCAGGGGAGTCGGGTCAGAAGGGTGATCGGCTCAGGGGGTCAGGCGGTGGGCGAGGGCGGCCGCCTTGGCCTCGTCTCCGGGACGGCATACGAGTTGCAGGGCGACGGGCAGGCCGTCGACCGCCCCGGCCGGGACGCTGAAGGCGGGCAGGCCCAGGACGTTCCACGGGCTGGTGAGGGAGAGCAGGGCGTCGCGTACGGGGATGACGCGACCGTCCGGGGCCACCTCGCGGGCGCCGAGCGGCGGAGCGGTGATCGGAACGGTCGGAAGGGCCAGCACGTCATGCCGGCCGAAGAGCTCCCCGACGGCGCGGATGAGGGCCGCGCGGGTGTCGAGCGCCGCCGCGTACCGCTCGGGGGAGACGGCCGACGCGGCCTGGAGCCGGCGCAGCACCTCCTCGTCGTACAGGCCCGGCGCCTGCTCCATGCGCCGGGCGTGCAGCGCGGACGCCTCGGCGCCCTGGATGGCCGAGAAGGCGTCGCGGCAGGCTCGCGCCCGGCGCCACACCACGTCCGGCACGGTGCCGACCGCCGTCTCCAGGGCGCGCCGCACCGTGGCCGCGACGCGGGGGTCCCCCGGCGGGGGCGCCTCCTCCGTGAGCCATCCGACGGTGAGCCCTCCGACGCGGCCGGTGTCCGGGGCGAGGCCCGCGTCCGCCGCCGCCCCGTCGAGGCGATGGCCGCGCCCCTCGCGCTCCGCCAGCACATCGTGGACGGTGAGGCAGTCCCGCACCGTGGGGGCGAGGACGCCGACGTGGTCGAGCGTCCGGGACAAGGGCAGCACGCCGTGCGTCGGTATCGCGTCGTAGGCGGGTTTGAAACCGACGACACCGCAGAGGGCGGAGGGGATGCGGACGGAGCCGCCGGTGTCCGTGCCGAGCGCGAACGCCACCATCCCGGCGGCGACCGCGGCGGCGCTCCCGGCGCTCGAACCCCCGGCCATCCGGGTGAGGTCGCGGGGGTTGCGCGTCGGGCCGTGGACGGAGCGGTCCCCCGTGGGCCCGTACGCGAACTCGTGCGTCGTCGTCTTCCCGACGATCACCGCGCCGGCCCGGCGCAGCCGCCGTACGCACGCGGCGTCGGTGCGGGCGACGCGGCCGGCGAGGTGGGCCGAGCCCGCCGTGGTGGGCAGGCCGGCCACGTCGATCATGTCCTTGATGCCGGTGGGCAGGCCGTGCAGCGGCCCGCGGTCCAGGCCCTCGCCGATCTCGCGGTCGGCCTGGCGCGCCGCCGCCAGCGCGCCGCCCGCGTCCACATGGGCGAAGGCGTTCACCCGGGGGCCGGACCCGGCGATGGCCTCCAGGGCGTGACGGGTGAGTTCGACCGATGTGGTGCGGCCCGCTCGCAGTTCCGTGGCCAGCTCGCTGATCGTCCGGCCGGCGAAGAGGCCCGGGGCGGCGGCATCGGGGTCGGCCGCGGCGGCGGCATCAGTGGTGGGGCAGAAGCTGGTCATGAAGGAGGGTCCTTGGTTCGGTGGCCGGTCGTTCAGAAGCCGGGGCACAGGCCGAGAAGTCGACCGCCTTCAGGCACCAGCCGGCCAGGACGCCGGCCACGGCCCGCCGTCGCGACACCCACCCACCGGGGGGTGTCGCGAGCGCGTCGGTCCAGGGCGCTCTCGCCTGCCACGAGTCCCACCTATCGGGGGGCGGCGGGGCTCAGCGTGTAGCCGAGCATCGGGTCGTACAGGTCGGTGCGGCGATCGCGGATCAGGTCGTTGAGCTGGTTCCAGACGGGGGCGCTGCGGGCGGCGACGATGTCGATGTCCGCCGTCAGGATGCGCTCCTCGTCGGGACCGGCCACCTCGCCCAGGGGCCACCCGTTGGTGCCCGCGATCAGCGAGCACCCCAGGAAACGCGCGTCCCGGTCCGTGCCGATCCGGTTGGCCGCGGCGATGAACACGTTGTTCACGTGCGCGGCCGTCATGGTCAGGTAGGAGGCCATGCACCGCCCGGACTCGTCGAACAGCGGCGGCGGGGTCCATACCCAGTTGTTGACGCTGCAGATGATGTCGGCCCCCTGCTGCGCGAGCAGGCGCGGCACCTCCGGGAACCAGATGTCCCAGCAGATGAGGAGGCCGATCCGGCCGATCGGGGTCTGGAACACGGGGAAGCCGAGGTCGCCCGGTTCGAACCAGAGCTTCTCCGTGTTCCACAGGTGGGTCTTGCGGTAGTGGCCCACGTAGCCGTCCGGGCCGACCAGTACGGCGGTGTCGTACAGCCGCGCGCCGTCCCGTTCGGCGAGCCCGCCGACGAGGTGGACCCCGCGCTCGCGGGCGAAGGACTCCCACGCGCGGACGTTCTCCCCCGAGGGGACCTCCTCGGCGTGCTCGTACGCCTCGGCCCGGGTGGCAAACGTGTATCCGGTGGCGCACAGCTCGGGCAGCACGATGAGCGTGGCCCCGTCGTCGGCGGCCCGGGCCGCGAGGCGCAGCCCGTGTTCGACGTTGCGACGGCGGTTCTCCACTCCCACCTGCGCGTCGCACTGGACGACGGCGACTCTGGCGGGGCTGACCCGGTGGTCGGCCTGGCGGGACGTGCTCATGGCTCTCGCCTCTCGTCGGTGTCGACTGCGAAACCCAAACGTTTGGGTACGCAAGAACAAGCCAAAACAAGTGACCCAAACCCATAGCCCAAACGTTTGGCCCAATCGTTTGGGCTATGATGTGCACGCGCTCGAAACGTCGTCAAGAGCAGCGGCCGAGAGAAGGTAGAACACAGATGGCAGACGGTGCGCGGCCGGTCACCCTGCAGTCCATAGCCAAGGAGCTGGGGCTCCACGTCTCCACGGTCTCGCGCATCCTGAACGGCCCGGCGGCCACCGGGGCGCGGGCCGCATCCACCGCCACCGCCGACCGGGTCCGCCGGCTCGCCGCCGAACTGGGCTACCGGCCCGACCCCCACGCCACCGGGCTGCGCACCCGGCGCAGCAATCTGATCGGCGTGCTCGTGCCCCGCATGTCCGACCTGGTGCTCGCCATGATCCACGAGGGCATCGAGGAAGCGGCCACCGCCAAGGGGCTCTCCACCATCGTGGTCAACACCCTCGACCGGCCCGAGACCCGCCGGGCGCGCACCGACATGCTCATCGCCCGCCGCACCGACGGCCTGATCTTCGGCGATGCCCGGGTGGAGGACGACTTCCTGGCCGAGGTCGCGGCCCGGGGCACACCGTTCGTCCTGGTCAACCGGCACTCGGCGGACCACCCCTCGGTCACCTGCGACGACTGGCTCGGCGGCCGGCTGGCGGCGGACCACCTCCTGGGGCTCGGCCACCGTGACGTCGCGATCATCGCGGGCGAGCCGCACGCCAGCACGGGGGTGGACCGCGTCGGCGGCTTCCTCGAGCGCTGCGCCGAAGCGGGGGTGCCGGTGCCGGGTGACCGGATCGCCCACGGCGGATTCGACACCGCGGCCGGCCGTGCGGCCGCCGACCGTCTGCTGGCCGCGGACCCCGCGCCCACCGCGATCTTCGCCGTCAATGACTTCGCCGCGATCGGCGCCCTGGGGGCGGCGCGGGACCGCGGCCTTCGCGTCGGCGAGGACCTCGCGGTCATGGGCTACAACGACACCCCCCTCGCGGCCGAACTGCCCCTCCCCCTGACCAGCGTGCTGTCCTCGACGCACGAGATGGGACGGCGGGCGCTCGCGATGCTGGTGCGGATCCTGGCGGGGGAACGGCCCCCGTCGGAACGGCTGCGGCCCGTCCTCACCGCCCGGGCCTCCACGGGCTGCTAGGGGGCGTGTCGTCAAAGGGGCGTGTCGTCAAAGCAGCGGCGTACGGGCGGCGTCAGCCGAGGAGTAGGCGTACGGGCGAACTCAGCCGACGTACCGGCGAACTCAGCCGAGGCGGCGTACGGGGGAGCCGTCGAGGAACGCCTGGATGTCCTCGACCGCCTCGCCGTAGTACCTGCGGTAGTTGTCCCGCGTGACATAGCCGAGGTGCGGTGTGGCCAGCAGCCGGGGCGCGGTGCGCAGGGGGTGGTCCGCCGGGAGCGGCTCGATGTCGAACACGTCCACCGCCGCCCCGGCGAAGGACCCCCGCCGCAGCGCGTCGAGGAGCGCGTCCTGGTCGACGATGGCGGCCCGCGAGGTGTTGACGAGATACGCGGTCGGCTTCAGCAGCGCCAACTCACCGGCGCCCAGCAGACCTCGGGTGCGGTCGCTCAGCGCGAGGTGGACGGAGACCACGTCGCTGGAGGCCAACAGCTCCTCCTTGGACCCGGCGAGCGCCACCCCGACCTCGTCGGCCCGCTCCCGGGTCAGGTTCTGGCTCCAGGCCGTCACCTCCATGCCGAAGGCCTGCCCGATCCGCGCCACCCGGCTGCCGATCTTGCCCAGCCCCAGCAGCCCCAGCCGCCGGCCGTGCAGATCTGCCCCGACCGTGCTCTGCCAGGGCCCGCCCGTACGCAGCGCGGTGTTCTCCACGACCAGGCCCCGGGCGAGGCCGAGGATCAACGCCCAGGTCAGCTCGGTCGGCGGGGTCTGGGAGCTGGCCGTGCCGCAGACCGTCACGCCGTGCCGCTCGGCCGCCGCGTAGTCGATCACCGAGTTCCGCATGCCCGAGGCGACCAGCAGCTTCAGCTTCGGCAGCCGGGCGAACAGCGAGGCGGGGAAGGGGACGCGCTCGCGCAGCGTGACGACGAGGTCCATGTCGGCCAGGGCCGCGACAAGCTCGTCCTCGGTGCCGAAGTGCTCGCTGAAGCTCACGACCTCCACCCGGTCCAGGACGGGCGTCCAGTCCGCGCTGCGGAGGGCGGCTCCCTGGAAGTCGTCGAGCACCGCGCAGCGCAGCTTCATCGGGATTCCTCCGTACGAACGTCACCGGCCCGCCTGTGACGCTGTTCCCGGCACAGGTTTATCGGCCATACTGCCAGCCGTGGAGCAGCGCATAGGACCGAGCACCCCGCCCGTGCCCGCCGCCGGGTTCGATCCGGCGTTCATCCCCGGCCTCACGGCCCCACGCCCAACGGAGGAGGAAACCCCGGACGAGAAGGCGGAGCAGCAGCCGCCCCAGGGCGCCGACGCGGCGGCCGAGGCAGAGCCCCGGGCCGTGGACGCGGTGGCCGAGGACGGCGCCGACAACGCCGGCGGCGCCGATGACGCCGAGGCGAAGGCCGGCACGGACGAGGCCGAGACGGCCAAGGGCGTGCGGGACGGGGCCGAGACGGCCGAGGACGCGCCGGAGAAGGCCGCGCCGGACGAGGACGACACCGACGGGCCCGTCTTCGAGGCCGCCGACCGGCGCGCCTCGATCAGCGCCGGCCGTCGCGGTGTCACCCTCCACATGGACGGGGAGACGGCCGAGTTCGACTGGGACGAGGTCGGCGCGGTCGAGATCGACACCCCGCGGTTCGGGCGCCGGTTCTCCGTCACGGTCTACACGACCGCGCGCCGCTGGTACGAGGCCGAGGTCCAGGCGCCGGCCAGGAGCGCGCTGAAGACGTGGACGGCCGAGCTCGACGCGGTGCTGGACGCCTACTTCGAGGACGCCAAGCCGTCGGAGGCCAAACCGTCGGCCGCCAAACCCTCGGCCGCCAAGCCGTCGTCCGCCAAACCCTCGGCCGCCAAACCCTCGGACACCGACTCCTGAGCCACCGACCCCTGAGCCACCGACTCCGGAGCCAGCGCCCCCTGGGCCACCAGCCTCCGCACGGCCATCGGCTCGGCGAGCACCAGGTGCAGCACCTGCCGCGCGTGGTGGACGTGGGGCGTGGCGCCGTGCCGGGCGAGGGCTTCGGGGCCCGTCCACTCCGCCACGACCACCATGTGACCGGGGTTGTTGGGGTCGGCGTAGGGCCGGTAGGCCAGGCAGCCGGGCTCTTCCAGGGACGGCTCGATCAGCGCCTCGAGGGCGGTGCGCAGCCGGTCCTCCCGGCCCGGCCGCGCCACGCACTCGGCGACCACGACGAGGGACATGGCGGTTCTCCTCGCACTGGATCCCACCGTCAGGGGCGGGCCGGGCCGGTGCCCGCGCCGGTGGCGGTGATGGCGGAGGCGATCTCGTCGAGGTCGGCCGGCGTCAGCTCCACCGCGCCCGCCCCGATCCAGCCGTCGACCTGGCCGGGCGTACGGGCGCCCACGATGGCCCCGGTGACGCCGGGCCAGGCCAGCGCCCAGGCGATGGCCACCTCGGCGACGGAGACACCGCGCCGCTCGGCGATCGGCCGCAGCGCGTCGGCCAGCCGCAGATTGGCGGCCAGGCCGGTGGTGAAGTCGGCTTGGGCGGAGCGCCAGTCGTCGGCGGAGAGGTTCGCGGCGCGCTCGGCGGAGAACGCGCCGGTGAGCAGCCCGGACTGGAGCGGGGAGTAGACGATCACGCCGGTGTCATGGGCGTGCGCCCAGGCGATCTCGGCGGCGGCCGAGCGGTTGATCGCCGAGAAGGGCGGCTGGATGACATCGACGTGGGCGATCCGCTCCGCCGCCTCCAGCAGCTCGGGCGAGTGGTTGGACAGGCCGATCGCCCGGACCTTGCCCTCGGCCTTCAGATCGGCCATGACCTGCCAGTACTCCTCCAGCGGCGTGGCGTTCGGGGACACCGCGCCGGAGCCGTCGCCCGCGTACTCCAGCGACTCGCCGGTGTCGGGCCAGTGCACCTGGTACAGGTCGATGTGGTCGACGCCCAGCCGCCGCAGCGAGTCCTCGATCTCGCGCCGCACACTGGCGGGTTTCATGATCCGGCGGGGCGCGGCCTTCGGATCGGCCGGGTCCCAGACCAGCCCGACCTTGGTGAACAGATACGGGCGCTCGGCCTCGGGCAGCCCGGCGACGGCCTTGCCGACCAGTTCCTCGGAGTGGCCGAGCCCGTAGACGGCGGCGGTGTCGATCCAGTTGACGCCGGAGGTGACCGCGTGGCGGATCGCGGCGACCGACTGGGCGTCGTCGGTGGCTCCCCAGCTGAAGCGCCAGTTGGCCCCGGACACCGCCCAGGAGCCGAAGCCGGTCCGGGTGATGTCCATGCCGGTGGTGCCGAGCGGAAGGGCGGGGAGTCCATTGACGGTGGTCGTGCTCATGGGTGGGTGTCTCCTGTGACGAGAAGGGTGGCCGGGGGCCGTGGTGGGCGCCCGGCGGGCCGGAACCGTTCCGGCGAGAGCAACTCTCCTCGTCCGGTCGCGGCGTACCCAGTGGCAGCCGGTGCCTGGGCACGGCATGACCAGGCTGGGCGGCGCGCGGGCCGGGGATACTTGGCGCATGGCATGGGACAGACGCGCGGAACTCGGCGAATTCCTCCGGTCCCGGCGGGCCCGGCTGCGGCCCGAGGAGCTGGGCCTGCCGGGCTACGGCGGCCGCAGGCGGGTCCCGGGCCTGCGCCGGGAGGAGCTGGCCCAGCTGGCCGGGGTGAGCGTCGACCACTACATCCGGCTGGAGCAGGGCCGTACCCTGCACTTCTCCGAGGCGGTCCTGGACGCGGTCGCCCGGGCGCTGCGGCTGGACACCGCGGAGCGCGAGCACCTGTACCGGCTGGCCCGCCCCTGGTCGGACACCGACCGCGCGGACGATACGGACCGTCCGCAGCGCGTACGGACGGGGCTGCGGCGGCTGCTGGACTCGGTGACCGACGTCCCCGCCTATATCGTCGGGCGTAACACGGATGTCCTGGCCTGGAACCACCTCGCCGCCGCCCTGATCACCGATTTCGGCGCGCTGCCGCCCGACCAGCGCAACCTGGCCCGGCTCGTCTTCCTGGACGAGGGGATGCGCAGCCTGTACGCCGACTGGCCCGGCAAGGCCGCCGATGTGGCCGCCTACCTGCGCCTCGACGCGGCCCGCCACCCCGACGACCCGGGGACGGCGGCGCTCCTCGCGGAACTCTCCGCGGCCTGCCCCGAGTTCCGCGAGGTCTGGGCGGAACACCGGCTCAAGGACAAGACCCACGGGCGATACGTCTACCGCCACCCCGTCGTCGGCGAGCTGGACCTGGGCTTCGAGACCCTCCGCCTGCCCGACGACCCGGACCAGGCGCTGATCGCCCACACCGTCGAGGAGGGCTCCCCGTCCGAGACCGCGCTGCGGCTGCTGGCGGCGTGGGCTCAGGAGCGCGTCGAGGACGGCGGCCGGGCGGCGCGCGGCGGCGCGCCGAGCGCCTGCGCGGTCGGGGTGGAGTCCGGCTTGTAGGAGACGGACACCAGCGGCTCGTCCAGGCCGGGGTCGGTGAAGGTCAGCACCAGCACCGGATAGTCGGCCGCGTCATTGCTGCTGGGCTTCGGCGTGGACTGCACCAGGTCCCGCATCCCATAGCCGTTGCGCAGCGCCGAGCGCGGCAGCTCGACCGTGAAGTAGAGCGGATCCGCCCGGGTGACCCGGATCCTGCCGCTCCGCGCCCCGGCGCCCTTGACGGACCGCGGCGACAGCCCGCGGGCCTGTGCCATCAGCCCCTTCCCGTGCGGGGCGCAGACGCGGACCGACACGCTGCCGGGGGCGAGGGGGGTCCGCAGAGAGAGCGGGTGGCGGTCGGTGCTGATCGTCGCGTCGATGGTGAAGCGCATCCTGCCGCCCAGGTGCGACTCCGACGCGTATCCATGGGCGAGCCCGGTCAGCCGGGGGCCTTGGTACTCGACCGGGGGAACGGACACGTCCTTCAGGCAGGGATCGTCGGCGCTCCACGTGGCGGCATCGCCGTCCCCACCGCCGCCCCGCGCGCCGCGACTTCCCGCGTACGCCAGCGCGAGCAGCCCCAGGACCAGCGCCGCGATCAGCGCGTACGACCGCCGCGACACATTCACCCCGCCCCTCCTCGCTCCGCCCCACCCGGCCCGGCCATCCAACCACGTCAGGCGGACATGCCGGCGGGCCGCCCGCCCGGCCCCCGTGGGCACCGGGCGGACGGTTGTCAGTCGTGCTCCCGGAGAGCGATGACCAATCGGCGGCCTTCCTTCGCGTCTCGCCGCATGAGCAGGGAGGCAGTGGTGTGCAGCTCGTTCCATGAATGAGGACGCCCCAGAGCCGCGGCATCAGGAACGGTCGCGACAGCCACAGACACGGCTTGCGCCAACTCGCCCGCACCTGCGAGTGCGTGTGCCAGACATGCGCGGTACCAGGTTTTGTCACGCCGGTACTCGTCGGGCAGCGCGTCCAGACCGGCCGTGATGTGCTCCGCTGCCTCACGCCAATCGCGCAAGTGCAGCGCAGCCATGCCTCGTTGCAGGGTGAACCAAGTCTCGTCGTAGAAATACATCCACACCGGCTCGTCTTCGGGGCGTTCGGACGCCCGGCTGATGAGCCTCTGCGCTTCGTCGAAAAGGCGGTGGGCGTCGCTCGCCTCGCCTTGAAGGGCGTGACCTCGGGCGGCCATCTGCACGGCCATCCCCTGCACGCCGAGAGACGTGCCCGGGGCTGACCAGCGGGCAGCCTCGGCGAGGCGCACGCACCGGGCTCCCCGCCCGCCCGACCAGGCCATGTGCGCCTTCATGCTGAGCGTCGTGGCGGCCATGTTGGCATCTCCGGCTTCCAACGCCCATTCATGTGACCGGTCGTACCAGGCCAGTGCGGCGGCGGTCTGTGCCTGGTCCTGTGCCATCCACGCGAGGAACTGCGCGTGTTCCGAGGCGAGCCGGATGACACGGTCTGCCAATCGGCCACGGGCGCCCGCATACAAGTCGACGACCGTACGCAGCTGCCGGCGCATCACATCGATAAGCGGCCGTGACCCGGTGAAGTCTTCGGCCCTGCGATGCTCGGCAAGCAGGCGATCAAGCCAATCGAGAGTCGCGGCGTCCACACGATGCGACATGTCGACGACGCTCGTCACCCGAGCCAACAGGTCTTCGTCCGGTACGGCCCCAGGGACGGCCACCCCAGTGACCGGGGCCGTGTCCGCGGTCAGTCGCGCCGCTGTGGCTTGCGGATCAGGAGGAAGGTCAAGGCCCGACACGATGCGTTGCCGCACCTCCACAGAGGTCACCTGGCGACGCCCGCGCTCGATGTCGGACACGTCGGATTGGGCCAGCCCGACGCGCTCCCCCAACTTCGTCTGGCTCAGACCAGTGAGCTTCCGGTACGTGCGGAAGACGGCGCCCCAGTCTTCGCTGGTGACCGCCGCTACTAGCTGCGGGTGGGACCACAGGATCTCGGGAATCTCTCCCATTCCCCAAATATAGGGCGGCTCTAAAGAACAACCCGGACCGCTTCAGGCGGTCCTGAGACGGCCGTCCGCCCGCTTCCTTGCCCCGGCGCCGGGCGGACGGCCCTCGAACCCCACTCCGGCCGTTCTCCGAAACGGACAAACCTCTCCGCGTCGAATCCTTATAAGCCATCTCATTTGGTTAAGGTCATGCGCCGCCAGCTCCCCGCCGACGGGATCATTGGCCAAAACGGGGCGCCGCCCGGCCTCTTGGAGGACAATCACTGTGCATGGCCATCGACTATCGCAAGCGCCCCAAAGTCGACTACAGCAAGCAGGTCAAGGCGCCCCCCGCCGCAATCAGCCTGGAGAAGGTCGCCGCCCGGGCTCCGGGGCTGGTCAGCCTCTACAAGACGGCTGCGGTCTCTCTGGCCAAGCACGACGTCGGTGGGCAGCGTGCTGCTGTCTACCTGGTCCTGGACCGCTCCGGGAGCATGCGCCCGTACTACCGTGATGGCTCCGTCCAGCGCTTGGCAGAGCAGACTCTCGCTCTCGCGGCCAACCTCGATGATGACGGGGTGGTGCCGGTCGTGTTCTTCTCCACGTTGGTCGACGGTACCGCTGAGATCAGCCTCGATGCCTACCAGGACCGAATCAACCCTTTGCATGACTCGATGGGTCACATGGGACGCACCAGCTACCACGTCGCGATGCAGGCCGTCATCGACCACTACCAGTCGTGCGGAGCCGACGATCCGGCATTCGTAGTTTTCCAGACCGACGGTTCTCCCACGTCCAGGCCGGCCGCGGAGCACGTACTCTGTACCGCCGCGAAGCTACCGATCTTCTGGCAGTTCGTCGGGTTCGGCAACGACGAATTCCGCTTCCTGCGCAAGCTCGACGACCTGCCGGTGCCGGGTCGGCGCATTGTCGACAACGCCGGGTTCTTCGCCGCCGGCCCGTCGCCGAAGGCTCTCTCCGACGCCGATCTCTACGATCAGTTGCTCCAGGAGTTCCCGCTGTGGCTGGCTGCCGCTCGTACTGCCGGCATCGTAAAAAGCTGAGTGCCCGAGGCATTGGTCGGCCCGCGGCGATCGGCGCCTGCTACGGGGCGAGGCAGCTCACAGGTTCACCGCCTTCTTGATGAGTTCGCCGATCCGCGCCTCGGCGGCGGGGGTCATCTCCGTGAGGGCGAAGGCGGTCGGCCACATGGCGCCGTCGTCGAGGTGTGCCTGGTCGCTGAAGCCGAGGGTGGCGTACCTCGACTTGAACTTCTGCGCGCTCTGGAAGAAGCAGACGACCTTGCCGTTCCTGGCGTACGCGGGCATCCCGTACCAGAGCTTCGGGGCGAGCTCCGGCGCGCCGGCCGTGACGATGGCGTGGACCCGCTCGGCGAGGACGCGGTCCGCCTCAGGCATCTCGGCGATCTTCGCGAGCACCTCGCTCTCCGGGTCCGCCTTGGCCGCGCCCGCGCGGGAGCCGCGGCGGGCGGCCGACTTCAGCTCCTGGGCGCGCTCCTTCATCGCGCTCCGCTCCTCGTCGGTGAAGCCGTCGTACTTCTCGTCGGTCGCGGTGGTGGTCTTGGCGGCGGTCCGGGTGCTCTTCATCGCGGGTTTCCTCTCGTGCGGATCGTGCGGATCTCGCGGATCGTGCGGATCTCGCGGATCGTGCGGATCTCGGTGTGACAACCAGGCTAGGGATCACCCGCGAGGGTGGCTTCTCGAAAACTGACCGGATGGCGCCGGCCGGATGTCGTCCGCCCGGATGGTTCCGGCGTCAGGCGGCCAGGTCGTGCTCGGTCCGGCGGCCGACCCGGGACCGGAGGGCCAGGGTCGCGGCCGAGGTCAGGACGCCGGCGAGGAGGGCGCTCCACCACAGGACGGCGGGGCTCAGGGAGGTGTAGACGGTGACGCCGAGGGTGAGGGCGCCGAACCGGGCCACTCCCCAGGTCCACTGGAAGGCGCCCTGGTAGCGGCCGCGGGCGTGGGCCGGGGCGAGGTCGGCGATCATGGCGGCGGCGATCCCCGCGACCACGACCTCGCCGAGGGACCAGACGACCACGGACACGGTGTACCCGGCGACGCTGTCCGCCACGCCGGTCAGGGCCACGCCCACGGCGATCAGCACGCTGCCCGCCGCCTGCACGGGGAGCTGCGGGAGCCGGGCGAGGGTGGCGGTGGCGAGCGGCTGGAGTGCGACCACGAACACCGCGTTGACCGCGGCCATCGCGCCGTAGACGGCCGGGGAGAGCCCGCTGTCGCGGATGGCCAGCGGCAGGGCGACCTCGGTCAGCGAGTAGACGAAGAGCTGGATCCCGAACAGCGGGAGCAGGGCGAGCAGCAGGCGGTCGCGCAGGACGACTCCGTAGCCGACGCCGTCCGCCACCGGGGCCTTCTCCTGCCGGGCGGGGCGGGTCTCGCGCAGCCGGGTGGCGACGATCGCCGCGTAGATCAGCATGGTGGCCACATCGACGGTGAACAGCAGCCAGTAGCCGTGCGCGGCGAGGAAGCCGCCGAGGACGCCGGCCGCGGCCGTGCCGATGTTGACGCCCCAGCCGAAGAGCGCGTACGCCCGCTGCCGGCGGCCCGCGTCCACCGAGTCGGCCAGCAGGGCGTACGCGGCCGGGCCGATCATCGCGCCCGCCGCGCTGATCAGCAGGGCGGCGGCCGCCATCGTCGCCGCCCCCGGCGCCGCGAACAGCGCGCCCTGCGCGGCGGACGCGCCCAGGAGGCCGATCAGCATCGTGGAGCGGCGGCCGATCCGGTCGGCGAGCAGGCCGCCGAGCGCCGGGCCCAGGAGGTTGCCGGCGCCCAGCGCGCCCAGGACAAAGGTGGTCTCGGCGCCGGTGACGCCGCGCGCCGCCAGGAAGAAGACCAGGAAGGGGGTGACGAGGTAACCGAGCCGGTTGACGATCGTGCCGGCGAAGACGGTCCAGACGGCGGGCGGCAGGCCGCGGAATGTGGAGAGCATGCGTGGAGCCTGCGGGGTGACCCGGCCGCCCTCCTATTGATTAAGGTGAGACCGAATCCACCGGAAGGATCGGCTGGAGACCTGGAGGATCGGCTGGAGACCGAGAGGATCGTATGGAGACCGGGCTCAGCTTTTCCGCCGCGGACCTGGCACAGACCCGCTTCGCGGTCTCTCCGATGTGGGAGGTCGTCACCAGTTTCCGGCTGCTGCGCGGCACCGAGGGCGAGCCGCCACCGCACCGGCGGTGGATGGCGCAGGTCCGGCCGCGGCTCGCGGAGGCGGGGCTCGACCGCGGCTGGCTCGCCACGCTGATCCCCGAACGCGCCTATCTCGCGGACTTCCTCAACCCCACCCCCGAGACACCCTTCCCCATGCTCGCCGCCGAGCTGGACGCGATCCGGCACACCCCGGCGGAGCGCGTACGCATCGACCTGGACAGGCTGGGCGCCGAGCGCGACCTGAGCAGATCGCCCCGGATCCGGCTGCTCAGGGAGGCCCCCGAAGCGACGCTGCGTAAGGTCGCCGCCGAGATCGAGACGTACTGGGAGCTGGCCCTCGCCCCGTACTGGGACCGGATCCGGCAGCTGCTCGAAGCCGATGTCTTCCACCGGGCCCGGCAGGTGGCCGAGCACGGCGCCGGACACGTCCTCGGCGAGCTGCACGAGACCGTCCGCTGGGACGACGGCACCCTGCGTCTGGTGCGCCGCCACTGCGCGCTGAGCCGGTCGGAGGCCGGGGCGGGCCTGCTGCTGGTGCCCTCCGCCTTCGCCTGGCCCCGGGTGTTCACCCGCTCCGTGCCCCCCGACCCCCCGCAACTCGCCTATCCCGCCCGAGGCATCGGCACCCTCTGGGAGCCGCGGAACGCCGGGTCGGTCGACGCGGTCGCGGCGGTCCTGGGGCGGTCCCGCGCCCTGCTCCTCGCGGAGCTGGACACCCCCGCCTCGACGACACGGCTCGCGGAGCGGTTCGGGATGTCGGCGGCCGGGGTGTCGCAGCACCTCACCGTGCTGCGCGGCGCGGGCCTGGTGACGGCACACCGGACGGGGCGTTCGGTGCTGTACGCGCGCACGGCGGTGGCCGACGCGCTGATGGCGCCCGCGGACAGCGTCGCGGTGGGCTGCTGAGGCTCCGCCCGGGGCGGGGGACGCCCGGGGCGGTCCCGGCGGCCGTGAGACCGCCGGGACCGCCCGAGGCGGGCGGCCGTGAAACCGCCGTGAAACCGCGGTGATCCCGGCCCCGCACATCCTCACCGCATGACGACTTCCCGACCCGCCCGGGCCATCACGGCGACCGGGCTGCGCAAGGCGTACGGCGAGCAGGTGGTGCTCGACGGCATCGATCTGGACATCCCCGAGGGCACGGTCTTCTCGCTGCTCGGGCCCAACGGCGCGGGCAAGACCACCATGGTGCAGATCCTGTCCACCCTGATCCGGGCCGACGGCGGCGAGTTCCGCGTGGCCGGGCACGATCCGGCGCAGGAGCCCGACGCGGTGCGGGCCGCGATCGGGGTGACCGGACAGTTCTCGGCCGTGGACAACCTGCTGACCGGCGAGGAGAACCTGCTGCTGATGGCGGACCTGCACCGCCTCGGCCGGCGCGAGGGGCGGCGGCGGGCCGCCGAGCTGCTGGAGCGGTTCGACCTCGTCGAGGCGGCCGGGAAGACGCCCGCCACCTACTCGGGCGGGATGCGGCGGCGGCTCGACCTCGCGATGACGCTGGTCGGCGAGCCTCGCGTCATCTTCCTCGACGAGCCGACCACCGGCCTCGACCCGCGCAGCCGGCACACCATGTGGCAGATCGTCCGGGACCTGGTGGCGGGCGGGGTCACGGTGTTCCTGACCACGCAGTACCTGGAGGAGGCCGACGAGCTGGCCGACCGGATCGCGGTGCTCAACGGCGGAAAGCTGGTCGCGGAGGGGACGGCGGAGGAGCTCAAGCGGCGGATCCCCGGCGGGCATGTGCGGCTGCGGTTCACCCGGCCGGAGGATCTGGAGCGGGCCGCCCGGGCCCTCGGCGAGGTGTCGCGCGACGACGAGGCGCTCACCCTCCAGGTGCCGAGCGACGGCAGTGTCCGGGAGCTGAGGTCCCTGCTCGACTGGCTGGACGCCGAGTCGGTCGAGGCCGAGGAGCTGTCCGTGCACACCCCCGACCTCGACGACGTCTTCTTCGCCCTGACCGGCAACCCGGCCCAGCAGCCCCAGCCCACCGCACGGAAGGTGAACGCGTGATGAGCGGCGCCCTGATCCACCCCTTCAGCGACTCGATGACAATGCTGCGGCGCAACCTGAAGCACGCGCTGCGCTACCCCGCCATGACGATCACCGTCGCCGCGATGCCGGTCGTCATGCTGCTGCTGTTCGTCTACGTCTTCGGGGGCGCCCTGGGCACCGGTGTCGGCCCGATGGGCGGGTCGGGCGGCGACGCGGACTACATCGACTACGCCGCCCCCGGCATCATCCTGATGGCGGCCACCTCCGGGTCGCTGGCGATGGCGGTGTCCATCTCCGTCGACATGACCGAGGGCATCATCAACCGCTTCCGGACGATGGCGATCTCGCGGGCCTCGGTGCTCGTCGGACACGTCGTCGGCAGCGTGCTCCAGACGCTGGTCGCCATCACGCTGGTCACCGGGCTCGCGCTGGTCATGGGGTTCCGCCCGAACGCCACCGTCGTCGAGTGGCTCGCCGTACTCGGCCTGCTGACGCTGGTCACCGTCGCGCTCACCTGGCTGTCGGCCGCCATGGGGCTGGCGTGCAGGAGCCCCGAGACCGCGAGCAACGCGCCCATGCCGCTGCAGTTCCTGCCGTTCCTCGGCAGCGCGATCGTCCCCACGGACTCGATGCCGACCGGGCTGCGCTGGTTCGCCGAGTACCAGCCGTACACGCCGATCATCGAGACGCTGCGGGGACTGCTGATGGGCACGGGGATCGGGAACAGCGGCATCATCGCGGTGGCCTGGTGCGTGGGCCTCGCCGTGGTCGGGTTCCTCTGGGCGCGGGCGTTGTTCAGGCGGGAGCCCCGGCGCTAGCCGTACTCGCGCGGAGCTGCCGTGAGGGGTTCGATCGCGGCGAGCGCGGCGGCCCGCAGATCGTCCCGCCCCAGGGCGGCGTACGAGGACACCGCGTCCTCGTACGCCGCCCTGTCGGCCTGTTCGGCCGCGCGGCGGGCGCGGGCCGAGGACATGGTCGGCTGGAATCCGCGCAGGAAGCGGAACCGCTCCGCCAGAGCGATCAGCCGGGCCCCGGACGCACCGGCCCCGGACGCACCGGCCCCGGACGCACCGGCCTCGGGCGCACGGGCCCCGGACGCACCGGCCCCGGACGCACGGGCGCCGGACGCACGGGCGCCCGCGTCGCCGGTGCGCCCCGCGCGGTCGAGCTCCACCATGGCCACCGCCAGCAGCAGCGCGCCGCACACCGGGAGCTCCATCAGATAGGCCGGGGGCTTCTCCACGGGGTGGCTGAGCATTGTCCACAGCTTGTGGGGAAGTGCCCCGGCGGTCTTCTCGATCAGGTCCACCCGGCCGTGGTGCGCGTGGGCGATCACGGCGGCGGCCTCGACCTCCAGGGTCCAGGGCTCCAGGCCGGGCGGGTCGGTGCGGTAGAGCGTGTTCTCGTCGCTGCGCGACGCCTCGACTGCCCGCCGCCACTGGCGCAGACCGGTCTCGGTGTCGCCGCGCGCGAGGGCCAGTTCCGCCCGTGTGCCGAGGTCGAAGATGACCACACCGACCGTCTCGTCCCTCCGGTCCGACGTGGTCAACGGCAGCCAGCGCTCCGCCTCGTCGATGGCGCCGAGCTGCAGGTTGACGAGGCTCAACGCCGCCCTGACGCCGGATATGTCCCCCCACGGCATGCACTCCTCCAGCAGCCGCAGCGCCTCCTCCCCATGGCGCCTGCCCTCCTCGCCCCGTTCGGCCTGGAGGCACAGCTCCCCGATCCGGGAGTGGGCGAGGACCTGGACCCAGGCGGCGCTCCGGCCCGCGAACGCGTCAAGCATCTCCCGGGCGGCCCGCAGTGCGCCGTCCAAGTCGCCCGCCCGCTCCAGGACGTAGCTCGCGACGGCATTGGCGACGCCGGCCAGCAGCGGCTCGCCGCTCTCGCACAGCGCGCGCAGCGGGGCGGGGTCCGGGCCCAGCACCTCGGGCGCGGCGGCCAGGACGGTCGCGACGGCCCGCAGGAGGGTGTCGGGCGGGGCGGGCGGCAGCCGGCGCAGGGTGGCGAGCGGACGGCCGGCGCGCAGCCCGACGACGGTGAAGGTGTTCGCGGTGAACAGCGCCGTGGCGGTCCGGGTGGCCTCGACGAGCGCGGGGTCGGGCCCCCGCTCGGGCCGGAAGTGCGACAGCAGCCGGCTGGTCTCGTCGGCCAGCACGGCCACGCGCGCGTAGTTGCCCTCGACGGTCCACAGGCTCGCGAGCACCGCGGAGACCGCCGCGACCGCCGCCCCGTCGGCCCGGGCGAGGCCGTGCCGCAGGGCGTGGACGAGGTTGTCCTGCTCGGCCCGGATCCGGTCGAGGGCCGCGAAGGGCTCGGGCGCGTGGGGCCCTTCGTGGTGCGCGACGCCGAAGTCGCGGGCCCACGCGACGAAACGGCCGAGCACCCGGTCGGTGTCCCCGGCCGCCTCCCGGTGTGCGGTGCTGAACTCCCGTACGGTCTCCAGCATCCGGAAGCGCGCCCCCGAGGGGGTGTCGGCGACCTTGAGCAGCGACTGGTCGGTCAGGTCCGCCAGCACCTCCAGGGTGTCGCCGTCCTCTCCCGGGCGCGCGTCGCCGTCCTCGCCCAGCAGGTGGCGTGCGGCGTCGGCCATGAACCCGCCGGGGAAGACGGACAGCGCCCGCAGCGCCGCCCGCCCGGCCGGGTCCAGCAGGTTCCAGCTCCAGTCGACGACGGCGTGCAGCGTACGGTGGCGGTCGGGCGCGTCCCGGGCGCCGCCGCGCAGCAGGGCGAAGCGGTCCTCCAGGCGCCGGGCGATCTCCGCGACCGACATGACCCGGACCCGCGCGGCCGCCAGCTCCACCGCGAGCGGCAGCCCGTCCAGGTGGCGGCACAGCTCCTCCACCGCCTCCCTGGGCAGCTCGGCCCCGGGGCGCACGGCCCGCGCCCGCTGCTCGAACAGCTCGACGGTCGTGGCGAGGCTCAGCTCCGGCAGCGGGTACACGGCCTCCGAGGAGAGGCCGAGGGGCGCCCGGCTGGTGGTGAGCACCCGCAGGTCCTGGGTGGTGGACACCAGGTGGCGTACGAGGTCGGCGGCGCCGCGTATGACGTGCTCGCAGTTGTCCAGCACCAGCAGGAGGGGCCCGGTGCCGAGGGCGGCCGCGATGCCGGTGAGGAGGTCCGTCGGCAGACCCAGAGGGCCGGCGGAGGCGGGCAGCACCTCGCCGACGCCGAGAGCCGAGGCGACCTCCCTGACCACGTCCTCGTCGGAGGTGACGCCCGCGAGCCCGACGAAGTACACGGCGCGCCGCCCCGCCCGGCGGCTCACGGCGTGCGCCAGCCGCGTCTTGCCCAGGCCGCCGGGGCCGACGACCGAGGCGACCCGGGATGCCTCCAGCAGGTCCGCGACGGCGGCGATGTCGTCGTCGCGGCCGAGCAGCGGATTGGGCTCGTGCGGGACGCCGTGGCGCACCACGGGCGCCTCGCCGCGCAGCAGTTCCTCGTGCACGGCCCGGAGCGCGGGTCCCGGGTCGGTGCCGAGTTCCTCGCGCAGCGCCCGGCGGTAGGCGTCGTACCTGGCCAGCGCAGCGGAGGGGCCCAGGGTGGCCGCCTCGCAGCGCAGCAGCTCCAGCAGCACCTCCTCGTCCCGGGGCCGCTCGCGGGCCAGTTCGGCCAGCGGCTCGGCCGCCTCGGCCCGCCGGCCGAGCCGGGACAGGGCCAGCGCGCGGGCGCGCGCCAGCGTCCGGTAGGTCGCGGCCCGCTCAGCGCGCAGCGCGGCCACGGGGTCCTTCTCGGCCACCGGGTCCCCGGCCTCCGACCCCCCGGCCGCCGTGCCCGGCGCCCCGCCGGCGGCCGCGCCGCCCGGGCCGCCGGCCCACAGCGCGAGGCCCGCCTCGGCGTGCGCGAGCGCCGCGGCGTGGTCGCCGGCGCGCGCGTGCCGCGCGCTCGCGGCCGCGCGGAGGAGCACCGCGGAGCTGTCGACCCGGTCCTCGGGCAGGGCGAGGCGGTAGCCGGTGGGGGTGCTGGCGATCACGTCGGCGCCGAGCTGGGCGCGGGCGCGGGAGACCAGGATCTGGAGCGCCTTGGTCGGGTTCTCCGGCCGCTCCGCCTCCGGCCAGAGCCCCTCCACCAGCCGCGCGGTGCCGCAGCCGGTGCGCAGGTCGCCCGCGAGCAGGGCGAGCAGGGCGAGCAGGCCGCGCAGCCGGGGACCGGTGATCTCGCGGCCGCGGCAGGATACCCGCGTCAGCAGGGCCAGTTCGGTGGTCACCGGGTCAGGTTAGCCAGCGGGGGCAGGGGGTTTGCGGTGAGTATGGGACAGCGACACGCCGACGGCACGGCGTGTCGCTGTCCCATACTCACCGCAGAATCCGCGACCAGTGGCGCGGCCGTACGGTCAGGGCTCGACCGGCCCCAGGCCCTTCGTCTCGGCGGTGGCCGCGCGGAGGGCGGGCGCCGCGCCCTCGAAGTAGCGGCGCAGCACCCGCAGTTCCTCGTCGCTGAAGTCGTCGAAGACCTCGGCCATACGGCGGCGGGCCGGGCCGAACGCCTTCTCGTCCTCCTCCTCGGGGACGGGCACGGCGGCCACGACGACCCGTCGCCGGTCGGCCGGGTCGGGGCCGCGGCTGACCCGGCCGGCCCGCTCCAGCCGGTCGACGAGGCGGGTGGTGGCGCTCTGGGACAGCCCGATCCGCTCGGCCAGGACGCCGGTGGTGAGCGGGCCCGCGAGCTGAAGGGCGTTGAGGGCGTAGAGGTCGGTGGGGTTCTGCCCGAGGGCGTCGGCCGCCGCCTGCCCGTGCAGCACGACGGCGGTGAGGTACGTGCGGTAGACGCCCGCCAGCTCTTCCAGCAGCGGTCCGCGTTCCTGGTCGGCCATGGTGTCGTGCCTTCCTTCCGGCATGTCGTCCCCCACCCCTTGCCAATTTCATGCACCCCTGCATATATTGCATGCACGCAAGCAATCTTATCAGTCAGTGAGCCAGTCCAGGAGGAGCAGTATGAGCACCCTCGCGACCACCACCACCGACGCCGCCGCCGTCCGCGCCCTCTTCGAGGTCAACAGCCGGGCCTGGGGGGACACCGAGGCCTTCGCCGGCACCTTCACCGAGGACGCCGACTACGTGACCTTCTTCGGCGGCCGCATGACCGGCCGGCACGCCATCGCCGAAGGGCACCGCGGGCTGTTCGAGGGCGTGCTGAAGGGCTCCCGGCTGTACGCCGAGATCGAGGACCTGGCCTTCCCCGCCCCCGGCATCGCCCTGGTCCACTCGCGCGGCGCCGTCCTCAAGGGCAAGCGGACCAGGCCCTCCGCGCGGGCCCTGTCGGTGCAGACGTACGTGATGACGCGCGGCGCCGACGGACGCTGGCTGATCCGCGCCTTCCAGAACACCCGCCACCGCCCGCGCGTCGAGGCGTTCAGCAACTGGCTGGCCGACAGGTTCGGCCCACGCGGGAAGTGACCCCCTGCGGACGGCCCCGTGGGGACGGGGTGGCTCAGAACCCGCCCCGGGGACGGAAAGAACCCGCCCCGGGGACGGAAAGAGCCCGCCCCAGGGTCGGAAAGAGCCCGTCCCTGGAGCCGGGCGGCGGCCCGGAACCCGCGCCCGCGGCTCAGAACCCGCGCCGGCCGGCCGCCGTGCGCCCCACCACCGCGCCCAGTTTGCGCAGCCGCCGCCAGTCCATGCGCGGCTTCGCCGCCGGCACCCCGGGCCGGTCCCGGGGCACCCTGACCCGCAGCGCGCCGGGCGCGATGCGGCAGCGCACCGGCACCGACAGCGCCATGGCCTCGCCGTCGATCCCGACCTCGATCTCCTCGCGGTCGGCGTCCACCAGCACCTCACCGGCCGTCCGCACCGTCAGGCCCGCCGCCTTCCGGCCGCGCAGCAGCCCGGCGGCCTGGGCGGCGTTGTCGACCTTGATGCCGAGCACGCCGAGCCTGCCGGAGTTCAGCAGCTCGCGGCGGCCGAGCCCGGCCGGGTCGTCCGTACGGTACGGGTTGTTGCTGACCAGCAGCGCCTGCGGGACGGGGATCCGGACCCCGTCGGCCTGTGCGATCAGCCGGGGGCCGCGCTGCCGGGTCAGCAGGTCGGGCAGCAGCTCCAGGGTGGTGCGCACCTTGTCGTCGCGGTAGGCCGGGCTCTGCACGACCGCCGCGTACGCGCCGAACGACGCGTTGTTCACGAAGGGGTGCTCGTTGGCGAAACCCAGGTCGACGCGGAGCTCCACGCCGTCGGTGAGCGCGTCCAGACAGGCCGAGGGGTCCTCGCGGTCCAGGCCGAGGTCCATGGCGAAGTGGTTGCGGGTGCCCGCGGAGATCACCAGGAAGGGCAGGCCGCGCTCCACCGCGACGGCCGCGACCAGCGCCTGCGTACCGTCACCGCCCGCCACGCCCAGCAGGTCGGCGCCCGCGTCCGCCGCCTCGCGGGCCAGGGCGGCCACGTCCTGGGGGTGGTCCGGGTCGAGCAGCGCCACGCGGGCGCCCAGGCGCTCGGCCTTCTCCACCAGCCCGAACCGGCCCACCTTCCCGCCGCCCGACCGCGGGTTCATGATCAGGAAGGGGCGCTCCGGGGCCGGGGTCCGGTACTCCGTCACCGGTACGGCGCCGAAGCCGGTGCTGCGGATCGCGGCCCGCCCCGTCCAGACGGCCACCCCCCACAGCCCCAGCGACACCATGACCACCCACAGCAGGTTCTGCGCGTCGTAGAACCCGATCACGGTGAGCGGCGCCACCACGGCCAGCGCCCCCGCCGCGATCCGGGCCGCGCCCCGGCGGGTCAGCACCCACCACACGGCGGCCGCCGTGACCGCCATCCCGCCGAGCCCCACCACGAGCAGGATCACGCTCGCGGTCCCGGCGAAGATCACCGGCAGCAGCACGGCCAGCACGGCGGTGGTCAGCGACAGCCGCGCCGACCAGCGCTGCCCGGAATGGGCCTCCTCGTCGGCCCCCCAGCCACCGCTGGGAGGCTCCCCCTCCAGCCCCATCGACCCTCCCTGGCCCGGCGAACCGCACAACGGCGTCCTGCCACTCTCGACGACACTCGGGACGCTCTCTCGACAGGGCGCCAGCGCGTCATGCTAGGCCCTGCGGCGGGCCGTTCACCGCCACGCCGCGACGGAGGCTCAGATGGCGGACCCCACGGCGTGACCGACAGCGGGGCCCGCGGCGGACTCCACGGCGGGACCAACGGCGGGACCGACGGCGGGGTCCACGCCGGGATCCACGCCGGGCCCGCCGACGGGGGTCACGCCGGGCCCACGATACGGGCGACGAGGTCGCGCCAGCCCTCCTCCAGCCGGTCCAGGGTCATGCCGCGCTGCCGGGTCAGATGGTGGATCAGCGCGGGCTCCAGGTAACCCATCAGCGTCTCCGCCCGCAGCTCGGTGTCGCCGCCGCCCCCGGCCTCGCGCAGCAGCATGGTGATGTGGGTGAGCCGGACCTGGCGCGGGGCGCTGCTCAGGCGGCGGTCGGCGGGCGGGTCCCCGGCCAGGTAGAGGTCGAGATACGCGCACATCTGCCGGAGCGTGGCCACCCCGAACGCCGCCAGCCGCTCGACGGCCGGGGCGCCGGGCCCGAGCGGGGGCGGGCCGGTGAGAAACGCCTGCTGGTAGGCCTGCTCCGAATGGTCGAGCAGGGCCTGGAGCAGTCCGGTACGGTCGCCGAAGCGGCGGAAGACCGTGCCCTTGCCGACGGACGCGGCGCAGGCCACCGCCTCCATGGTCAGCTTGTCCACCCCCCGCTCGGCGACCAGCCGCGCGGCGGCCTCCAGCAGCCGGGCCCGGTTGCGCGCGGCGTCGGCCCGCATCGGCGGCGCCTGGCCCGCCAGCGGCAGCAGCGACCGCCGGGCCGCGCCCGCGCCCTCACCCTCACCCCGCGGGGCGGAGGCGGGCTGGGACGGGGGCTGGGGCGGCGCTGACGAGGTCATGCCCCCTAGCGTAGCGGACCGCGGTCCGGTTATATTCAAGTGGACCGCGGTCCGGATATCTGGTATAACCTTCAACTAACGAGGTCCGCACCGCGGGCGCTTATCGATCTTGGAGAACTCATGTCTGTTCGTATCCTCGCCCTGGTCGGCAGCCTCCGCGCCGGCTCGACAAACCGCCAGCTCGCCGAGGCCGCTGCGAAGCACGCCCCCGAAGGCGCCGAGATTCAGATCTACGAGGGCCTGGGCGACGTCCCCTTCTACAACGAGGACATCGACGTCGAGGGGAGCATCCCCGCCGCGGCCACCGCGCTGCGCGACGCGGCCAACGAGGCCGACGCGATCGTGCTGTTCTCCCCCGAGTACAACGGCACCATGTCCGCCGTCCTGAAGAACGCGATCGACTGGCTGTCCCGCCCGTACGGCGCCGGCGCCCTCCGCGGCAAGCCCGTGGCCGTCATCGGCACCGCCTTCGGCCAGTACGGCGGCGTGTGGGCCCACGACGACGCCCGCAAGTCGGCGGGCATCGCCGGCGGCGCCGTCATCGAGGAGGCCAAGCTCTCCATCCCCGGCTCCCTGACCCGCTTCGCCGAGGTGCACCCGGCGGACGACGCGGAGGTCGTCGGCCAGCTCACCGAGGTGCTCACCCGCGTGGCCAAGGAAGCCGCCGCGGCGAAGGCCTGACCCTTCCCCTCACGCGAGGCCCCGCCGACCCCACGCGCAACGCGGTCGGCGGGGCCTCGCGCGTTCCCCCGCCTCCACTACGCTCTCGCCGAACGTCACCCTGAACCAGCGGGAGTGTCCGTGGAATTCATCCACTACGCCGACGGCGAGGCCCTGAGCTGCACCTCGATCGAACCCGCCGCGCTCACTGACCCCGCCGCGTCCGGCACCGACCGCGCCCGGGTGGTGATCATGCACGGGGCCGGCATCGGCAGCCAGCAGCGGAGCCTCCCCCTCGCCCGCGACTTCGCCGCGGCCGGCCACGCCTCCCTCGCGTTCGACTTCTCCGGACACGGGCGAAGCTCGGGAACGCTGGAGGAGCTGAGCCTGGAGCGGCGGCTCCGGCAGGCGCTCGCCGTGATCGAGGCCTTCACCGGCCGTGCCGTCCTGGTCGTCCCCGAGCGCGACGAGGTCATCCCGCCCGAGGTCACAGCCGGGATCGAGCAGGCCCTCCGGGCCAAGTCCCGGTTCTCCAAGATGGTTTTGGACGGCGCGGATCACCAACTCGGCCGCTGGCTCACGGAACACCCCGAACACCGCGCGAGGCTCGTGGCCCTGATGACCGACCCGGCCCTCAGCACATCTGGTGATCTCGCCGGTCCGGGAACGTCACCCGGTTGAGATTGCACCGCCGCGGCGTGGCCCCGGCACAGCGCGCATGCGCCTTCAGCGCCACACTGACCAGACACAACAACACGTCCGCGTCCCGCTCGGTGTCCAGGTGCACGGTCACCCACTGCGAGTCCGGCACCAGCCGGATCGCCGTCGACCGCCCGAGATGGATGGCCAGATTCCGGATGGCCGGTTCGGTAAGGTGCAGGTCGGCGTCCCGGTCGGAATGGAAGTGCACGATCTCGCACTCCTCCGTCCGCAGCGCCCGCCCCATGCCACAGCAGGCCGGGCCCTCGTCGAGGTCCGGCCAGTCCCGCAGTCGCTCCATGGCCCGATGCGCCACGCTCACAGAGGCATCTTCCCCCGGTTTCCCGGGGCCTCACCCTCACGTTGCCCGACCGTAACCATCCGGCCGGGCGGGCCGGATGTGCGCGACAGCGTTCGCGGTCGTCGCCGTCCGCTCCGTGCTGCACGGGCTTTCGGCAGATATATTTCGTAGCTCGATATATAGTCGGCGCGTGACAAGACAGAACCCGTCCTTGACGGAACCGCAATACTTCATCCTTGCCGCGCTCATGGACGGGCCGTTGCACGGTTACGGCATCATCAAGGCGGCCGAGCAGGCCACCGACGGGCGGCTCCGGATCGCTGTCGGCACCCTCTACGGCGCGCTGGAGCGGATGGAGCGGGCCGGACTGGTGGCCGCCGACCACGAGGAGATCGTGGACGGGCGGGCGCGGCGCTACTACAAGCTCACCGAGGACGGCACCGCGATGCTCAGCCGGGAGGCCCTGCGGATGCAGCAGGCGGCCGCCGTCGTCATCGGCCGCTCACGGAATGCCGGAGCGGCCCCGGCATGAACCGTCTGCTGCTTGCGGCCTATCCCGAGCCCCACCGTTCCCGGTATGGAGAGGAGTTGCTGGCCTGCCTGGCCGAGGCGTATCCCGGCCGCTCCTGGCCCCCGCCGCGGGAAGTTGCCGCTTTGGCGCGTGCCGGGGTGCAGGCCCGCGCCCGTGCCGTCGTCGACGACACCACTCGGCCGTGGTGGCTGGACGGCATCCACCTGGCCGCCCTGGCCCTCGCCGCGCTGGCGCTGGTTCCGTACTTGCAGGATGTGTGGCACTGGGCACTGCACATCGACCCCGGACAGCACGCCATCGCCTTCCACTTCTCCGGCTGGTACCCATGGGCCGAAGGTCCCACGCGCATACGGCTGCTGCCCTACGGGCTGCTCCCGCTGGGCTGCCTGATCGCTCTGCTGCGTGGCAGACCGGGGATCGCGCTGCCGGTCGCGGCAGCCATGATCTGGGCCGGCGCCACGTCCCACGGCCGCACCCTCTTCGGCGACGAGGGCAAGGCGGGCCTGGGCTACTACGGTCTCGGCACCCCGATCACCGCCCGTGACCTGGTCCTGGCGGGGACACTGTGCACCGCGTGCGCTGTGCTGACGGCCTGCCGTCCCAGCCGTCTGCGGCGCCGCTCGTACCGCTGGCTGGTGCCCGTCGTGCTCGCCATGTACGTGGCCGGGGGCCTGCACATCATCTCCGTCAGTCCAACCTTCCAACGCGGCCTGTTCGCCATCGAGGTCGCCGCGCTGATCGCCGCGTGGGTGGCGACGGCCTCCACCGGGGATCACCGGTGGCTGATCCCCGTCGCGGCGGTCGCGTTCATCCGCACGCAGGCGATCGTGATCCAGCCGCAGGGCTTCATGCAGTCCCTGCCGAACCTGGTCGTCCTCGTCCTCCTGATCGCCCCCCTCCCGGTCCTGGCGATCACCGCCCAGCGCCGACAGGGGCAGGCACTCGCCCCATAGGAGCGGACCCCCGGTGGGCCGACCGAGCCCGGCGGCCCAGGTCGTGCCGCAAGACGTGCGTGACCGAACTCCCCCCAACGGAAGAAACAGAGCGATGACACAGCACGATTCTCCGTCCCTGCCCGCGCACCGTCCGGGGGGCTCAAGGCAGGCCCCCGAGGCCCCCGACGACCCCAGCCCGTCGCGTACGACACGGCCGTGGATGCCGGCTCTGCTGTACACGCTGGGGTTCCTGACGGTCTACCTGCTCGCCATCTGCACCCCGTGGGGGCAACGAGCCGAGAACGCACTGTTTGATCTCGGTAAACAGGGCAGCGAAGAAGCATGGATCTACCCCCTGTCAGGATCGGAATACGGCTCGACGCCTATACCCCCGATGGAATTGAGCGCCAAGCCCACCCTGATGGCGGGCCTGGCCGTCATCGTGGTCCTCACCCTGGTGCGGCGGTGCTGGCGGCAGGGGTGCGCGGCGCTCGGGATCGTCATTCTCACGACCGGAAGCAAGGAGGCGTTCAAATCGGTTATGCCCCGCCCTGATCTGGTGGGCGCGCGCGAGAATCTCCTTGATCAGGGTTTTCCCAGCGGGCACACGGCCATCCCCGCCGCGCTGACCCTCGCCGCCGTCCTCGTGGTTTCCCCCCGCATCCGCCCCTACGTCGCCACGGCCGGTGTGCTGTGGCTCGCCTGCATCGCCGCCGCCAGCGCGACCATGGGCGGCCACCGGCCCAGCGAAGTGCTGGGAGCCACACTGTTGGCCTGTGCCTATTACGGCCTCGCAACCTGGCTGCTGCCGCCGGCAGCCGCCGCGTCAGGCGCCACGCGGAGCCCCCGTGCGCTGCCCATCATCACCCTGACGCTGGCACTGGCCGTCGCCCTCGCTTCCGGCGCACGGAACGACACCCTCACAAGGTCACTCGTCTCCGCGGCGACGGGCTTCATATGCGCGGCCCTGGTCTGGTACGCCGCAGTCGGGCGGCCCGCACACACCGCACGCCGCACACGCCCCGCACTGGGCTGACCACCCGGCGGCTCCGGGCGGGTCGGAGGGGTGGCGCGGGCGCGTCTCGGTGAGCCAGGGCAGCCATGCGGCCGGTCTTGTCAGTGGCAGAGCGTAGTGTCCGCGCCATGAACACTCTTCGCCTCGAGCCGTGGTCCGAAGCAGGTCTGAACATCCTGCACCGCCAGAACACTCCCGAGATGACCGAGCATCTCGGGGGGCCCGAGACCGAGCAGGCGATCGTCGATCGTCATCAGCGCTACCTGCGCCTGGACGGCGGCGAGATGCTGATCGTCCGCCTCGGTGACGTGGCGATCGGTTCGGTCGGGTACTGGGAGCGGGAGTGGGGCGGTGAGGACGTGTACGAGACCGGATACGGGATTTTCACCGAGTTCGGCGGTCACGGATACGCGTCCGAGGCCCTGCGACTGGCTGCGGACCGGGCGGCGGCGCGTGGCGCACGGCGTTACCTGCACGCGTTCCCCCACGTGGACCACGCGGCGTCGAACGCTGTGTGCCGCAAGGCCGGGTTCGAGCTGGTCGGCAAGGTGTCTTTCGAATACCCCAAGGGCACCTGGCAGGAGTCCAACGACTGGCGGCTCGACGTGAGTGCCCTGGGCGGCTGACCGCGCCTTGCCCTTGCCACCGCGTTCGGCCCACTGCCGACCGGGGCCTTCGACAACTCGGACAGCAGGGAGCGTTTCTTCCGATGACCACCCAGCCCGCACGCCCTGAGCGCAGCGGTCCCGAGACCGCCTCGGGCATGGATGTCCCGACGTTCAAGCCTTCTCTCGTCAAAGCGGTGTTCCGGGACGTGACCTCGATGCGTGTCTCCCGGTCGGCCGCGTGGGCGGCCGCATCGGTGACGCGGACAGTGCTGACGGAGATCATCGACGGCGCGAGGAGAGCGGCGGCGGAGGAGGCCCGGAAGAAGCTGGTTCCCGGGGACCTTCTCTCGGCGATCGACCGGAACGTCGAGCTCGAGGTGGGGACCAAGTGGTACGACCACAGCCCGACGTTTCGAGGCCTGACCGGTGTCCTGTACGACGCCGAGGGTGTCATCGTGCCTTCCCGCAAGCGCAGCAGGTCGCGCAAACCGAGCGCGGTGGTCGGCGCCCACAGGTTCCAGGCCGGGGTCAGGAAGCTGCTGCGGAGCCAGGGGGCGAGGGCCGTCCCGGCGATGGTCCGCGACCTGGACGGAATCGCGAGCGTGTTCCTGACAGACCTCGCCCGGGACGCGGCCATGGTCGTCCGCGAGGGCGGGGTCAAACGTTTCGGTACGGTCACCCCGGTCATGTCGGGCGAACCGGCCCCGGCCCCAGCCCCGTTCCTCAAGGATTCCCTCCGGGCCCTGTCCACCCGCAGGGGGGACGGGCGGACCATCGGCACGGATGACATCCTGGCCGCCACCACGATCCAGTTGTTCGGCGGCAACCTCAGGCAGCGAGCCCTCACCGAAGCCCGCGAGGCGACACAGAACACTTCGGCCGGCTGAGGCGCCAAGGGCCTCCCCCGGGCCGTCCTCCCCGGCCGTCCTCCCCGGCCGTCCTCCCGGGCCGTCCTCCCCGGCCGCCGGGGCGAGCGTCGCGTCCCCGGTCACTCGCGCCGCTCTCGCGACGCCTCCCCCGTCATGCCCGGCGGCTCGCCCCGTCCGGCCACACGACATCCACGGGCAGACCCGCGCCCCGCGCCTCGTACACCACATCCGCCGTGCCCCCGCCCTTCCCGGTCGGCGGCTGCCCGTTCCACACGGCCACCAGCCGTTCCGCGCGCTCCAGCAGCACGGCGTTCGCCGCCTCGTACGCCTCGCGGCTCGCCGTGGCGTACGGCATCACCACGACCTCGTACGCCGCGTCCCTGAGCCGGTCGAAGGTCGCGGCGTGGTCCGGCTTCACCTTCGCCTCCCGGTAATCCCGCGAGGGCACCACCACGACCAGCCGCCCGCCCACGGCCAGAACGGCCTCCGCGAACAGGCTGTCGCTGCCGCGCGCGATGCACGAGACGCCGACCAACTCGGCGGGCTCGTACGCGGCGAGGATCTTGTCCAACTCCGCCCGTACGAGGGGCACGGAGTCCTCGGTCAGGTCCATGTGGCCGGTCACGGCGATCGTCGTCAACGCACTCCCCTTGCCATGCGGTCCCTCTTCACGTCAGTGGAGCGGCAACATCAGCGCGTCGTACAACGGGGCGTCGGGGAAAGGCACCACTTCGCCAAGCCACTGGTAACCCCACGCCTCGTACCTGGCTCGAACTCGCGGGTGATCCCGCTCGACGAGCAGGGTCACCCGTTGTTCGTGCCGCGATCGCAGCAACTCGTCGTGGATCTGTTTGGCCACCCCGGTGCCACGGACACTCTGGATCACCATCAGTTCGGACAGCGCGAACGTCCGGCTGCCCGTCTCCACCACAGCGTCATCCGGTACGGGTGTACGCAGCCCGTTCCACCAGCGAGTGTCCGGCTGGAGGGTGCACCCGTACGCGAATCCGACGGGCGTTCCGGAGGTGTGGCCGACTGCTGCGGCGAACCCGGGGACCTCCGTGTTCCAGCCGAGGCGTTCGTTGAAACGGTCCACGCTGTGGAACTCTTCGCCCAGGCGATCCGCGTACACATCGGCGTACACGGACAGCAGCAGGGAGCGGATCTCCGCGAATCCTGACACGTCACGGCACTCGATCGTCAGACCATCCACGTTACGCCTCCAACTCCCGTGTTCGTTGTAACGACCGGGGCAGCTCTGCGGTGGTGCGGTGGCTCCGTCTCTCGGGGGATCTCCAGGGCTTCCATGGCGGTAGCTGCTCAGTCCCGAGTAGCGCCCTCCGGCCAGACCACGCGCGTACGGACACCCGTACGCTCGGCGTAGGCCACGACGTCGGCCGTGCCGCCGTACCCCCGGGCCGGCTGCCCGTCCCACACAGCGAGCAGTTCATCCACTACGCCCACCAGGATCTCGCTACCGGCCATGTGCGCCTGGGAATCCGACTCCACCATGCCCGTGCGGTGGACTTCCGCCGCTTGGCGCAGGAGTTCGTCATAGGAGTGGTGGTGCTCCTCGGGAAGGCCGTCCCGGTACTGCTCTGCGGGCACGACGACTTCCAGCACTCCTCCAGCCTCGAGGACCATCTCGGCGAACCAGGCGTCAGGGCCGTCGGCGATGCACGAGACACCCACCAGCCCCTCCGGAGTGTGGCGCTGTATCTCCTCTTTCAAGGCTTCCCGGACCAGTTGCTCCGTCTCGGTCGGCAGCCCACGGTGGCCAGTGATACCCAGTCGCATACGTCGCTCTCCCTGTCCGGGCGAAACCCCTACCACCCGCGACGCCAACGGGAGGGGATTGTCGTCGATCAACGCGTCAGGAGCTTGAGCAGCCGCGTCGTGTCGGAGAGGTCCTCCACCACGGTCGCAGCTCCGGCGGCCCGGAGCTCGTCCGCGCTCGTACGCCCAGTGGCCACGCCGATCACACGGACGCCACCCTCCAGGGCGCCCCTCACATCGGATGGGGTGTCGCCGAGCAGAACAGCTTGCGTCGCGTGGGCCTGCGCACGCTTCAAGGCCGTACGCACCAGTTCCGGCCGTCCGTCGGCGTCCTCGCCGAAGGCGCCGATCGTCAGGTCGAGGTGACGGTCGAGGCCGAACGCGGCCAGTTTGACCTCGGCAGCGGGGCGGATGTTGCCCGTCACCACGGTCTGCGTTACGCCATCGCGCGCCGTCAGGGCGGCGAGCAGGGATGATGCCCCGGGGAGAGCGTGACCGCGCTCGCGCAACTCGGCAGCGCGCCGTACGTGCGCGGTGCCGAGCGCCCGGGCAAACCGCTCGAACAGGTCACGGCTGTCCCGCAGCCCATGAAGTTGCAGCGTCTCGCGGAGAATCACCGGTTCGGTCGACCCGTCGATCTTCGCCTGCTCCCGCAGGCGTTGGCCGGTGACCTCTTCGAACGCCTGGGCCCACAACTCACGCCCGACACCTCGGGTATCAACGAGCGTGTGGTCGATATCCCACAGCACGAGCAAGTTCGCCGTCACTGCCCCACCCTTTCGATCGTTGAATACCGACCCCATGTGGTGACGTTCACCATACGCTGAGTGAGGACCCTCACGGAGGTTGGCATGGTCGCACCCGATCTGCCCATCGGCGACAGAATCAAGCGCTATCGCGGCGAGCGGCGGCAAGACGTCGTCGCCGGTCTCGCTGGGATCTCACCTGACTACCTCTCGCAGATCGAGCGAGGCCTGAAGGTCCCGTCGTTACCCATCTTGTACGCCATCGCCCAGGAGCTCGGAGTGCCCGCCGCCGCGCTGATCGCTGACACGGCCGCGCCCAGCACCACGCATCCCGACACCTCCGAACCCTCGATCGTGCGTGTTTTGATGGGTTTCGGGCCCCCAAGGAGCGACCCGGCTGCGGATCCGACCCTCCTGCGGCAGCGAGTGGAAGGTGCGTGGCGAGGTTGGCAGAGCAGCGGGACCCGGTTCACGGATGTGGGCCAGATTTTGGCCGACCTCATCGCGGACGTTGAACATGCCGCCAGGGCCCACCGTGACGCTGGAGGCATCGGCGCACGTCGCGAGGTCATGCGTGTGATGGCTGACCTGTACTTCCTCCTGCGGTCGTACCTTCGCCGAACCGGCCGGGTAGATCTGTCAATGGTGGCTGCGGACCGGGCCGTACGGGCAGCCGAGGAGGCAGATGATCCGCTGCGCATGGCCGCCGCGCAGTGGAACCTCGGGCATGTCCTCCTGGCTGCGCAGGAGCCGGACGGCGCGGAAGAGGTTGCGCTGCGCGCGGTCGAGCAGCTGCGAGCGGCCCCTATGACCGAAGTGGACCGTGTCGCGATGTCGGGCGCGCTGCAATTGGTGGCTGTGGTTGCAGAAGCGCGGCGTCGGAACTGGTCGGCAGCACGGACGCGCCTGAGGGAGTGTGCAGCCCCGGCAGCTGAACAGTGCGGTGAGGGCAACATCATGTGGACCGTCTTCGGCCCGACCAACGTGGTTCTTCACCGCGTCAGCATCGAGATGGAGGCTGGCGACACGTGCGAAGCCCTGCATGTCGCCGACGAGGTGGAAACCACCCGACTCCCTTCGATGGAGCGGTCGTTCACCTTCGCTCTGGAAGTGGCGCGCTGTCACAGCCTGCGTCGTGAGGACGCTGCAGTGCTCCTGAGCCTGCGAGACATGGAGGGCTTCGCACCGGAGGATCTGGCAAGGACCCCCCTGGCGCGGGAGTTGATTCTCACGGTGATTCGTCGCGGTCGGACGATGCACGCCCGGCAAGCGGAGAAGCTGGCTGAACGGATCGGCGTCTTCTGACCGGCGAGCCTGTGGTTCACCCGAGCTGACAGTTCGGCTGGCCGCCCTCCGACGACTCTACGGTCAGTTTCACCTGATCACCGATGACGTCGGGGGCTCCCGTGGAGACGACGAACAACAGCCACCCCGCCCTGCCATGGACGCCGCCCAGCGGGCAGAGCGCAGAGCTGCAGCCCGTGGGCCGCTCATGGGACGTGGTGCGCGTTGCCCTCTCCCTCGGCATCGGCAAACGCACGCTTGACTTACTGGGACCGACGACCGGCGCGGTCATCAAGAACCCGATCGACAGGGTCTTGTACTGGCTCATCGAGCCGGGCGCCGCCAGCGATTGGGACATGGGCCAACTCCCGTGCGTCGAAGTGTGGGGAGCGACCGCGTACATCGAGGTGCCGCCCGCGTCCCGTACGACCGGGCCCGGCATCCACTGGCACGTACCGCTCCGCTACGACCGCTACCTCACCGACCCGGCGGCCCTGCTCGCCGCACTGCGGGCCGCGACCCGCGAGGCGCTCGGCCCTCGCGAGGGGGCGGCCCGGTGACGGAGTACTGCTACCGCTGCGACAAGCCCACCCGCGAACCGGTCACCGTGCTCCGCGCCTCGGCGTCCGGGCCCAGGTGCCTGCGCCATCTGTGCCCGGACTGCAACCGCCGACGACCACACCCCGACGCCGACCTCTACCAGGTCCTCGTCACCCTCCAGCGCGACAGGCGCGCGACATGACCACCCCGGCCGGCGCCCGGCGCCTGTCCCCCTACTGCGCGCTCTACACCGCCGAACCCGACACCACACCCGACGAGATCCACGCGTACTGCAAGGGGCCGGGCGAGGTCCGGGCCAAGCCCATACCGCCCGCCACCCGTGGCGCGCTCCTCTTCACCATCCGCTGCGACTGCGACTGCCACCGCGCCTGAGGCCGTGACGTTGCGGTGAGTATCGGACAGCGACACGCCGTCGCTTCGGCGTGTCGCTGTCCCAAACTCACCGCAAACCCAGGCCCCGGCCGCGTAAAGCCCCCAGCCGTAGCGGGGGATCAGGCGCGGCGCCGGGAGGCGCCCGCGCCGAGCGCCGCCGCGCCGTGGAGCACGACGTCGGCGGGGCGGCCCAGGTCCAGATACATCCTGACGTCGTCGAAGCGCTCGTCGCCGACGGATATGCCGCTGGGCAGTCGGCCCCACTCCCGGAAGCCCAGATCCTCGTACAGGGCGATCGCGCCGTGGTTGTTGCCACGGACGC
This sequence comes from Streptomyces sparsogenes subsp. cuspidosporus, assembly GCF_039532705.1. Taxonomy (NCBI): domain Bacteria; kingdom Bacillati; phylum Actinomycetota; class Actinomycetes; order Kitasatosporales; family Streptomycetaceae; genus Streptomyces; species Streptomyces sparsogenes. Next base: position 1,439 of record NZ_BAAASD010000055.1, on the reverse strand, counting down.
CCAGGATCAGCAGTTCGAGACCGGCCGTGCGGGCGTTGTCGATCAGCGCGGACACCAGGAGGCGGCCGAGGCCCCGGCCCCGGGCGGCTGGCTGGGTCATGACCTGCTGCAGCTCGGCGCTGTGCCGGTGGCTGGCGACGGCGGCGCGGCGGCGCCAGAGGGCGCAGCCCAGGACCTCGCCCGAGCCGTCCTCGGCCGCCGCCAGGGCGAGGGCCGCGTCCCCGGTCCGTACGTCGGCCAGGACGCCGTCGAGCCAGGCGTCGGTCTCCGCGCGGTCGGGCGGCGCGAGGTAGCCGATGGCGCCGCCGGTCGCGGTGACGGCGTGGACCATCCGATGGGTGCTCGCGCGCAGCGCGTCGCCCAGGGTGGTCGGCCAGATCAGCTCGACCCGGTCGGTCATGTCGTGTGCTCCTCGCGCTGTCCGATCGGTCATTCGATGATCGTGCTGCACGCGGCCCAGTGCACCCGGCCCATGTTCGGATCCAGCATGAACGACAGAGGGACCGGGTTCTTCTCCGTACCGATGTAGTTGCCACGGAGGGGCATGTCGTCCTTGGGGGCCAGGGTGAAGTCCGGCATCATCTCGCCGGACCGGTACACATATGTCGGCTGCATGCTCGGGTGACCGGCGATGATGTGATTCGCGTCCCAGGCCGTCAGGGGCTCGCCGACATCGGAGTACACGGCGACGCTCGTGCCCTCGGGCACCGGGGTCATCGGCAGGTCCGGGTCGAGGCCGCCATGGCCGGCGAACACCAGCTCGCCGTCCGGGCGTTCCTCGGGGAGGTAGTCCAGCAGGTGGGGCTTTTTGTCCGGGTAGGGCGAGAGGCCCAGCGGGTCGATCCAGCGGTGGGGGTTGAGGACGTAGGCCGCCGGGTTGGGGGCGGGGGTGAGGCCGAGGGGGTCGGGGGTGGTGTAGCGGGCGGTGGTGGGGTCGTAGTAGCGGTGGTGGTTGTAGTGGAGGCCGCTTTCCGGGTCCGCGTACTGGCCGGGGAAGCGGAGGGGGGTGTGCGTCAGGCCGGTGCGGTCTTCTGTCGTGGCGCCCCAGAGCGTGGTCCGGGGGTGCCAGGCGATGTGGCCGGTGTCGTCGACGAGTTCGGTGGGGGTGCCGGCGAGGTCGGTGACGATGGCGAAGAAGCGGCGGTCGATCTCGCGCTGGGTGGTGGCGTCGGTGATGCGCTCGGTCTGGGTCAGGGGGCGGAAGCCGTTGTGTTCCCAGGTCAGCGAAACGGGGTCGGGGACGTCCGGCGCGGTGGTGGTCTGTTCTACGAGGAGGTTGCCGTCCCAGGTGAAGTTGACCTCTTCGACCACCGTTTCGCCGTCGTCGGCGAGGCGTTGTTTGGCGGTGCGGCGGCCGAGGGGGTCGTAGAGGTAGCGCCAGGTGGTGCCGTCGGGGGTGGTGACGGTGGTGAGGTGGTTCTCGGCGTCCCAGGTGTAGT
>NZ_BAAASD010000054.1:0-48847 GCF_039532705.1 Streptomyces sparsogenes subsp. cuspidosporus | reverse complement strand
CGCCCCGCAGCCACCCCACCGGGCGATGGCCTCCACCCGCCGCAGCCCCCGTCAACCGCACCCCCCGCCCCCGCCCACCGGGCACCGACCCGCCGACCCGGTCGCCGGACGCGCCCGACGGCCGCATGCTGAGGGGCGCGGGACGCCGCACGCAGCGCGGGCGGCGGGCCGCCGGCGGGGGCCGGGAGCGGCTGCCGCCCGCGTGCCGAGGGGGCGCGGAACGCCGTACGCCGCGCGCGGCGCGTGTCATGGGGGGTCAGCCAGGATTTTCCGTGTACGCGCTAGCCTCGGCCCATGAGCAGGCCGCCGTTCCTCACGCTGCCCGGGTGTGCCCGGGCGTACCGTCTTCGCACCGTGCGCGGGGAGTTCGCCGTGCATGACGCGCGCCCGGAGGGGGCGGCGCGGGGGGCGGTGTTGCTGGTGCCGGGGTTCACGGGGAGCAAGGAGGACTTCATCGCGCTGCTGGAGCCGCTGGTCCGGGCCGGGTTCCGGGCCGTCGCGGTGGATGGGCGGGGGCAGCACGAGACGGAGGGGCCGCGGGACGAGGCGGCGTACGCGCAGGAGGAGCTGGCCCAGGACGTGCTGGCGCAGGCGGCCGCGCTGGAGGTCGGAGCCGGCGGCGGCGCAGCTGAGCGGGGCGTGCCGCTGCATGTGCTCGGTCACTCGCTCGGGGGGCTGATCGTGCGGGCCGCGGTGATGCGGGCCCCGGAGACGTTCGCCTCGCTGACGCTGATGAGTTCCGGCCCGGCCGCCATCTCCGAGCCGCAGCAGGCCCGCACCAAGCTGCTGATCGACGCGCTGACCGTGAGCGACATGGAGTCCGTCTGGCAGGCGATGCGCGAGCTGGACCCGCCGGAGGCGCCCGAGGAGTCGACGTCGCCCGCGGTGGAGGGCTTCCTCCACAAGCGGTGGCTCGCCACCGTCCCCGAGCAGTTGATGGCCACCGGGCGGCAGCTGAACCGGGAGCCTGACCGGGTCGCGGAGCTGGCCGCGGTGCCGCTGCCCAAGCATGTGCTGTCGGGGGTGCTGGACTACGCCTGGCCGGTGCCGCTGATGGACGAGATGGCCGAGCGGCTCGCCGCCCACCGTACGGTGATCAAGGGTGCCGGGCACTCCCCCAACGCCGAGCGGCCGCAATCCACCGCCGAAGCGCTGATCGCCTTCTGGGACGGCCTCGCCCGGCAATAGCCTGGCCCAGCGGCCGCACCAACCCCTAGTACTGGGCCTGCAGGTGCTCCCAGAAGCCGTCGCGCAGCGCCCGCCGCAGGTCGGCGTGCGTGCGCAGGGACAGCCGCAGCAGGGCCTCGGCGTCGATCAGCAGTTCCTGGTCGACCGAGCCGGGCAGATAGGGGTGGCCGGGCAGCAGCTCGGCGAGGGACTCCCGGCCGCGTGAGGACAGCCATCGCGCGGCGATCTGGGCCCCGACGAAGCGCACGTCGTCGCGGCTGGGCGCGGGCCCGCACTGCCCCGGGTCGGCGCCGTACGGCTCGAAGCCCGCCGGGCGGCGGGTGACGTACGGCTTGCAGAAGTCGAGGTCGAAGGTGCGCTGGCTGTCGACCTCCCACAGCAGCGGCTCGGCCTGGTTGCGCCCCTCGACGGCCTCGATGCCCCACAGGTGCACCCGCGCGCCGTATCCCTGCGCGGCCTCGACCGCGGAGACCAGGTCCTCGTCCCCGCCGATCAGCGCCGCGTCGCCGATGGCGCGGTGCCGGGCGAGGGACTCCAGGTCGGTGCGGATGAGCGAGTCGACGCCCTTCTGCTGGTTGTTCGCGTTGAGGTTGCCGAGGCGGACCTTGACGTCGGGCAGCTCGGCGATGCTCTGCTGTTCGGAGGTGTGGATCCGGCGCCGGGCGCCGTCGTACCAGTAGACGCGCAGCAGTCTGCTGTCCGGGAAGATCGTCCGGGCCTTGTCGATGAACGCCTCGATGAGCCCTTCGGCGTCGAGCTCGAAGGCCCTGCGGTCCTCCGTCCCGGCGACCAGCCGGCCGGCGGCCGCGTAGACATAGCCGGCGTCGACGAATATCGCGTGGGTGGAAGGTGTGGTCGCGACCTCGGCGAGCACGCGCTGCAGCAGCTCGTTGGTGCGCTCGATGCCGGCGGCGATCGAGGCGAGGTCTGGTTGGCCCGGAGGCGTTGCGTCACTCATACGCGGTTCATTCTCCGGGCCCGTGCGGCGAGGGCACAACCGGACCTGGTACGAGACGGTAATTAGACTCCCGAAAATTTTCTTTAGCGTAGGGAATGTTTTCCGGGGCACTCACTGTTGAACCGTACGGATGCTCGCGGCACAGGCGCCGCAGGCGTCCGTCTCACATCACAGTTCTCCTCAGGAGGATCAGACGAAGGGAGAAGCCATGCGCTTCGAGATCATGCGCCTTGACGACGTCGACGGCACCGCCGTGGACAGCACCGTTGTGGACGCCGCCTCCGTCAACCGGATCGTGCAGCAGGCCGCCGCGATCGGCCAGCGCATCTACATCCGCCCCGCCGAAAGCTCCGCCCGGTAACGCCCCGCCCGTGGATGCGTAGCTATACGTAGCTTGTCGTTATCGTTCATTCTTGTTCGCTACCGTTCGTTACGGTACGTTACGTCGCTGATCCACACGCCGTAGTCAGCTCGCACGCCGCGCCCCCGTGCCTCATCGCACGGGGGCGCACGTGCGTCCGGGCGCCCCGCTCAGCCGCCGTTGACCACCTGGGTGACCCCGTTGATGATCTGCTGCACGGCCAGGGCGGAGAGCATCATCCCGGCCAGCCGGGTGACCAGCACCACCCCGCCGTCCTTGATCAGCCGGATGATCAGCAGCGAGTAGCGCATGGTCAGCCAGAGCACCACATGCATGGCCGCGATCGCGGTCCACACCGAGACCTGACCGCCGAGCCCGTCCGCGTGCTGCACCGCCAGGATCACCGAGACGATGGCCCCGGGCCCGGCCAGCAGCGGCATGCCGAGCGGCACGAGGGCGACGTTCACGTCCTTGGTCTGGGTGGGCTCGTCGTTCTTGCCGGTCAGCAGGTCGAGCGCGATCAGCAGGAGCAGCAGCCCGCCCGAGATCATCAGCGCGGGGACCGAGACATGCAGATAGTCGAGGATCTGCTGGCCGCAGACCCCGAAGACGGCGATGACCCCGAAGGCGACGAGGGCCGCCTGGCCGGCCATCCGGCGCTGGACCTTGACGGGCCGGCCGGAGGTGAGCGCCAGGAATATCGGGGTGATGCCCGGCGGGTCCATGATCACGAACAGGGTGAGAAAGAGCGAGCCGAAGACGGCGAGGTCGAACACGGTGATGGGGCCTTGCGCAAGAGAGAGCGGAGATCGTGGAGAGAGAAGGGGGTGGGGCCAGCGTCAGGAGGCCGGCGTCGCGCGGACGGGCGGGCGGCGCCCGTTCAGCCCCCCGTGCCCGGCACCGGGAAGGCCCCGGTCGCCCGGCGGACGATCTCTCCGTAGATCTCGGGATCCGTCGTGTACTCACCGAGCCGACAGGTCTTACGACTGCCGTGGTAGTCGCTGGAGCCGGTGGTGAGCAGACCCAGCTCCGCGGCGAGCCCGCGCAGCCGCGCGCGGGTGGCCTCGTCGTGGTCCATGTGGTCCACCTCGATGCCGTCGAGCCCCGCGGCGGCGAGCTCCGCGATGGCGCTCTCGGGCACGCACTGCCCGCGCTTGAGGGCCAGCGGATGCGCGAAGACGGTCACCCCGCCGGCCGCCTTGACCAGCCGGATCGCCTCGAAGGGGTCGAGCTCGTGCTTCTCGACGTAGGCCCGGCCGCCGTTGGCCAGCCACTGCGGTGTGAAGGCGTCCGAGACGCTGTCGACGACGCCCAGCTCGACCAGCGCGGTGGCCACGTGCGGCCGTCCCACGGCCCCGTCGCCGGCGATCCGCGCCACCTGCTCCCAGGTGATCGGCACGCCCAGCTCACGCAGCTTGTCGACCATGGCCCGGGCGCGCGGCACCCGGTCGTCGCGTACGAGCTCGCGCTCGCGGGCCAGCTCCGGCTCGGCCGGGTCGAAGAGATACGCCAGCATGTGCAGGCTCACACCCGCCGAGTCGCCCCCGGACCTCTCGGACCCCTCGGAGCCCTGGGATCCCTTGGGAGCCTCGAAACCCCCCGGAGCCCCGGGCCCCGGGGCCGCCGTCAGCCGGCACGACAGCTCGGCGCCGGTGACCAGGGTCAGCCCCGCGGGCAGCGCCCGCTTCGCCTCCGCGTAGCCGCCGACGGTGTCGTGGTCGGTGAGCGCGACGACGTCCAGCCCGGCCGCGGCGGCGTTGCGCACCAGCTCGGCGGGGGTGTCCGTGCCGTCGGACGCAGTGGAGTGGGTGTGCAGATCGATGCGCACGACACGGACTCCAAGCTGCGGCGGTGGAACGGAGGGGACGCTTCAGGATAACCGCCCGCCGGATTTGCCCTCGCGCGCCGGGTCGCCGGCCCAGGAGCCGCCGGCCCAGGAGCGGTCAGCCCAGGATGCGGGGCGACAGCGCCCCGCAGGGCACCAGGTCCACCTCGGCCCCCGCGTCCCGCAGATCGGTGAGCACCATCTCGTCGTACATCATCAGACCGGTCTGCTCGGGCCATACGATCGCCCACAGCCACAGCCCGCACGCCTCGCCCGCGAACACCGCCCGGTCCTCCGGGGTGCCCTCGACCAGCCACAGCGGGGTGGGCCGCCCGGCGGCCAACACCTTGACCTGCGGGGCCCGGTCGACCCGCATGCCCGGACCGGGGTCGGGGCCGCGGATCCCGGCGTACCGCGCGCCGAGCCCCACCCCCAGCTCCTCCGCGACCAGCAGCAGCTCGCCGGGGCCGCCCAGCGGGCCGGGGCCGGAGCAGGCCACGGCGGTGGCCCGGCCGCCGCTGCGGTCGTCGCCCGCGCACGCGACGCCGGTGAACAGCCAGCCGACCGGCAGCGGCCATGGCATCCACACGGGCACCCGGGCGCGGTTGGTCACCACCACGAGCGCCTCGACGCTCGGCGGGACGACCGGCTGGAGAGGGTGCACCGTACCGTGCACCGCGCACTGCCAGGAGTCGGCGAAGAGACCGGGCGCCCGCACCCGGCCACCGCACTTCGGGCAACTGGGTTCGCCCCTCATAGGGCCCCACGGTCCTACCCGCGCGCCCCCGCGTCAAGGACGATCACCCGTCCGGATGCGACGCGGGCCGCGCGGGAACCCTTCAGTTCGCCAGCGGTACGCCCGAGCGGGTGGGGTCCCGCAGATCCGTGCCGTGCCGGAGCCAGCGGTCCTGGAGCGCCCCCGCCCCGTGCACCCGCTTCCACGCCGCCTCGTTGCCGGTCATGGGCAGCAGCGGCAGAAACCGGACCGGGTCCCTGGGCGGGTCGAGCTCCAAGTCCTCGACCAGTCCGCCGGGTTCGGCCACCAGGACGGAGGTGAAGGGCGCCCCCGACCACAGCGGCCCGCCCAGGTCCAGCGACGCGCCCGGCGTCACCACCACGCCCTCGACCTGGGGGGAGGCGGCCAGTACCGCGAGCGGGCGGAGCACCTCGTCCAGCACGGGCAGCTCGGGGCCGGCGCCGCCGATCCGCACCGTCAGCACCAGCTCGGCGCGCGGGCCGCGCAGCGGGTCGGCGAGGACGGCGGTCGGGTCGGTCATCGGCCGGTCGGACATGCCGAGCGTGGCGTAGCGGACCACGTCACCGTCGAGGAAGCGCAGCACCTCGATGCGGTCCGTGCCCACGAAGGTGACGGCCGCGCGGGCGTCCGGCTCGCCCAGCGCCGTGCGCAGCCGGGTCTCGACCAGCTGAAGAACGTCTGACATGCGGCGAGCATAGATCGCGTATCGAACAGGCAAAGCGACGTCTTGCCGCGTCAACCGGCTGATAGCCTTGGCCCCTGCCCGAGGAGTTACACGTCATCCCTCAAGGGGGACCGACCGGAGGAGGTGGGGCTGCAGTGGATCCTAGTCGACCGTGCAGTACCGACAGTTCTCCCGTCCTCTTCCCCTTGGTATGCGGCTGTTCGTGATCTGAAACCTTCCGTACCCCACCGCCTCGCGGTGAAACACGTGAAGTCTTCTCGCATCCGGGGCACTTGACGGTAGAGCGCCTTCGCAACGCTTCAGAACCTTTTGTCCAGCGTTTCCCCGCGAACTCCCGTCAGCGCCATCGCACGGAGTGCCGCCCGCTTTGCGGACGTAGGGCCGTCGAACCCGTACGTCCACCTTCCGGGCCGCGCTGCGCCGCGCGCCCGCCGCTGACGGCCGGCCCGTGAAGGAGCCCGTCATGTCGATGATCCGTGACCTGCGCGCAGCCGTCCGCCCCGCCCTGCGCCGCACCCGCACCACCAGCAACTACGACACCACCCGCGACCCGTCCGTCTCCACGGCGGTGATCGACTGCGCCGTCTACCGCGAGGGGCGGCGGGTCAGCGACCACCTGAGCCCGGCCGAGGCCATGGAGCGGGTGCGCGCGGAGGGCGGCTTCGCCTGGATCGGGCTGCACGAGCCGACGGAGCGCGAGTTCTCGGGCATCGCACAGGAGTTCGGACTCCACCCGCTGGCCGTGGAGGACGCGGTGCAGGCGCACCAGCGGCCGAAGCTGGAGCGGTACGACGACTCGCTGTTCACCGTCTTCAAGACGATCCACTACGTGGACCACGCCGAACTCACCGCGACCAGCGAGGTGGTGGAGACCGGCGAGGTGATGTGCTTCACCGGCCGGAACTTCATCGTGACCGTCCGGCACGGCGGCCAGGGCTCGCTGCGCGCGCTGCGCCACCGCCTCCAGCAGGACCCCGAGCTGCTCGCCACGGGTCCCTCGGCGGTGCTGCACGCGATCGCCGACCAGGTCGTGGACGGCTATCTGGCGGTCGCCGACGCCCTCCAGGACGACATCGACGAGGTCGAGATCGACGTCTTCTCGGCGGCCAGCTCCCGGCGGGGCGGCGACGCGGGGCGGATCTACCAGCTCAAGCGCGAGGTGCTGGAGTTCAAGCGGGCCGTCTCGCCGCTGCTGCGGCCGATGCAGCTGCTGAGCGAGCGGCCGATGCGGGTGGTGGACCCGGACATCCAGAAGTACTTCCGGGACGTCGCGGACCACCTGGCCCGGGTCAACGAGCAGGTGCTGGCCTTCGACGACCTGCTCAACTCGATCCTCCAGGCGAACCTGGCGCAGGCCACCGTCGCCCAGAACGAGGACATGCGCAAGATCACTTCCTGGGCGGCGATCTTCGCCGTGCCCACGATGATCGCCGGGATCTACGGCATGAACTTCGACTACATGCCGGAGCTGCGCTGGAAGTTCGGCTACCCGGCGGTGCTGCTGGTCACGGTCGGGATCTGCTTCGTGATCCACCGCGGTTTCAAGCGCAACGGCTGGCTGTGACCCGCCGGGCCCACCGGGGCCCCGGTGGGCCCGGCGGGGGCCGCCGGCCCGGGCGCCCTCAGCCGGGCCGTCTGCGGTCCGCCAGGACCACCAGCGCCAGCCCGACGAGGATCACCGCGAGCGCCGGGTAGGCGATCGCCTGCGGCGTCTGGCCCAGCCAGAGCGCGGCGATCAGGGCCGCGCCCGGCGTCTCCAGCAGCAGCGCGGTCGAGGTGACGGACGGCCCCAGCCCCTTGACCACGCGGTTGATCATCGAGTGGCCGAGGAGCTGGGCGGTGACCGTCAGCGCGGCCAGCTTCAGCCAGGTGGCGCCGCTGTAGCCGCCCAGGGCCGTGCCACTGGCCAGGCAGGTGAGCAGCAGAAGCACGCTGGTGGTGCCGTAGCAGACGTAGGTGTACGCCGTCGTGGACGCCGTCCGCCGCACCTCGGCGCCGAGCACCACGTACCCCGCCGCCGCGATGCCGCCGACCAGCGCGAGCGCGTCGCCCGCGAGCGCGCGGGGGGAGAGCGCCAGGTCGACGCCGGTCAGCATGACCACGCCGAGGACGGCGACCACCATGCCGGCCCAGGCCAGGGCGGGCGGGCGCTGCCCGCGCAGCCGCAGCAGCAGCGCGGTCCAGATGGGGGTGGTGGTGGCGAGCGCGGTCGACGAGGCGACGGAGGTCATGTGCAGGCTGGGCAGCCACGCCCCGAAGTGCAGCGCGAGCAGCACCCCGGCCCCGGCGGACAACAGCACCCCGCGGCGCCCCAACCCGCGCAGCTCCCGGCGGTGGCGCAGCAGCGCCAGGGGGGTGAGGGCACCGACGGCCATGGCGTTGCGCCAGAACGCGACCGCGAGCGCCGGGGCGGCCGTCGCGGCGATCAGGGGCGCGGAGAACGAGACCGAGGCGACGGCGAGCGCCAGCAGCGCGACATCGAGGGGGCCGCCGGGGTGCCCGGCGGGCGGCTTCCGCTCGGGACCCCGCCCAGGACTCCGCTCGGGCCGCGGAGTGGGCTTCGGGGCAGGGGTGACGGGCCCGGCCTGACCGGCCGGAGCGGCACCGGGGGACATTCCGGGGCGGCTGGAGCTGGCACTGGACACCGCCTCAGCGTAGGGGGCACGGGCCGCCCGGGGAACCGCACGCCCACGTGGTGGAACGGCTGTCCGTCAGGCGGTCGGCGGCGGTCCCGCGACCGTCCTGTCTCCCGTGGTCATAGGGTGTCCGCATGACGCAGACCCCCATGGACCGCGCGCTCGTCGAGGAGGCGACCAAGAAGTCCGCCCTGATCTGGGTCCGGGGCGCGGGCCCCGCCCCGGCCGCCGAGCGCGCGCTGTGGCACGTGTGGCACGAGGGCGCGGTCTGCCTGGTCGGGGACGGCCCCGGGGAGCAGCCGCTGAACGGGCTCGGGCTGGTGGACGGCGGCGCGGCCACCGTCACCGTACGCAGCAAGGACAAGGGCGGCCGGCTCGTCAGCTGGCCCGCCCGGGTGGCCGAACTCCCGCCCGGCGGCGATGCGTGGACGGCCGCCGTGGAGGAGCTCAAGGGCAAGCGGCTGAACGCGCCGGACGCCGAGCGGATCGCCGAGCGCTGGGCCCGGGAGTGCCGGGTGCTGCGCCTCGAGCCGGCCCCCGGCCCGCTGGAGGAGCTGCCGTCCGACTCCCTCGCCGCGCCCCCTCGGCCGAGCCCCGCCCTCACCCGCCGCCCCATGCCCGCCGGCCTCCCCAAACTCCTCGCCCGCCGCGGCCGCCCCCGCCGGAGCGGCTGAGCCGCCGAGGGCAGCCCCCCTACGTACCGCTGGGGATCTGCTGCCCGTAGTCGACCACCTCGTCCTTCGCGGGGGCGGTCAGGGGGAAGTCCTTGTCCCAGTCGGCGAGCCGGATGACGCCCGCGCCGCCCGCGCGCTGGAGCCGCAGCGGGTACGGCTTCCCCTCCAGGGAGACGTCGAGCGTCCCACCGCTCCCCTGGCCGCCGCGGATCCGGATGGTGCGTACGCCGCCGACCGTGCCACGGTCGCCGGTGGAGATCCCGCCGTGCAGGCCGAGGAGCCCGTCGAGCAGCAGGGTCTTGTCGGTCAGTCCGCTGAGCCGTTTGTACGAGGGGTCGCGGACCGGCACCTTGACGTACTTGTCGTCGAGCTTGTCGCCCACGCCGGCGCCGTTCTGCCCGGCGCTGTTCTGCCCGGCGCTGTTCTGCCCGGCGCCGCTCCCCGCGTGGTTGCCGGTCTTGTGCGTCCAGAAGCCCGCGTCGGCCTTGAGGTAGAGGTCCTTGCCGACGCGCAGCAGCTCGAAGGTGCTGCCCTCGGTGGAGACCTGGCCGGTGCCGCCGTCCGCCTTGAGCCGCATGTCGACCTTGTAGGTGCGCCCCTTGGTGACGAGCTGGCCGGACAGGCGTACCGCCTCGGCGGCGCCGGCGGCCTTCCTGGCTCTGCTCTCGATCTTGGTGGCGGGGAGCTTGCCCACGCCGTTCGTGCCCGCGTCGGGGTCCTCGCCGCCGCCGTCGTCGCCGCCACATCCGGCGAGCGCCGCGGCCAACCCCGCGCACATCGCCGCCACGAGAGCCGTGTTCCGGGTGCGCACGTCTGCTCTGCCTCCTGAAGCCGGTGCAGGGGCAGCGTACCGGTGCCGTCCGGGGGTGTGGGCACGGTCCCGAGGGACCACTGGTCCGGCGGCACGGCGGGGCCGGGCGCGCTAGCCTGAACCCGGCATCAAGCATCAAAAGCCGCGTACGGCAGCAGGTCGGCACAGAAGGACTCTTGGCACAGGGAGGCGCATGACATGCCCGCAGGCGCCCCCAGGGTGTTCGTCTCACACCTCGCGGGTGTTCCCGTCTTCGACCCGAACGGCGACCAGGTGGGCCGGGTCCGCGACCTGGTGGCCATGCTGCGCCTGGGCGGCCGGCCGCCGCGCGTCCTGGGGCTCGTCGTCGAGGTGGTCACCCGCCGCCGGATCTTCCTGCCCATGACCCGGGTGACCGGCGTGGAGTCCGGGCAGGTCATCACCACCGGCGTGGTCAACATGCGGCGCTTCGCGCAGCGCCCGACCGAGACACTGGTCCTCGGCGAGCTGCTGGACCGGACCGTACGGCTGGTGGAGACCGGCGAGGAGGTCACCGTCCTCGACGTGGCCATGGGACAGCTGCCCGCGCGCCGCGAGTGGGAGATCAACAAGGTCTTCGTACGCCGCGGCAGGTCCCGCGCGCTGCGGCGGCGCGGGGAGACGCTGACCGTCGACTGGTCCGCGGTCACCGGCTTCTCCCTGGAGGAGCACGGGCAGGGCGCGGAGAGCCTGCTGGCCACCTTCGAGCAGCTGCGCCCCGCGGACCTCGCCAACGTGCTGCACCACCTGTCGGAGAAGCGGCGCGGCGAGGTGGCCGCGGCGCTGGACGACGAGCGGCTCGCCGATGTGCTGGAGGAGCTGCCGGACGACGACCAGGTCGAGATCCTCGGCAAGCTCCAGGAGGAGCGCGCCGCCGATGTGCTGGAGGCGATGGACCCCGACGACGCGGCCGACCTGCTCTCCGAGCTGCCCGAGGAGGACAAGGAGCGGCTGCTGGCCCTGATGCGCCCCCGGGACGCGGCGGACATGCGGCGCCTGATGTCGTACGAGGAGGGCTCGGCGGGCGGGCTGATGACGCCCGACCCGATCGTGCTGCGCCCCGACGCGACGGTCGCGGACGCCCTCGCGCGGGTGCGCGACCAGGACCTGACCCCGGCGCTGGCCGCGCAGGTGTACGTCTGCCGGCCGCCCGACGAGACGCCGACCGGCCGCTACCTGGGCCTGGTCCACTTCCAGCGGCTGCTGCGCGAGCCGCCGTACACGCTCGTCGGCTCGGTCGTCGACACCGATCTGCGGCCGCTGCCGCCCGAGGCCCCGCTGCCCGGGGTGACCAGCTATCTGGCCACCTACAACCTGGTCACGGCGCCGGTGGTGGACGAGGGCGGCTCGCTGCTGGGCGCGGTGACCGTGGACGACGTGCTGGACCACCTGCTGCCGCCGGACTGGCGGGAGCGGGAGCTGTACGGCATGGCGCTGCCGCCGGTCGCCGACCGCGCGCCCCAGGTCCCCGCCGGCCGGCCGGAGGCCCCCGATGTCCGGTGAGGGAACCCGGCTCGACCGGCCCCGGGAGCGCCGCCGCGTGCGACTGCCGCGGTGGGACCCGGAGGCGTTCGGCAAGGCGTCGGAGCACATCGCCCGCTTCCTGGGCACCGGGCGCTTCATCGCCTGGATGACCGTCTTCGTCGCCGTATGGCTCGGCTGGAACATCCTGGCCCCGGAGCGGCTGCGGTTCGACTCCTACCCGTTCATCTTCCTCACGCTGATGCTCTCCCTCCAGGCCTCCTACTCGGCCCCGCTGATCCTCCTCTCCCAGTACCGGCAGGCCGACCGCGACCGCGTCACCCTCGAGCAGGACCGCGCCCGGGACGAGCGGTCCATCGCCGACACCGAGTTCCTGGCCCGGGAGATCGCGGCGCTGCGGATGGGCATGGGCGAGGTGGCCACCCGCGACTGGATCCGCTCGGAGTTCCAGGACCTGGTCAGGGAGATGGAGCGGGAGAGGGGGCCGGCCGCCCCGTCCCCCGCCCCCCATGAGGAACGGGACCGCTGACGCGCCTTACCGCTGAGTACCCCGCGCGCCGTACCATCTCCGTATGGCTACCGACACTGCCCCCACACCGACCGAGGACGCGGTGCGCGCCGCGCTCGCGACGGTCAACGACCCGGAGATCCACAAGCCGATCACGGACCTCGGCATGGTGAAATCCGTCGAGATCGCGGCGGACGGTACGGTCGCGGTGGCGGTCTATCTGACGGTCTCCGGCTGTCCCATGCGCGAGACGATCACCGCCCGGGTGCGGGAGGCGGTGGCCCAGGTCGCCGGGGTGACCGGCGTCACCGTCGAGCTGGATGTGATGAGCGACGAGCAGCGGCGCGAGCTGGCCGCCTCGCTGCGCGGTGGCCAGGCCGAGCGCGAGGTGCCCTTCGCCAAGCCCGGCTCGCTGACCCGGGTCTACGCGGTGGCGTCCGGCAAGGGCGGCGTCGGCAAGTCGTCGGTGACGGTCAACCTGGCCGCGGCGATGGCCGCCGACGGCCTGAAGGTCGGGGTGGTCGACGCCGACATCTACGGCCACTCGGTCCCCCGCATGCTGGGCGCCGACGGCAGCCCCACCCAGGTCGAGAACATGATCATGCCGCCGTCCGCCCACGGCGTGAAGGTCATCTCCATCGGCATGTTCACGCCGGGCAACACGCCGGTGGTGTGGCGCGGGCCGATGCTGCACCGCGCGCTCCAGCAGTTCCTGGCCGATGTCTACTGGGGCGACCTGGACGTGCTGCTGCTCGACCTGCCGCCGGGCACCGGGGACATCGCGATCTCCGTGGCCCAGCTGGTGCCCAACGCCGAGATCCTGGTCGTCACCACGCCGCAGCAGGCCGCCGCCGAGGTCGCCGAGCGGGCGGGGTCGATCGCGGTCCAGACCCACCAGAAGATCGTCGGCGTGGTCGAGAACATGTCCGGGCTGCCCTGCCCGCACTGCGACGAGATGGTGGACGTCTTCGGCACGGGCGGCGGCCAGACGGTCGCCGACGGGCTGACCCGGGCCACCGGGGCCACCGTGCCGGTGCTCGGGGCCATCCCGATCGACGTGCGGCTGCGCGAGGGCGGCGACGAGGGCAAGCCGGTCGTGCTGAGCGACCCCGACTCCCCGGCGGGCAGCGCGCTGCGGGCCATCGCGGGCAAGCTCGGCGGGCGGCAGCGCGGGCTGGCGGGCATGTCGCTGGGGATCACGCCGCGCAACAAGTTCTGACGGCCTGACGGCGCCCGGTGAGGGCGGTGGGCGACGGGCGGCCTCCCCAGGGGGCCGCCCCGACTCATTCCCCGCGTCCCGGTCGCAGGCGGTTCTTCCTACTCGTACGCGGTGATGTCCTTGACCACCGCGAAGCCCAGCCCGTACGCGCTCATCCCGCGCCCGTACGCGCCGATGTGCACACCCTCGCGGGCGGATCCGGCCAGCACCCAGCCGTACTCCGACTCGCGGTAGTGGAAGTCGGTCGGCACCCCGTCCACCGGCAGGGAGAGCTGCGACCAGCTCGGGCCGTCGAGGTCGTCCGCCAGCTCCCAGGCGATCGCCGTCTGCTGGTCCAGCCAGTCCTGGCGCAGCGCCCGCTCCATGCGCGTCGGCCAGGTGGACGACAGCAGGCCGGAGCCGGCCAGCCAGGCCGCGGAGGAGACCGAGGTGGCCTCCAGCACGCCGGTGCCGTCCGCGCTGTCCCGCACCGGGCGGCTGGCCACGGTCACCACGACCGCGAAGCGCTGCTGGTCCGGCTCGGTCTCCGCGCGCAGCGACGGCTCGTCGCCGTGGCCGGTGGAGCCGTGCTCGACCGTCCCGTCCGCGGCCGCGCCCACCTGCATCAGCCAGCGCCGCCCCGTGAACGCCTCGTCAAGGCCGTACCACGGGAAGGCGGCCATCAGATAGCCGTCGACCTTCCGCCGAGCGTCGGCGGGGATGCCTTGCGCGGCCGCCCCGGCGTCGCCGCCGGGCGCGCCCGATCCACCGGCGGCCCCTTCCGTCCCCAGCCGACTCGTCGTCTCCATCTGCGCGGAGCCTCCTCGTTGCCCTGCGTCGTGGGCGGCCCGCCCCCCTCAGGCGACCTCACCCCGGACAAAGGGAGGATAGCCATACGGGTCAACCAGCCTGGGCATACGGGGGGATCAAGTGGCGTCGGAGTCGAAGGGCGGACGATCCTCCCGCCCCGGCTCCTCGCGCTTGCGCAGCAGGTCAGGGGTGCTGGAGCCGCCGCCGGACCCGGAGCCGCCACCGGACCGCGAGCCCGGGGAAGAACCGGAAGAGCCCTGCGCGGAGTCACTCTCCCGGCCGTTCACCGCGTCCGCGACCTCGGCCATCTCCTTGCGGAGGTCGAAGCCGTTACGGATCTCCTTGAGGCCCAGGTCGTCCGAGTCCAGCACGTGCTTGCGGACGAAGTTCTTCGGGTTCAGGTCCTCGAACTCGAAGTCCTTGAACTCCGGGCCCAGCTCGGAGCGGATGTCCTCCTTGGCGTTGTCGGAGAACTCCCTGACCTTCCGTATGAACCGCGACACATCCTGGATGACCTTCGGGAGCTTCTCGGGACCGAAGACGAGCACCGCAAGGATGACGAGCGCGATCAGCTCGAGGGGTCCTATGTCGAAGAACACCTTGCAGCTCCTAGAGACGTCTGAGGCCACGGTCCAGGCCACAGAACACGGTACCTGCCCGTAGGGGCGGGGCGGGAGACGCCCGGACCAACATCGGGCGTCGTCCACGCTCCCCGCCGCCGGACGGTCTCAGCCGCTGCCCCCGGCCGAACCGAGCGTCAGCTCCACGGTCCGCTCCCCGCCGTCCCGGCGCAGCGTCAGCCGGAGCCGGTCGCCGGGCCGGTGGCTGCGGATCTTGACGATCAACTCCTGGCCGCTGTGCACCCGGACGCCGTCCACCTCGGTGATCACATCGCCGGCCTCGATCCCGGCCTTGTCACCCGGGCCGCCCGGGGTGACCGGCGGGCCGCCGGCGCCCCGGGTGTGCACCCGCGCGCCGTCCCCCGTGTACTCCATGTCGAGCGTGACGCCGATCACAGGGTGGGTGGCCTTGCCGGTGTTGATCAGCTCCTCGGTGACCCGCTTGCCCTGGTTGATCGGGATCGCGAAGCCCAGGCCGATGCTGCCGCCCTGGCCGCCGTCGGCCCCGGAGCCGTCGTCGGCCGCCCGGATGGCGCTGTTGATGCCGATCACCCGCCCCTTGGAATCCACCAGCGGGCCGCCGGAGTTGCCCGGGTTGATCGGGGCGTCGGTCTGAAGCGCGTCGACATAGCTGATGTCGCTGCCGTCGCCCTGCTCGCCGCCCGCGGTGATGGGGCGCTCCTTGGCGCTGATGATCCCGGAGGTCACGGTGCCCGCCAGGTCGTACGGGGCGCCGATGGCCACGACGGGGTCGCCGACGCGCACCGAGTCGGAGTTGCCGAGCGGCAGCGGATGCAGCCCGGAGACGCCCTCGACCTTGATGACCGCCAGGTCGTAGCCGCTGTCCCGGCCGACGACCTTCGCGTCCGCCACCTCGCCGCCGCTGAACGTCACCGATATGTCGCCGCCGGCCCCGGCGGGCTCCACGACGTGGTTGTTGGTGAGGATGTGGCCCTGCTTGTCGAGCACGAAGCCGGTGCCGGTGGCCTGCTCGGTGCCGCCGCTGACATGGATGGTCACCACGCCCGGCAGGGCGCCGGCGGCGATGCCCGCGACGCTGTCCGGGTCCCGTGGCTCGTCCTCGGCGGGCGCCTGCGGCAGGTGGATCGCGCTGCCCTCGCCGGCCCTCTCGTGCTCCAGATACGCGCCGATGCCGCCGCCGAGGCAGCCCGCGATCAGCGCGATCAGCACGGCCCCGGCCAGACCGCGGCGCCGGGGGGCCTTCCGCGGCGCGTCCGGCGACGGGGCCGAGGTCCACGGGTCGTAGTGCTGCCACTGCGCGGCCTGGCCCGGCTGGGCCTGCAGGGGCCCACCGGGTTGGGGCCCGCCGGGTTGGGGCCCACCGGGTTGGGGCCCGCCGGGTTGGGGCCCGCCGGGTTGGGGTTGCGGGGGCCGGCCGGGCTGCTGCGGGAGCTGGGCGGTGGCGGCGCCCGGGTCCGCCGGCGCGCCCGGCGGGAGCTGGGTGCCATGGGCCGGGGTCATCCCGGGCGGCGGCACGGCCTGGGGCGCGGCGGCGGGCGGAAGGTGGGTGCCGTGAGCGGGCGTCGCGCCCGGGGGAAGGCCGGGCGGAAGGTGGGTACCGTGAGCCGGGGTGGGCATGGGCCGCTGCACGGGAGGGGCCGGGGCCCAGGGGCCGGGGCCGCCGTAGGGCGGGGTGCTGTACGGATCGGGTTCGTGCAGCGGATGGACGGCGGCCTGCGCGCCCGGCGCGCTCTCGGGGCCCGGCGCGCTCTCGGCGCCCGACCGGCCCGCCTCGGGCCGGCTCCCCGCCTCGGGCCGGCTCCCGGCCGCGTGCTGACTGTCCGCCGCTTGCCGGCTGCCCACCGCGTCCGCGTCTGCCGCTGCGGTGCCGGACTCGCTTGCCGCGTCTGCCGCTGCCGCGTCGGCTTGTGCCCCGGTGTGTTCGGCGGGCTCCGCCGGCCGGTCCGACGCACCGTCACGGTCGCCTCCGGAGACAGCGTCACCGACAGCGTTGTCGGCGGGGCTTCGGGCCCCCGCCGACGGAACCGACGGAACCGACGGAACCGACGGAACCGACGGAACCAACGGAACCGACGCGCCGTCAGCCGCGCCCGGCGCCACGGAGTCCCCTGCCGTGGCGTCTTCCGCGGGCTTCGGCTCGGCCTCGGATGACGACCGGCCGGCGGGTCGTGTGACCGGGCGGTTCCACCACTTCGGCTTGGGCCCGGTGGCCTTTCCCTCGTCCATGATCTCCCCAGGTATCCCGCGACACGACGCGGACTGCGCCGCCTCGGGACGGCCGTCACCGCCACCGGGTGGCGCCGCCCGGAAGCGATTCAATCAGGTCCGCCACCACAGCGCGGCTCGCTTCCTCCCCATGTTTCAAGCTCGCCTCCGGGGCGCCTCAGCCCCTGTCGACGGTCGACCGTGCTCGGCCACTCGTTCCTCGCGGCCTGCGCGCGCTCTCCCTTTCGACAGCGGCGCGCCCCTTCGGCTGGCTCGCCAGGCGTATGCCGGGAGCCGCGCCGGGGCGGGGCCTACTCCGGCGGGGCGGCCACCCCGTGGTACGGCGGGGTCCGGGACGCCGACTGGGAGGGGCCCACCATCTCGGTCGGCGCGGGGGCCGGGGGCGTGGACGTCGCGGCGCGCAGCAGCCGGGTGGCCGCCAGGATCGGCTGGATCAGCGGGTCCGGGACGCTGCCGGAAAGCTCACTGAGGGTCTGGGATCCCGTGAAGCTCGGCGACGGCGTGCCCTGGGAGGCCGCCGCGTCCATCAGGCCCAGGTCGCGGCGGGTGCGCTCCCACACCCCTACGGCGTCCTCCACCTTGGTGCTCGCACCGACCGGGCTCACCGCGCTGTCCGAGCCCTCCGCCTGGCTGCCGGGCGACTCGACCGCCGCGTCCAGCGGAAGCGCGCCGCCGAGCGCGAACGCGGCCAGGGACACCGCCCCCGCCGCCGCGAAGGCGAACCGTCGGCGCGGGGCGGAGCGCCCGACCTCATGGATGCGGAAGCCGCGCTCACGGGAGGCGGCGACACGCGCGGCGGCCGGGCCGGCCGGCCCGGCCGTCGGCAGATACGCGAAGGGCTGCTCCCGCGGCTCGTGCGCACCGCGCACCCCCGCGGTGTCCCGGGCGCCGAAGACGCCGGAGCCGCCGAACGGCGAGCCGTCGCTCCCGGCGCCGTCGCCGTCGGGCCCGTCGGCCGACGACAGGCCCGGCAGGCCCTGGAGCCGCGCCAGGAAGCCCTCCGAGGGAGCGGGGGGCGCCGTCTGCGCGAACACGTTCTTCAGCCGCCGCTGAGCGTCGGCCTCCGCCTTGCACTTGCAGCACGTCGCGAGGTGCGCGAGTACGCGCTCGCGCGCGTCGTGCCCCAGCTCGCCATCGACCAGAGCTGCAAGGCGGTCGCCGAGATGCTGCTCGGCGGGGGACTGACCGCCTGACCGGGTCACGCGATTCCGACCTCCCCGCTCAGCCTGGGCGCGGCGACGCGGCGGGGCACCGCGGTCACCGTGCGCTGCTCGGCCCGGGCCTCGGGCGAGCGGTGCTTCAGGGCCTTGCGCAGGTGCGAGCGGCCGCGGTGGATCCGGCTGCGCACCGTGCCGAGCTTCACACCGAGGGTGGCGGCGATCTCCTCGTACGACAGCCCCTCGATGTCGCAGAGCACCACGGCGGCGCGGAACTCCGGCGCGAGGGTGTCGAGGGCCTGCTGCACATCGGCGTCGAAGTGGGTGTCGTTGAAATGCTGCTGGGGAGAGGGCTCACGGCTGGGGAGCCGCTCGGCCGCGTCCTCACCGAGCGCGTCGAAGCGGATGCGCTGCCGGCGGCGGACCATGTCGAGGAAGAGGTTGGTGGTGATGCGGTGCAGCCACCCCTCGAAGGTGCCGGGGCTGTACGTGGACAGCGAGCGGAAGACGCGGACGAAGACCTCCTGGGTGAGGTCCTCGGCGTCGTGCTGGTTCCCGGTGAGGCGGTACGCGAGGCGGTAGACCCGGGCACTGTGCGTGCTGACGATCTCCTCCCAGGTGGGAGGCGTCCACGCCGGGGCGTCCGCGTCGGTGGCGAAGGTCGCGGTCGTAGCGGAATCGGCGGAACGAGGACGGTCAGCAATGTCGGTCACGGATTTCGGCTCGCCCGCTGACCTGCGAAAGCGCCTCAGCACTCCCCGGTCACCGGCCGCAGCCGCACCTCCCCTGTCGGCTCTGGTGGTGTCCAGTAGAGCCCCTACCATATCCACCTCGCCCGTTAGCTCCGGATAAGCATTTTTGACCTGCATTTGTTCGTGGTCCACAAGCTCCCCCTTCCTCTTCCAACGCCCGGTCCCATCTGCGGGTTCCCGGGCGCAGCGGCTACAGTCACGCTTGCGTCAACTACGGGGACAGGAGAGGGCCATTACCGGCAACCGGCAGACGAGCTGGGCGTTCGCCGACGCGTACGTAGCCGAGGACGCAGCCCTGCGCTGGGCCCGTGAGCGGGCCCGGGAGGCGGGGATGCGCTCGGTGTCGTCCGGCACGGGCGCGGCGCTGCGCCTGCTCGCCGCCGCCGCGGACGCCAAGGCCGTCGCCGAGATCGGCACCGGGACCGGCGTCTCGGGCATCCACCTGCTGCACGGCATGCGGCCCGACGGCGTGCTGACCACCGTGGACTCCGAACCGGAGATGCAGCAGCTGGCCCGGCAGGCGTTCCGCGCCGCGGGCTTCACCGGGAACCGGGCGCGCTTCATCCCCGGCCGAGCGCTCGACGTCCTCCCCCGGCTCGCCGACGGCGGCTACGACCTGGTGTTCTGCGACGGCGACCGCTCCGAGTGCCTCGACTACCTCGGTGAATCGTTGCGCCTGCTGCGGCCTGGCGGGCTGGTGTGCTTCGAGGGCGTCTTCGCGAACGGGCGGACCGTGGACTCCGCGGTGCAGCCGGCCGAGGTGCTGCGCCTGCGCGAGCTGCTGCGCACCGTGCGGGAGTCCACCGTGCTCCAGTCGTCGCTGCTGCCGGTGGGCGACGGGCTGCTCTGCGCGGTCAAGCGCGGGTGAGGGCGGCTCGGGCGGCGGCGGGCGCAAAAGCACCGCCCCGGCGGCCGGTATGGACATACCGGCCGCCGGGGCGGCACACGGGTGGTGGTGGGACCGATGGCTTCAGCCGACGACCTTCTTCAGGGCATCGCCGAGCGCGTCGGCCTCGTCCGGGGTCAGCTCGACGACGAGCCGACCGCCGCCTTCGAGCGGAACGCGCATGACGATGCCCCGCCCCTCCTTGGTCACCTCGAGCGGGCCGTCGCCCGTCCGCGGCTTCATGGCCGCCATGCTCGTTCCCCTTCCTGAAACCAGCTCATCGCAGCCGACAACCCAGGTGTCACCGGCATCGAACACGTTGCTTCCCTGTCATTATCCCGCATGGCACGACCCGATGACCAACATCGGTCGGCAACCCCTGCGCAACGCGCTCACCCAAAACCACCCAATTCGGGGAGGGGTCGCGATACCGTACGGGCGCCGACGCCCGAGGTGCCTCCCCGCGGCGGCCCGGAAGGGGCCGGTTGTTTGACGCAGGTCACATGTCGGGCACAGTCATACGCCGAACACGGTCGCATGTCGGCCGCGGTCATATCTCGGGCACGGTCGCGTGTCGCCCCGCGCCGATCTCCGGCATGCTGTGCGCTGACCGCCGCGCCGGGCCCGACCGGGCCGCCGGTGCGGCGCACCGAGCCGCGACCCAGCCGCACCGGAGGACCCACCATGGCCGACACCGTGCTCTACGAGCTGACCGACGGACTCGCGACGATCACCCTGAATCGTCCCGACGCCATGAACGCGCTCAACATCGACGCCAAGGTCGCGCTGCGCGACACCCTGCGGCAGGCCGCCGGGGACCCGGCCGTGCGGGCCGTGCTGCTCACCGGCAGCGGCCGCGCCTTCTGCGTGGGCCAGGACCTCAAGGAGCACATCGGACTGCTGGCGGCCGAACGGGCGGGCCAGGGCGAGGGCTCGACGATGAGCACCGTCGCGCTGCACTACAACCCGATCGTGACCACCATCGCGGGGATGCCGAAGCCGGTCGTCGCCGCGGTCAACGGGGTCGCGGCGGGCGCGGGCGCGGGCTTCGCCCTCGCCGCCGACTACCGCGTCGTCGCTGACACGGCCTCCTTCAACACCTCCTTCGCCGGGGTCGCCCTCACCGCCGACTCCGGCACCTCCTGGACCCTGCAGCGCCTGATCGGCCACGGCCGCGCCGCCGACCTGCTCCTCTTCCCGCGCTCCGTGGGCGCCCAGGAGGCCTACGAGCTGGGCATCGCGAACAAGGTCGTCCCGGCCGCGGAGCTGGCCGCCGAGGCGGCGGCGGTGGCCCGGCGGCTGGCGGAGGGCCCCACCGGGGCCTATGCGGCGATCAAGGAATCCCTCGCCTACGCGGCCGGGCACAGCCTGACCGAGGCGCTGTCCAAGGAGGACGAGCTGCAGCGGCGCGCGGGCGCCTCGGAGGACCACCTCGCCGCGGTGGACGCCTTCGTCAAGAAGGAGAAGCCCCGCTTCACCGGCCGCTGAGTGCCGCCCCCGAGCCCCGGGCGTGGCAGTCGGCCAGGTGGTCGTCGACCAGGCCGCAGGCCTGCATCAGGGCGTAGGCCGTGGTCGGTCCGACGAAACGGAAGCCTCGCTTCTTGAGGTCGCGGGCCAGCGCCGTCGACTCCGGGGTGATCGCGGGGACGTCGGCGGAGGTCCGCGGCGCCGGGCGGGTGGCCGGGTCCGGGGCGTGCGACCAGATCAGCTCGTCCAGCTCGCCCGCCGCCATCCCGGCGGCCGCCCGCGCGTTGGCCACCACGGCGGAGATCTTGGCCCGGTTGCGGATGATGCGGGAGTCGCCGAGCAGCCGCTGCTCGTCCGCCACCGTGAACTCCGCGACCGCCGCGATCTTGAAGTCGGCGAAGGCGGCGCGGAAGCCCTCGCGGCGGCGCAGGATCGTCAGCCAGGACAGGCCGGACTGGAACGCCTCCAGGGAGATCCGCTCGAACAGGGCGTCGTCGCCGTGGACCGGGCGGCCCCACTCGGTGTCGTGGTAGACGCGGTAGTCGGCCATGGTCTCGGCCTCGAGGCCCCACGGGCAGCGCACCAGCCCGTCCGGACCCGGAACCGCTCCCCCGGCGTTCACGCCCCCTCCCCGTCGGGTCGGCGCGGCGGGGTGTCGGGCAGCGGCGGATGGTGCGGGGGCGGATCGTGCGGGGACAGATCGTGTGTCGGCAGGTCATGGGCGGGCGGCCCGGGCGGCGGCAGGTCGCGCGGCAGGCCGGGCGGGGCGGTGTCGTGGGGCGGCAGACCCGGCGCGGCGGTGTCCCCCGGTGGGAAGCCGCCGGGCCGCTCCAACGGGCCGGCCCCGCCGTGCGCCGACGCCCGCGCCCCGGCCAGGGCCGTCTCCAGCTCGGCGATCCGGGCGTCGCGCTCGGCCAGCTCGGCGCCGAGCCGGCCCAGCACATCGTCCACATCGGCCATGCGGTACCCCCGCACGGTCATCGGAAGCCGCAGGGCCTCCACATCGGCCCGGCCCAGCGGCCGGTCGGCGGGCAGCGCGTCGTCGAGCCGGTCGGGGGGCGCCTCGGCCAGCGCGCCGCCGTCACCGCCCCCGACGACCGCGAGCGTGACCGCGCCGACCACCACGACCAGCGCGATCAGCAAGAACCAAAACACGACGACCGTCTCCCCGGGGTGCGCGCGTACGTCCTACCCGTACGTCCTATCAGTCTGCCTCGATCGTGCCATGCCCCACCGACAGTTATCGTCGCTGAAGCCCTCTGAAGAGGAAGCGAGAGGAAGTACGGAATGCTGCGGCTCGGACGGCGTGAGTTCGGCGAGAACGAACAGGTGATCATGGCGATCGTGAACCGGACGCCGGACTCCTTCTACGACCAGGGGGCCACCTTCCGCGACGAGCCGGCCCTGGCCCGGGTCGAGCAGGCGGTGGCGGAGGGCGCGGCCATCATCGACATCGGCGGGGTGAAGGCCGGTCCCGGGGAAGAGGTGAGCGCCGCCGAGGAGGCGCGCCGCACGGTCGGCTTCGTCGCCGAGGTGCGCCGGCGCCACCCCGACGTGGTGATCAGTGTGGACACCTGGCGCCATGAGGTCGGGGAGGCGGTCTGCGAGGCGGGCGCGGATCTGCTCAATGACGCGTGGGGCGGGGTGGACCCCAAGCTGGCGGAGGTGGCGGCCCGGCACGGCGTCGGCCTGGTGTGCACCCACGCGGGCGGCGCCGAGCCGCGCACCCGGCCGCACCGGGTCGCGTACGACGACGTGGTGGCCGACATCCTGCGGGTCACGCTCGGGCTGGCGCGGCGCGCCCTCGAGCTGGGCGTGGAGCGCGAGTCGATCCTGATCGACCCGGGCCACGACTTCGGCAAGAACACCCGGCACTCGCTGGAGGCGACCCGGCGGCTGGGCGAGCTGGCGGAGACCGGCTGGCCCGTGCTGGTCTCGCTGTCCAACAAGGACTTCGTCGGCGAGACGCTCGACCGCCCGGTCAAGGAGCGGCTGCTGGGCACCCTGGCGACGACCGCGGTCTCGGCCTGGCTCGGCGCGCGGGTCTACCGGGTGCACGAGGTGGCCGAGACCCGCCAGGTGCTGGACATGGTCTCGGCCATCGCCGGCCACCGGCCCCCGGCGGTCGCCCGGCGCGGACTGGCCTGACGCGGTCGCCCGGCGCGACCTGGCCCGGCGGTCGCCCGGCGCGGACTGGCCTGACGGCTCCGGGCGCTGGACCGGCGGCGCCGGACGGGGCCCGACGGCGCGGAGCGGGGGCGGTGGGGCCGGCGATCGGTCAGCCGCCGGACTCCTTGGTCATCAGCTCGACGACCTCGTCCACGTCGTCCGTGAGGCGGAACAGCTCCAGGTCCACCGGGCTCGCCTTGCCCTGCGCGACGAGCGTGTCCTTCAGCCAGCCCACCAGCCCCTGCCAGTAGGCGCTGCCGTAGAGGACGATCGGGAAGCGGGTCACCTTCTTCGTCTGGACGAGGGTGAGCGCCTCGAAGAACTCGTCCAGGGTGCCGACCCCGCCGGGCAGCACCACGAAGCCCTGCGCGTACTTCACGAACATCGTCTTGCGGACGAAGAAGTAGCGGAAGTTCACGCCGATGTCGACGTACGGGTTGAGCCCCTGCTCGTACGGCAGCTCGATGCCGAGTCCGACGGAGACCCCGCCCGCCTCGCACGCGCCCCGGTTCGCCGCCTCCATCGCGCCCGGGCCGCCGCCGGTGATCACCGCGAACCCCGCCTCCGCGAGGGCCCGCCCGATCCGCACCCCCGCCTCGTACTCGGGGGATCCCTCCGGCGTGCGGGCGGACCCGAAGACGCTGACCGCCCGGCCCAGCTCGGCGAGCGTGCCGAACCCCTCGACGAACTCGGACTGGATGCGCAGCACCCGGAACGGGTCCTCGTGCACCCAGTGCGTCGCGCCCTGGGTGTCCAGCAGCCGCTGGTCGGTCGTGCCGGCCCGTACCTGGTGACGTCGGCGCACGACCGGGCCCTGGCGCTGCTCCTGCGGCGCTCGCTCGTCGTCGGCTTTGCCCATGTGTGCTCCCTTCGCCAAGATCTGCCTCGGATCAGCCGCAGATCTGTCGTTCAGCCTAGGCCCCCCGGCGGCGGGCGGAGCCAAGAAAAAGGGTGTTCAGCGCGTCAGCCACGCCCGCAGCCGCTCCTCGGCCTCCAGCACGGCCGCGGTGGCGACGTGCTCCTCCCGGGTGTGGGCGAGCTTCGGATCGCCGGGGCCGTAGTTGATCGCGGGCACGCCGAGGCCCGAGAAGCGGGCGACGTCCGTCCAGGCGTCCTTGGGGGCCACCTCCACGCCGACCGCCTCGACGAAGGCCGCGGCGGCCGGGCGTGTCAGGCCGGGCAGGGCGCCGGGCGCGCTGTCGGTGACCTCGACCTCGAAACCGGCGAACACCTCGCGCACATGCTCCAGCGCCTGCGCCTCGGAGCGGTCGGGGGCGAACCGGTAGTTCACGGTCACCACGCAGAGGTCCGGGATGACGTTGCCCGCGTGGCCGCCCTCGACGCGCACCGCGTTGAGGCCCTCGCGGTAGGTGAGCCCGTCGATCTCCACGCGGCGCGGCAGGTAGCCGGCCAGCCGGTCCAGGATGGGCGCGGCCTTGTGGATGGCGTTCTCGCCGAGCCAGCTGCGCGCGGAGTGGGCGCGCCGGCCGGTGGCGGTGACCCGCACCCGCAGGGTGCCCTGGCAGCCGCCCTCGACCTTGCCGTCGGTGGGCTCCAGCAGGACGGCGAAGTCGCCGGCCAGCCACTCGGGGTGCCGGCCGGCCAGCCGCCCCAGCCCGTTGAGCTCGGCGGCCACCTCTTCGTGGTCGTAGAAGACGAAGGTCAGATCGCGGTTCGGGGCGGGCACGGTCCGGGCGATGCGCAGCTGGACGGCCACGCCGGACTTCATGTCGGAGGTGCCGCAGCCCCACAGCACGCCGTGCTCGTCGAGCCGCGAGGGCACGTTGTCGGCGATCGGCACGGTGTCGATGTGCCCGGCGAGCACCACCCGCTCGGCCCGTCCCAGGTTCGTCCGGGCCACGACGGCGTCCCCGTCGCGGTCGACGGTCAGGTGCGGCAGGGCGCGCAGGGCCTGCTCGACGGCGTCGGCGAGCGCCTTCTCGTCGCCGCTGACCGAGGGGAAGTCGACGAGCCGGGCGGTGAGCCGGGCGGCGTCCAGGGACAGATCGAGTGCGGGGTGTGCCATGGAGCCGACCCTAGACGAGGACCTCGGGTACGGCGCCGTCCGGGCCGGGCGCGGTGGCCTCGGTGGCCGTCCGGAGGGTGATGTGCCGCTTGGCACATGCCGCCCCGGGGCCGGGTGGCGCTGAAGTAACGTGTGGGCCGTGCCCCTGTCCGTCCTCGCCAGCCGCGCCCGTAGGGGGCGTACCACGATCGCGTTCGCCGTTCTGCTGGCCTTGGTCGGCTATGCGGCGCTGCTCGTCGAGACCGGCGGCTGGGGGCCGCCGCGCTGTACGGCCCGGGTGGACGGCGAGGACGTGTCGCTGGATCCCGAACAGGCGGTGAACGCGGCCACGATCGAGGCGGTGGCCGCCTCCCGGGGGCTGCCCGAGCGGGCCGTCACGATCGCGCTCGCCACCGCGCTGCAGGAGTCCGGGCTGCGCAACATCCGCCACGGCGACCGGGATTCGCTGGGGCTCTTCCAGCAGCGGCCCTCGCAGGGCTGGGGGACCGCGCGGCAGATCCAGGACCCGGTCTACGCCACGGGCAGGTTCTACGACCGCCTGGTGCGGGTCCCCGGTTACTCGCGGCTCCCGCTCACGGTGGCCGCCCAGCGGGTGCAGTACAGCGGCTTCCCGCAGGCGTACGCGAAGCACGAGACCGAGGCCGTGGTGCTGACCGCGGCGCTGACGGGGCGTTCGGAGGCCGCCTTCTCCTGCCCCGGCCCGGTGGACGACGGGGTCGCGGGCGATCCGGCTCTGGTCCGGGCGCAGTTGAAGCGGGAGTTCGGCGCGGAGGTGGCGGCCGTGATCCGGCCGGCCGGGCAGGGCGGTGGGCGCACGGCGGCCCCGCATGTGGTGCGCGTCCAGGCCGGGGCGGCCACGGCCCGGGACGACGGGGAGCGGCGCGGCTGGGAATTGGCCTACTGGGCGGTGGCCCACTCGGACGAGTTGCGCATCGAACGCGTTTCTTACGGCGACCATGTGTGGAACGCCGGGAATTCGGACGGTGGTTGGCGTACCACCGACACGGGTTCCGGGGCGGAAGTGCGGATCGTCACCGCCCGATAGCGGGGCGCGTCGCCGCTGGTGACGGGGGGTCAGGGCAGCTGCGGCGGCATTCCCGGACGGACACCCATATCCGAAACGGATTATGCGACGCATTGCCAATTCTTTACCTTGGCGCACCGCAACCTTCCCGCTTCTCACGCGGTATTCACTGCGTCCGCCTGCCGGACACCCACGCCAAATGTCCCTCCGTCAAAGGAGCATCATGTCCCTCCCCCTCACGCGTCGGATCGCCCGGACCGCGCTGCTGGTCGCAGCGGGCGCAGCTCCCGTGGTCGGTGCGGCCGGCGCCGCGAGCGCGGCGGACCTCGCCCTGCCGCAGACCTCCAAGCTCGGTGGGCTGAGCGCACTCGACACCGCCGCGGTCGGCAGCCTCGCGGACTCCGCCTCGCAGCACGTCGGGAGCGCGGCGGGCGAGGTCAGCGGCAAGGCCGGCGGGACCGTCAAGCGTGTTCTCCCGGGCCAGGACCAGGCCGCTCCCGCCGCGGGCAAGACCGCGGGCCAGGCCGCTCCCGCCGCGGGCAAGGCCGTCTCCGGGGCCAAGACGGCCACCGGCAAGGCGGCCTCCTCCGGCACCAAGGCCGCCAAGGGCGCCAAGAGCGTCAAGGCCGTCAAGGCCGTCAAGGCCGTCAAGGGCGACCACGGCAAGGCCGTGGCCGGCGCGGCCAAGGGCAAGGGCAAGGGCCGTCACGCGGCGCCGAGCCGCGGCAAGGCCATGGCCGGCAAGGTCGGCAAGGCCGTCACGGGCAAGGTCGGCAAGGCGGCGAAGACCGCCGAGCGCCCGGCCACCCCCGCCGCCCCGGCCGCCCAGAACCCGCTGCCGGCCTCCCCGCTGTCCGACGGCCTGGCGGTCAAGGGCCTCCCCCTCCTCGGCGGCTGACGCCTCCTTCTTCAGGGGCTCTCGCCTCCGGGGCGCCTCAGCCGCTGTCGACGGTCGACCACGCGGCGGTAGCCGCCTATCGATCACAGCCTCGGCCCTTCGTTCCTCAGGGCCTCCGCGCGCTCTCCCTTTCACGGCGACATCAGCGCCTCCGGCGCGGGCGGCGCGCCCCTTCGGCGCAACCGGGCCCGGGGAGCTTCGGCTCCCCGGGCCCGTCGTATGTCCGCTCAGCCGCGTCCCTCAGGCCTTGGGCAGGCCGCCGCCCAGGCGGCGGGCCGCCGCGGCCACCCGCTCGTCGGTCGCGGTGAACGCGACCCGGACGTTCCGCTCCCCCGCCGGGCCGTAGAAGTCGCCCGGCGCCACCAGGATGCCCAGCTCGGCGAGCGCGCCGACGGTGTCCCAGCACGGCTCGTCCCGCGTCGCCCACAGGTACAGCGACGCCTCGCTGTGCTCGATGCGGAAGCCGCACCCCTCCAGCGCCTCGCGCAGCGCGGACCGGCGGCGGGCGTAACGCTCGCGCTGCTCGGCGACGTGCGCGTCGTCGCCCAAGGCCGCGACGGTGGCGGCCTGGACGGGCGCGGGCACCATCATCCCGCCGTGCTTGCGGATCTTCAGCAGCTCGCCGAGCACCGCCGCGTCACCGGCGAGGAACGCCGCGCGGTAGCCCGCCAGGTTGGAGCGCTTGGAGAGCGAGTGGACCGCCACCAGGCCCTCGAAGGAGCCGCCGGACACCTCGGGGTGCAGCACGGACACCGGGTCGGCGTCCCAGCCGAGCTCCAGGTAGCACTCGTCGCTGGCCAGGAGCACGCCGTGCTCGCGCGCCCAGGTCACCGCGGCCCGCAGCTCGTCCTTGTCCATCACCCGGCCGGTCGGGTTGGACGGGGAGTTGAGCCACAGCAGCTTCAGCCCCGCCGGGTCCAGCTCGGTACCCGCGGCGCCGGCCGCGAAGGTCTCCGGGTCGTACGGCACGGGCTCCGCGCCCGCCAGCCGCGCCCCCACCTCGTACGTCGGGTAGGCCAGCCGCGGGAAGGCGACCCGGTCGCCGGGGCCGATGCCGAGCTGGGCCGGCAGCGACGCCACCAGCTCCTTGGAGCCCACGACCGGCAGCACCTGCGTGTGGTCCACGTCCGTCGCGCCCAGCCGCCGCTCCACCCAGCCGGTCAGCGCGTCCCGCAGCGCGGCGGTGCCCCATACGGTCGGATAGCCGGGGCTGTCGGCCGCGCCGGTCAGCGCCTCGCGGATCAGCTCGGGGACCGGGTCGACGGGGGTGCCCACCGACAGGTCGACGATGCCGTCCGGGTGCGCCGCGGCGGTCGCCTTGTACGGTTCGAGCCGGTCCCAGGGGAAGACCGGGAGACGGGCGGAGACGGGTGGCACAACTGGCTCGCTTTCTCGGGTAAAACAGCCCGGCCCCGCAGGCCGGGGTGGCGTGCGGGACCGAGGGCTGCGCGGTGCCGGGACGTCTTCAGAACGCCCCCGCGCGCCGCGAGGTCACTCGTCGTGCTCCTGCGGGGGCAGGGCGGCGATGAAGGGGTGGTCACGCTCGATCAGGCCCAGCTTGCTCGCGCCACCGGGCGAGCCCAGCTCGTCGAAGAACTCGACGTTGGCCTTGTAGTAGTCCTTCCACTCCTCGGGAGTGTCGTCCTCGTAGAAGATCGCCTCGACCGGGCAGACCGGCTCACAGGCCCCGCAGTCGACGCACTCGTCCGGGTGGATGTACAAGGACCGCCGGCCCTCGTAGATGCAGTCGACGGGGCACTCCTCGATGCACGCCTTGTCTTTCAGGTCGACACAAGGCTGCGCGATGACGTAGGTCACGCTGTCGTTCCTCCTCGTTAGGGCTGCTATCGCGCGGGAGCGCGGCGTCGTCGATGCCCGCACCTAGTATCTCCGGTCTTGGGCACCAGACGCACATGAGGGGCGAACAGAGCTGTGGATTTCACCACCGGCGGACGTCTTGAGATCCGAATTGACCCGTCTGACGTGGGAAAACGCGTGTCCGTCAGGCTGACGGTCAAGGATGGCGAGAGCGGCGCGCGGTTCACCGACGTGGTCGGGGTGCTCACATCGTGGACGGGCGGTGTGCTGTGCGTCACGCGGAGGACGGGTGCGGAGGTCCGCATTCCGGAATCCTCACTGGTGGCGGGCAAGGTGGTGCCCGCGGCTCCGGCCCGCCGGCGCGGCCCGGCGGCCACCGCGGCGGAGCTGGACCGGGCCGCGGCCCGCGCCTGGCCGCCCGTGGTCAGCGAGCGGCTGGGCGGGTGGGAGCTGCGCGCGGCGGGCGGCTTCACCCGGCGCGCCAACTCGGTCCTGCCGCTGGGCGACCCCGGCATGCCGGTGCGGGACGCGTTGCGGCGGGTGGCCGCCTGGTACGCCGAGCGCGGCCTGCCCGCGTACATCCAGGTCAGCACCGGCGCGGAGGGAACGCAGGAGCTGCTGGCAGCGGAGCTGGCGGAGCACGGCTGGACCCGGGAGGTCTCCGCGGAGATACGGATCGCGGCCCTCGCGCCCCTCGCGGACATAGACGCCGATGTCTCACGGGTCGCCCTCTCCCGCGACATCGACGACGCCTGGCTGGCCCGCTACCAGCGCTCCGCCTCCGAAGAGCCCGCCCCCGAGGTGGTGCGGGTGCTCAGCGGCGGCCCGTCGGTGTGGTTCGCGACCATTGCGAACACGGAGGAGACGGAAGGCACGGAGGAGCAGGGGACCGCGGTTGCCCCGGCCGCGATCGGGCGGTGTGTGGTGGACGGCCGCTGGGCCGGGTTCACGGCCGTGGAGACCGACCCGCTGCTGCGCCGGCGCGGCCTGGCCACCGCCGTGATGACCGCGCTCGCCCGCAGGGCCCTCCAGGAGGGCGCCTCGGCTGCGTATCTGCAGGTCGAGACGGACAATGACGGTGCCCGGGCGCTCTACGAGGGCATGGGCTTCACCACCCACCACAGCTACCACCACTGGCGCGCACCCCACGAGAACCACCGCTGAGCGGGTACGAGGCACCTATGCCACGCATGAACGACACCCCGGCCCGGCGCCGGCGCTTCGCCGAGGCGGCCCGCGAGGAGCGGCCCGACCTGGCGCTGCTGTGCCTGCTGGTGGGCCAGGAAGCCGATCCGGAGCTGGACGAGGACGGAATCGACGCCGCGCAGATCGAGCTGGACCGGCTGGCCGGTCTGGTGCCCTACTCCCCCGGCGCGCCCGACGCCTGGGCCGCCGCGCTGGCCGGGCTGCTCGGGGACCGGCTGGACTTCCGCGGCTCCGCCGGCGACTACCGGCGGCTGGAGTCCTCGCTACTGCACGAGGTGCTGCGACGGCGCCGCGGGCTGCCGATCCTGCTGTCCGTGGTCTGGATGGAGGTGGCGCGGCGGGCGGGCGCGCCGGTGTACGGGGTGGCGCTGCCGGGCCACTTCGTGGTCGGCTTCGGCGACCCCTACGGGAGCCATGTGCTGGCCGACCCCTTCGACGGCGGCCGGGTGCTGTCCGACGAGGACGCGGCGCTGCTGGTGGCGGGCGCGCTGGGGACCCCACTGGCCCCGGCGGCACTGGCCCCGGCCACCCCGCTGGAGATCGTGCTGCGGATCCTGAACAACATCCGCGCCTGGGCGGCCGCCCGCCCGGAGCGTACGGATGTCCAGCTCTGGGCGGTGGAGCTGTCCCTGCTGCTGCCCAGCCACCCGGCCCGGCTCCGCTACGAGCGGGCCAAACTGCTCGTGGAGCGTGGGGACTTCGTGGCCGGCGCGAAGGAGATGGAGCAGTACGCGGAGGTGGTGGCCGCGATGGAGCCGAACGCGGCGGAGGCCGTACGGCGCCAGGCGCGGGCCGCCCGCGCGATGCTGAACTGAGCGGGCCGGGCGCGCGCGGCCCCATCGGGCACCAGGCGTGTCACGGCCCTCGTACGGCACCGGGCACCACGGCTCCCGTACGGCGACGGGCGCGTACCACGGCCCCCGCCCGGTGCCGGGCGGGGGCCGTGGTACGCGCCGGGCTCAGTTGCCGTTGGTCTGGATGATCCCGATCCGCTCGGCCGGGGTCTTGCCCTGCAGCGCCTTGGCCAGCGCCACCGCGACGTCCGTCGGGGCGACGGGCTGCTTGCTGCCGTTGCCGCGCTCGACCAGCACGCCGTCGAAGAAGCCGCCGTACAGCTCCTTCAGGGCGTTCAGGTCGTAGTGCTCCACCAGCTTGCCGTCCACCACCCGCATGGAGAGGACCTTCCACAGCGAGTTCTGCGGGCTCAGCGGCAGCGAGTGCGCCGGGTCCGTCTGGACCTTCACCAGGTCCGACATCGCGGGCTTGGCGAAGGTCCGCATCTTCCGGTCCACCTCGGCGTTGCTGATCTGCGGCTGCTTGGTGACGACGGGCAGGGTGATGACCTTGTTCTGCCCGGTGGCGGCCCGCTGCCGGAACGCCTCGTCCACCGCCGCGACCGCCTTGTCGACGTCCAGCGCCTTGCCGGCCTTGCCGTACACCGCGACGGCCTTGCCGGGCTCGAACTTGATCGTGCCCTCGCGGGCCGTGCCCGAGGTGCCCGCGAGCCGCTCCAGCGCGTCCTTGAGCTTCTCCTCGTCGATCGTGACGACGGGCTCGGCCTGGTGGGTGCCGCCGAACAGCGAGCCGATCACGGTGACCGGGTTGTAGTCGCGGCCGGCGACGCCGCGGACCGTGGCCTCGGTGTCCAGGGTCAGGCCCGCGACGGACGGCTTGATCTCCTTCTGCTGGCCGTCCACGGACACCTTCAGCGGGGCGGTGGTACGGCCCTCCAGCGCGGTGTCCAGCTTCTGGACGGCCGTCTCCTTGGAGGTGCCGCCGATGTCGACGCCCAGCACGGTGGTGCCGTTCGGGACGTCGGCGTGGTTCATCACCAGGCCCGCGCCGTAGGCGATGCCGCCGAGGACGACGAGCGCGCCCACGGCCATCACCAGCTTGGAGCGCCCCTTCTTCTTGGGGCGGGCGGGCGCCGGGGCGGCGGGGGGCTTGGGGCCGCTCGGCGGGGTGGGGTCCTCGGCGGCCGGGGCGGGCGCGTCGGTGCCGCTCCCGGCGGGCGGGAAGGGCGAGCCGGGCCGGTTGCCCGTGGGCGGGACGACGGGGATGCCGCTGACCAGCGTCTCTCCGGAGACATGCTCGGCCGGCGCGCCCCCGCCGGGGGTCGGGTCGGGGTCGCGGAAGATCGGCGGGGTCGTCGCGGAGTCCTGCCCCGGCTTGCCGCCGAGGCCGCCGAGCGGCCCGGACGACGGCGCGGGGCCCGTGCCCGTGGTGGCGCCGAGGCTGCCGGACAGCGGCGAGCCGTTCGGCGGGGTGGGCGGCTGCGCCGCGCCCCCGCCGCCGCCCGCGGCCGGCGGCCGGGTGGCGCCCGGGGCCCGCGTGGGCAGCCGCATCTCGCCGGTGACCGGGCCGGTCGTCGGGCCGCTGGGCTCCGGCGCGCTGGGGAAGCCGCCCTGCGGGGTGTCGGTGAAGTACGGCAGGTCGGCGCCCGGCCCGCCGTCCTGCGACACGGCGGGGAACTGCTGGGTGGTCTGCGGCGAGGAGAAGTCGGAGCCCGGGAACGGCTGCCCGCTCTCCACCGTCGGAATCGGCTGGGTGGCCTCGGCGACGACGGGGAACTGCTGCGTGGTCTCGGGCGCGGTCCGGGAGGGCCCCGACCCGGACGGCACGGGCCCGGACTGCGTGGCGCCGGACGGCGGGGCCGGGGGCTGGGGCGAGCCGCCCGTCGTGGCGGCGCCGCCCTTGGGCTTGCGGGGCGCGAACCAGTCGCTGGTCCGCTCCTCCTTCTTCTCCGGCTTCTCCGGGTGCTCCCCGCGCGCCGCCCCGGCCGCTCCCGGGCCCGCCGCCGGGGCGGGGCCGGGCCGGGCGGCGTCGCCGGCGCTCTCGGCGTCGTCGGCGGACCGGGGGCCCGGCACGCCCTCCTCGCCGACGGGGGTACGCATGACGACCGGGGGGATGGGTCGCGAGCCCGGGATGTTGATCTTGATCCGGGTCGTCAGCGTGGTCTCGGTCTTCGGTTCCTCCGGCCTGGCCGCGGCACGCGCCTCGCCGTCGCCGGAACCGCCCTGCCGGGCCTCCTGCGTCGGGTTCGGCGACGGGTACTGGCGGGATCCGTACGGCGGGGTGCCGGGCGGGTAGGCGGCGGCGCCGCTGCCCTTCCGGGCCCCGGAGGACGAACTGTCAGATTCACGGCTCAAAGCAGGTTCTCCCAGTTAGCTCCGCCGCCCGTCAGACTCGCGCGGGCGGCTCGGCGGCGGCACCACCTTACTGGGCCACACGGGCACGCACTTGACGACCGCTGTATCGCCGCAGCCCGCGCACCGGCGGGCGCCGCCCGCCGTCCTGGGAACGCCCCGGCGAAAACGTGACGTCACTTACCAAGTCGGGCCGGGCCGCTGCCCGGTTGCGACACCTTCGGCATCGTGGCACACATCACACCGGCGAACATTCCGCCCAGGAGAAAAGCATACGAACCCGCTCCGGCACCGAAAAGGAAGTCCCCCTCGGGACGGGCCACCGTGAGGAACAGCACCGCGATCACCCACGCCCCGGCCGGCACCGCCCCGCCCAGCCGGGTGCCCATGGCCTTGACCCCGCCGTAGCAGAGGGCACCCACCGCGAGGAGCGCGAGCAGCAACCCGCCCGGGAACCAGGCCGCTTGGACCAGCGCGCCCGCGGCGGCGACCAGCACCCCCACCACTCCGAGCAGCACATACGCCGCCACGCGCCCGGCCCTCACGCCGTCACCCCGGCGAACAGGTCGTCCTCGCGGCCCCGGTCCGCGCCGGGCGGCGGCACCGCCCGCCCCTTGACGAGCAGATAGTGCTCCCTGGTGAACAGCGGCTGACCCAGATCGTTCGAGAGCGCGAAGAAGGGCCCGTCCACCACGATCTGGGTGGCGTGGGCCCGCATGGCCTCCGCCTTCGCCTCGGCGTGGGCGGAGCCGTCCACCGTGGCCGTCACCCGGTCGTCGTCGACCACCCCCGGCACATCGCCGGCCGAGGCGATCCCCGGGAAGGGGGCGTCCGCGCCCGCGGCGCGCAGCCGGGCGAAGCCCTCCTCGAGCTCCGAGCGCGGGACGCAGTTCCAGTAGACCTTGGCGATCTCGTGGGGGTCGCCCAGGTCCCGGCGGTAGACCGGCTCCGCGGCCAGCTCGGCGGCGCGCATGGCGACGCGGTGGGCCTGGATGTGGTCGGGGTGGCCATAGCCCCCGTGCGGGTCGTAGGCGACCAGGACCTGCGGGCGCACCTCGCGGATCACCTCGACCAGGTGGGCGGCCGCCTCGTCGACGTCCGCCCGCCAGAAGCACTCCGGGCGGGCGTTCTGCGGGGCGCCCATCATCCCGGAGTCGCGGTACCGGCCGGGCCCGCCCAGGAAGCGGTGATCGCTGACCCCCAACGCCTTCATCGCCACGGCGAGTTCGCCCACCCTGTGGGCGCCGAGCGCGTCGTCGCGGTCGGCGGCGAGGTGCGCCAGGGCGGGCGGGATGACCTCGCCCTCCTCGCCGAGCGTGCAGGTCACCAGGGTGACGTGGGCGCCCTCGGAGGCGTACTTGGCCATGGTCGCGCCGTTGTTGATCGACTCGTCGTCCGGATGTGCGTGTACCAGAAGCAGGCGACGGGCGGGAAGGACCGGGGTCATGGGCACAGCCTACGAGCCCCGCGGCCTGAGCCGCGGGTCAGCCATGGATCAGAGGTCGACATCTCCGATCATGTTCGCCACGTTCGTCGTGAGGTCGTCGATCGTCGGGGCGATCGAGGAACTGGCGAGGTAGAAGCCGAGCAGCACACAGAGGAGTGCGTGCCCCGACTTCAGCCCAGCCTTCTGGACGAGCATGACGACGATGATCAGCAGCAGCACGACCAACGAAATCGAGAGCGCCACAGCGGCTCACCTCCAGGTACACGCGCTCGAACGGACGACATATTCATGCCACAGGGGGCCTACCCACTATGCGCAATCGATCATAACTATGGGCCCGTGCGCACGACTCGGTGCACGGGAGCATGACAGGGGCGCATGCCTGTTCGCACCGTCGGCCTCGTCATCAGGCCTGATTCTCGCCACATCCGACGACATGGGCTCCGCGTCCGCCACGGGCTGAACATGCCGGGGGCAATCGGAGCGGAGCCGTACGCTCGCCCTATGACCGGACAGCTCTCGTTCCCCCGGCAACACGCCCGCACCCAGCGCTTCACCCTCGGCGCGCCGAGGGCCTTCACGGTGGCGCCCGACGACTCGCGGGTGGTGTTCCTGCGCTCCCGCTCCGGCACCGATCGGGCCAATCTCCTGTGGGTGTACGACCTCGCCGAGCGGCGGGAGTACCCCGCCGCGGACCCGGCGGCCCTGCTCGGCGGCGCTGAGGAGGAGTTGTCCGCCGAGGAGCGGGCGCGCCGCGAGCGCAGCCGCGAGGGCTCGGCGGGGATCGTCGGCTACGCGACCGACCTGGCCGTCGAATTGGCCGCTTTCACACTCTCGGGACGGCTGTTCGCCTCCGAGTTGCGCGCCGGCGTGACCCGCGAACTCCCCGCCCCCGGGCCGGTGGTCGACCCGCGCCCGTCACCCGACGGACGCCGCATCGCCTATGTGGCGCAGGGCGCGCTGCGCGTAAGAGACCTCGACGAGGGGGCTGGGGGCGGTGACGGGGGCGGCGGCGACCGGGCGCTGGCCCGGCCCGAGGGCGACACCGTCAGCTATGGGCTCGCGGAGTTCATCGCGGCCGAGGAGATGGACCGCTCGCGCGGCTTCTGGTGGTCCCCGGACAGCGACGCGCTGCTGGTCGCCCGGGTCGAC
Source organism: Streptomyces sparsogenes subsp. cuspidosporus (assembly GCF_039532705.1). NCBI lineage: Bacteria > Bacillati > Actinomycetota > Actinomycetes > Kitasatosporales > Streptomycetaceae > Streptomyces > Streptomyces sparsogenes. Next base: position 12,960 of record NZ_BAAASD010000054.1, on the reverse strand, counting down.
GAGGCGCCGGTGCGCAGGTGGTGGATCGCCGACCCCGCGCACCCCGACCGGCGGCCCGCCGAGGTCGCGTACCCGGCCGCGGGCACCGACAACGCGGAGGTGCGGCTGGTGCTGCTGGGCCTGGACGGGTCGCGCACGGAGATCGAGTGGGACCGGCGGCGCTATCCGTACCTGGCCCGGGTGCACTGGTCCGCGTACGGCCCGCCGCTGCTGCTGGTCCAGGCGCGCGACCAGCGCAGCCAGCTCTATCTGGCCGTGGACACCGCGACCGGGCGCACCCGCACGGTGCATGTGGACGAGGACCCGGTCTGGCTTGATCTTTTCCCTGGAGTGCCGTCCTGGACGCCGGACGGGCGGCTGGTCCGCATCGCCGACGAGGGCGGCGCCCGGGTGCTGATGGTCGGCGACCGCAAGCTCACCTCGGGGGCGCTGCACGTCCGTTCCGTGCTCGACGTCGGCGACGAGGACGTGCTGTTCTCCGCCTCGCCGGGCGCGGACGCCGCCCTGCCCGAGGGGCCCGGCGAGATCGGCGTCTTCCGCGCCTGGTTCCGGGGCAGCGGGGACCAGGGCGGCTGGGAGCCGGTGGGCGAGCGGCCCCACCCGGCCGTGTCCTCGGCCGTGCGCGGCGGCGAGGTCGTCGTCCTGTCGTACGCCGGGCTCGACCGGCCCGGCGCGACGGTGGAGGTGCTCAGGCCCGCCGCCGACGGCTCGGCCGACCGCCTCGCGGAGATCCCCTCGCACGCCGAGCGGCCCGTCATCACCGCCCGCCCGCACCTGGTCTTCGCGGGCGAGCGCGACATCCCCTGCGCGGTGCTGCTGCCGTACGGCCACAGTGAGGGGGACGGGCCGCTGCCCGTCCTCATGGACCCCTACGGCGGCCCGCACGGCCAGCGCGTGGTGGCCGCCCACAACGCCCACCTCACCTCGCAGTGGTTCGCCGACCAGGGGTTCGCGGTGATCGTCGCCGACGGCCGCGGCACGCCCGGCCGCTCCCCCGCCTGGGAGAAGGCCGTCCGCGACGACCTGGCGGCCGTGACGCTGCGGGACCAGGTCGAGGCGCTGGAGGCGCTGGCCGAGCGCTATCCGCTGGACCTGTCCCGGGTCGCCATCCGGGGCTGGTCGTACGGCGGCTATCTGGCCGCGCTGGCGGTGCTGCGCCGCCCCGACGTCTTCCACGCGGGCATCGTGGGCGCCCCCGTCACCGATCTGCGGCTGTACGACACCCACTACACCGAGCGGTATCTCGGCCATCCCGACGAGCAGCCGAAGGTGTACGCCGAGAACTCGCTGGTGACCGACGAGGGACTGTCCGGCGCGGCGGAGCCGCACCGTCCGATGATGGTCGTCCACGGCCTGGCGGACGACAACGTGGTCGTCGCGCACGCCCTGCGCCTGTCCTCCGCGCTGCTCGCCGCCGGGCGGCCACACGAGGTGCTGCCGCTGTCCGGGGTGACCCACATGACGCCCCAGGAGCAGGTCGCCGAGAACCTGCTCCTGCTGCAGGTGGACTTCCTGAGGCGCTCGCTGGGCGTGAGCTGAGCCCGCGCGCCCCCGCCTCTACCAGCCCGGCGGGGGCGGCGGCGGGGGCGAGGAGGGGGGCGGCGGGACCGTGGGCGGCGTCGCGGGGGGCGCCGGGGGCGGGGGCGGGCTCGCGGGCGGCGGGCCGTAGCCATAGCCGCCGTCCGCGCCGCCGTAGCCCCCGTAACCGCCGTCCGCGCCACCCTGGTTGCCGTAGTCGCCGTAGCCGCCGTAGCCGCCGTAGCCCCCGTACGGCGGTGCCGCGGGCTGTCCCCACCCGGCGGGCGGCGCGCCGTCGGCCGGGACCCCGGGCTGGGCCAGCGCGATCAGGACGACCAGGCCGACGAGGATCTCGAAGAACGCGGTCAGTACGGAGAGTTGGCCGACGGTCGCCAGGTCGTCGAAGTGGTCCACGAAGTCGAACTTGATGTACAGCGAGAGCGTGGCGATGCCGTAGCCCAGCACCAGGAACGCCGCCGTCATCCCCACCGGCCGGGCGGGCGCCGACCGGCCGAGGGCCGCGAAGGCCGCCGCCAGGGCCAGCAGGGCCACCGTCCAGGCGGCCCAGGCGCTGGGCGGCGCGAGCAGCGTGGTGAAGATGTACTTGCCGGTGAGCTGGTGCTTGTAGATGTCCCAGTCCTGCTTCTGGGCGGCGTAGATCTGCCAGGCGCCCCCGACGACCGCGGCTGCCCCCAGGAACAGCGCGGCCGTCCCCCCGGCCCCGGATGTGGGCCGGGCGGGCGGCCGGTCGGCGGGCGGGACGGCGTGGTCGGGGGCGGCCGCGTCGGCCGGGCGCCGGCCGACGGCCACGACGACCAGCAGGGCGGCCCCGAGCAGGACCGCCGTCCACGCGCTCAGCTGGGCGCGGGTCTTCAGTTCACCGGGGATGCCCTGCATCCAGTCGGCGGGCAGGTTCCACAGGCTGGGCAGGCGCAGCGCGACCGTCGCGAGGCCGGCCGAGGCCAGCGCCCCGCCGGCGGCCGGGGAGCGCAGCGCGGTCATCCCGACGACCGCGTAGACGGCCAGCAGGAGCAGGTCGGCGAGGGAGGAGCCGAAGACGCCGCCGGGGATCCCGTACGGCATCCCGGCCCAGGCCCACCACACGCGACTGGCCTCGTGGGCCTTGTCGAAGTCCCGGATGATCCACGCCAGTGAGATCAGCCCGAGCACGGCGCAGACCAGCGCGCCGAAGACGCGTGCCCCGCGGTTGAGAATCCGTCCCTGCCCCATGGCTGTAGGTTTGCCCCGCCCCGGCCCCCGATCAACCGTCCCGGCGCCACCAATGTGCCGGCGCACCCCGGGAGGGTCCGGCGCGCCCCGGCACCGCCGGGGTGGGCGACCGGCCGGGGCGACATGGCGCGCCCCGGCCGGTCTACGGCACCCGCACGGCCGTACGCAGTTCAGCCTGACGCGTCCGTATATCGGTCTCGCGTCGGCCAAGTTGCTTGCCTGTTAACGCGGTTGATGCCTGTTGCTCACCGTTTGCCGCCCTCGGATGATCTCTGTCAAGCACGCCGGGACCTCGATCTGCAAAATGTTCGCTCAAGGTTGCCCGGTGGGCACCTTCCGCTTCCGCTGGCCCCTTGACTGGGCTGTTCAAGGATTGCGAAAGTCCGCTCATCCCGAGACGCGCACGATCGGCGACCGGGCAGCGACATGACGCGAGTAGACAAGCGCGACACACAAGCGATCAGTGCGGGGGGCGCTACGCGATGACGAGTCCTTCCCAGGCCGCCGCGGCCGGGGCGAACGCCCCCGTGCCGGGCCCGGACGCCGAGCCGACGGGCCAGGTCGGCAAGGAGGGCGCCCCGCCGGTGGGGCGCTCGCCCGGCCAGCTCATGTGGCGGCGCTTCAAACGCGACAAGACAGGCGTGATTTCGGCCTACGTCGTGATCTTCTTCTTCCTCATCGCCTTACTCGCTCCGGTGATCGCCTGGCTGTACGGCAAGGACCCGTACACCACCTACGGACTCGACCGGCCCGGGCTGCTCAACGAGTTCTACTACCCGATCAAGCCCAACGGGGGCATCGACGGCGAGTTCTGGTTCGGCCTGCAGCCCCAGCTCGGCCGGGACGTGTTCACCCAACTCCTGTACGGCATACGCACGTCACTGCTGATCGCGGTCGCCGTCACCATCCTGTGCACCATCACCGGCATCGTCGTGGGCGTCACGGCCGGCTACATGGGCGGCAGGACCGACTACTTCCTGGGCCGTTTCATCGACCTGCTCCTGGCCTTCCCCGCCCAGCTCTCCTTCGTGGCCTTCACCCCGGTCGTCTACTCGCTCTTCGTCAGCCCGGAGAAGGAGACGCCGACGTATCTGCGGGTCATCACCCTGATCCTGGTCCAGTGGGCGCTGGGCTGGATGGGCCTGGCGCGACTGCTGCGCGGGCAGGTGCTCAGCCTGCGCGAGCGGGAGTTCGTGGAGGCCGCCAAGGTGACCGGCGCCTCCCCCTGGCGGATCATCCGCAAGGAGCTGCTGCCGAATCTGTGGACGCCGATCCTGGTGCAGTCGACGCTGATGCTGCCGACCTTCGTGACCGCCGAGGCCGGGCTCTCCTTCCTCGGCGTCGGGCTCGTCGAACCGACCCCCGACTGGGGACGGATGTTCGCCACCGGAGCCCGGCACTACCAGAACGACATCACGTACATGTTCTTCCCGGGCGTGGCCATGGTGATCTTCGTGGTGGCCTTCAACCTGCTCGGGGACTCGGTCCGGGACGCATTCGATCCGAAGACTAAGCGCTAGGCAGGTGCAACGACACATGACCTCATCTCAGCGGGGCAGAGGGCGGCTGGCGGCCGTCTCTCTGGCGATCGGGGCCCTCGTGCTCTCCGCCTGCAGCAGCGGCGGGGGCAAAAGTGGCGACGAGCCCCTGGAGAACAAGCCGGACAAGAACCGGGCCGAGAACTACTCGCTGGGCACCGCGGCCGACTCCGCGGGCCCGGCCCCCGAGGTGCCGGGCGCCAAGAAGGGCGGGACGGTCAACGTCCTGCAACGCGACGCCTTCACCTACCTGGACCCGGCGCAGATCTACTACGCCGACATGCTGACCGTCCAGATGCTCTACAACCGGTCGCTGACCAGCTACAAGATCGACGCCAAGGGCCGGGTCAAGCTCGTCGGCGACCTCGCCACCGACACCGGCAAGTCCTCGGACGGCGGCAAGACCTGGACGTACACGCTCAAGGACAACCTCAAGTTCGAGGACGGGTCCCCGATCACCTCCGCCGATGTCCGGCAGTCGGTCGAGCGGCTCTACGCCAAGTGGGCCACCGACGGCCCGCTGTACATCCCGCAGTGGCTCTCCGGCGAGGGCCAGAGCTTCCGCAAGGCGCTGCCCGACGGCCCCTACAAGGGCAAGCACCTGCCCAAGGACGTACTGGACACGCCCGACGACAAGACGATCGTCTTCCACTTCAAGGAGCCGCACGCGGACACCCCCTACGCGGTGGCCATGCCCAACATCGGCGCGGTGCCCTCCGACGGCAAGAAGGACACCGGCGACAAGTACACCAACCACCCGGTGTCCTCCGGCCCCTACAAGATCGAGAAGCTGAACCCGGACAAGTCGCTGACGCTGGTGCGCAACCCGGAGTGGGACCCCAAGACGGACCCGGTCCGCCACCAGTACCCGGACAAGTTCGACATCCGCTTCGGCATCCAGGAGCCCGACTCGGCCCGCCGGCTGCTGGCCGACCGGGGCAGCGACAAGCAGACCATGTCGTTCACCAACGCGGTGACCCTGGAGGCCGGCGAGGAGGTCGCCAACGACCCGGGCACCAAGTCGCGCACCTTCCTCGAGGTGCAGCCGTACGTCGACTACATGGCCATCAACATGGACCGGATCAAGGACAAGAAGGTCCGGGAGGCCATCGCCTACGCCATGCCCAACGCCCAGATCCTGGGCCAGTTCGGCGGCAAGCGGGCCGGGCAGGTCGCGGGCAACCTGGTCGCCCCCTCCCTGGCCGGCTGGAAGGACTTCGACCCCTTCGGCAAGACCAAGAAGGGCAACGAGGGCGGCGACATCAAGAAGGCCAGGCAGCTGCTGAAAGAGGCGGGCAAGGAGGGGCAGGAGATCGTCTACGCCTACCCCAACACCACCGAGTACCAGAACGTCTCGCTGGTCGTCGCCAAGGCCCTGAAGGCCGCCGGGTTCAAGGTGGAGCGCAAGGAGATCGACTCCAACAACTACACCACCGAGATCGCCAAGGTCGACAACGGCTTCGACATCTACCGCGTCTCCTGGGGCGCCGACTGGCCGGTCGGCTCCACCGTGGTGCCGCAGCTGTTCGACAGCAAGGCCGTCGCCGACGGCTCGCAGAACTACTGGCACCTCAAGGACGGCAAGGTGGACGCCGAGATCGCCCGCATCCTGAAGATCGCGGACGTGGAGAAGGCCTCCGGTGAGTGGGTCACCCTCGCCAACAAGATCCTCACCGACGACGTGCCCGGCGTCCCGCTCTTCTACAACCGCCAGTGGTCCATCTGGGGTTCGGGGCTCGGCGGCATCACCTACCACCCGGTATACGGAACCGCGAACCCGACCGGGGTGTATGTGAAGTAGCACCGCGAACGCCACGCGGCGGAGCCTCGTCCCGACACAGCCGGCCCCGCCGCGTGGCGCTCCACCAGCTCCCTGGGCACGCTGTCCGCCACCCCGAGCGGGTGACGGACGGCGCCGCCCGTCCGATCCCGACCTGGTCGCCCAAGGCGCCCGTACCGGAAGACCCGCGACGCCATGCTTCGTTTCCTCGTACGCCGCTCCCTCGGCGCGATCGTCATCATCCTCCTGATCAGCGCGATCACGTTCTTCTGCTTCTTCGCGCTGCCCTCCGAACCGGCGCAGCTGGCCTGCGGCAAGAACTGCGGCCCGGACGCCATCGCCCTCATCAACAAGAACCTGGGCCTGGACGAGCCGGTCCCCGTCCAGTACTGGCACTATCTGGTGGGCATCTTCGCCGGCCGGGACTTCGAGGTCGGCCATTGCCCGGCCCCCTGCTTCGGGTACTCCTTCACCAACTCCCAGCCGGTCTGGGAGACCATCATGGACCGCTACCCGACCACGCTGTCGCTCGCCGTCGGCGGCGCCGCCGTCTTCCTGCTCATCGGGGTCGGCATCGGCATGATCGCGGCGGCCCGGCGGGGCACCTTCACCGACAAGTTCTTCAGCTCCCTGTCGCTGATCGGCAACTCCCTCCAGATCTACTTCGTCGGCGTCATCGCGCTGTGGCTGCTGGTCGACAGCTGGGGCCTGATCGACCGGCCCGAGTACTACCCGATCACCGAGAACCCGGCCAAGTGGTTCAGCGGGCTGCTGCTGCCCTGGCTGGTGCTCTCCATCATCTTCATCGCCAACTACAGCCGTATGACGCGCTCCCAGATGGTCGAGCAGCTCAGCGAGGAGCATGTGCGCACCGCGCGGGCCAAGGGCATGTCGGGCCGCACGGTCTTCTTCCGCTACGCCTGGCGCGGCGCGATCGCCCCCATCGTCACCATCGTCGGCATCGACCTCGGCTCGCTGTTCGGCGGGGCGATGATCACGGAGTTCACCTTCACCCTGCACGGTCTCGGCCGGCTCGCGGTGGAGTCGGTGACCGAGAAGGACCTCCCCATGCTGATGGGCGTGATGCTCTTCAGCTGCACGGCGATCGTCATCGCCAACATCATCGTGGACGCGCTGTACGCCGTCATCGACCCGCGCGTGCGCCTCGCCTAGGAGTACGACCGACGTGACCACCCTGACCAAGTCCGAGGCCGCCCCGGCGCCCGCCGCGGGCGACGCCTTCCTGTCCGTGCGCGATCTGTACGTGCGCTTCGCCACCGAGGACGGCGTCGTCAAAGCCGTGGACGGCCTGTCCTTCGAGCTCGAGCGCGGTCGCACCCTCGGCATCGTCGGCGAGTCCGGCTCCGGCAAGTCCGTCACCAACCTCGCCGTCCTGGGCCTGCACGACCCGCGCACCACCGAGATCCGCGGCGAGATCCGGCTGGACGGCCAGGAGCTGACCCGGGCGCCCGAGCGCACCCTGGAGAAGCTGCGCGGCCACAAGATGGCGATGATCTTCCAGGACTCGCTCACCGCCCTCTCGCCCTACTACACCGTCGGCCGCCAGATCGCCGAACCCTACCGCAAGCACACCGGTGCCTCCCGGCGCGAGGCGTGGGACCGCGCGATCGAGATGCTCGAGAAGGTCGGCATCCCCAACCCCAAGCTGCGCGTGCGCGACTATCCGCACCAGTTCTCCGGCGGCATGCGGCAGCGCGCGATGATCGCCATGGCCCTGGTCTGCGACCCCGACCTGCTCATCGCCGACGAGCCGACCACCGCCCTGGACGTCACCGTCCAGGCCCAGATCCTCGACCTGCTCAAGGACCTGCAGCAGGAGTTCGGCTCCGCGATCATCCTCATCACCCACGACCTGGGCGTGGTCTCCAACACGGCCGACGACCTGCTGGTCATGTACGCGGGCCGGGCCGTGGAGCGCGGCACGGTCCGCGAGGTGCTCCGGTCCCCCCAGCACCCGTACACCTGGGGGCTGCTGGGCTCCATGCCGCGCCTGACCTCCGCCGTCGACGAGCCGCTGAACCCCATCCCCGGCGCCCCGCCCAGCCTCCTCGCCCCGCCGCCCGGCTGCCCCTTCCACCCGCGCTGCGCCTATCCCGCGGAGGTCGAGGGCGACCGCTGCGCCACCGAGCGCCCGACGCTGCCCGCGGGGCGGGGCGCGGCCTGCCATCTGGCCGCCGACCGCAATCAGACCATCTTCACCGAGCAGATCAAACCCCGGCTGTCCTAGGAGTCCCCGACCATGAGCAGCAACGCGTCGCCCGCCTCCGGGGAGCCCCTCCTGGTCGCGGAGAAGCTCACCAAACACTTCCCGATCATGGGTGGCTTCCCCTTCAAGCGGAAGGTCGGGGCGGTCCAGGCGGTGGACGGCATCGACCTGACCGTGCGGGCCGGCGAGAGCTTCGGCCTGGTCGGCGAGTCCGGCTGCGGCAAGTCCACCACGGGCCGCCTGCTGACCCGGCTGCTGGAGCCCACCGGCGGGACGATCACCTATCAGGGCCAGGACATCACCCACGCGGACCGCAAACAGCTGGCGCCGATCCGCTCCCAGATCCAGATGATCTTCCAGGACCCGTACTCCTCGCTGAACCCCCGGCAGACCGTGGGCGCGATCATCTCCGGCCCGATGGAGATCAACGGCATCGAGCCGCCGGGCGGCCGCGAGGCCCGGGTGCGGGAGCTGCTGGAGACCGTCGGCCTGAACCCCGAGCACTACAACCGCTTCCCCCACGAGTTCTCCGGCGGCCAGCGCCAGCGCATCGGGGTGGCCCGCGCGCTGGCCCTCGAACCCAAGCTGATCGTCGCCGACGAGCCGGTCTCCGCGCTCGACGTCTCCATCCAGGCCCAGGTCGTCAACCTTCTCCAGGAGCTCCGCCGCGAGCTGGGCATCGCCTTCCTGTTCATCGCCCATGACCTCGCCGTCGTGCGCCACTTCTCGCAGCGCGTCGCGGTCATGTACCTCGGCAAGATCGTGGAGGTGGGCGACCGTGACTCCATCTACCACCGACCCCGCCATCCCTACACCCACGCCCTGCTCTCGGCGGTGCCCGAGCCGGTCCTGCTGAGTGAGGACCCGGACGGGGGCGACATAGCCCGCCGCGAGCGGATCCGCCTCGCCGGCGACGTGCCCTCCCCGATCAACCCGCCCTCCGGCTGCCGCTTCCGCACCCGCTGCTGGAAGGCCCAGGACAAGTGCGCTCGCGAGGAGCCCCCGCTGGTCCGCCTCGAGGGCAACCACGAGGGCCATCTGTCCGCCTGCCACTTCCCCGAGGCCCCGAGCGTCGCGGCCCGCGAGGAGGACGTGATCCTCGACCCGGCCCTGATAGCCGCCGAGGACATCCACAAGGACTGAGAGCTGCTAGCGTCCGCGTCTGTGAACGACAGCGTGAACGACAACGTGAACGAGACCGTGTACGTGGGGAACGCGGGCAAGGACGCGGCGCTGGACCGGGGCTGGCTCCTCGGGCACTTCAAGGACGCCGGCGACCCCCGCCACAGCGACGCCGTGGAGATCAAGTGGGGCGTCCACCCCCCGGGTGACGAGCGGGCCGAGTGGGTGAGGGGCGAGGAGAGAACGGCCCTGCTGGTCCTCATCAGCGGCCGCTTCCGCGTGGAGCTGCCCGGCCGCAGCGTGCTGCTGGAGCAGCAGGGCGACTACGTGGTGTGGGGGCGCGGGGTCGACCACTCCTGGGTCGCGGAGGAGGAGTCGGTGGTGCTGACGGTGCGCTGGCCGTCCGTACCCGGCTATGCGGTGGAGGCGGCGGAGCCCCGCGGCTGACGGGCGGACGGCGGACGGGAGCGGCTGGCGCGCGGCTGAGCGGCGGCGGTCAGCGGCTCGGCGCGGCCAGGCGCTCCTCGGCGAAATGACACGCCGACTCGTGCGCCGCCGGTGTGTCCGCGCCGGCGAAGCGCTCGGGGACGGCCAGGAGGGGGACCTCCTTGGCGCACTTGTCCCGGGCCCTCCAGCAACGGGTGCGGAAGCGGCAGCCGGACGGCGGGTCGGCCGGGGAGGGCACGTCTCCGGCCAGGATGATGCGCTCGCGGCCCCGGTGGGAGTCGGGGTCGGGGACCGGGACGGCGGACAGCAGGGCCTGGGTGTACGGGTGGGTGGGGTGGTCGTAGATCTGGGGTCCGGTGCCCGTCTCGGCGAAGCGGCCCAGATACATCACGGCCACCCGGTCGGAGATATGGCGGACCACGGACAGGTCGTGCGCGATGAAGAGGTACGAGAGCGCGAACTCCTCCTGGAGCCGGGCCAGCAGATTGACGACCTGGGCCTGCACCGACACATCCAGCGCGGAGACCGGCTCGTCGCAGATGATGATCTCCGGGTTGAGGGCCAGGCCGCGCGCGATGCCGATGCGCTGGCGCTGACCGCCGGAGAACTGGTGCGGATAGCGGTTGATGTACTCCGGGTTGAGCCCCACCACGTCCAGGAGTTCCCGCACCTTGCGGCGCCGGTCGCCCTTCGGGGCCACCTCGGGGTGGATCTCGAAGGGCTCACCGATGATGTCGCCCACCGTCATCCGGGGGTTCAGCGAGGTGTACGGGTCCTGGAACACCATCTGGATGTTGCGCCGGACGGCCTTCAGGGCCCGCCCCGACAGCCTGGTGATGTCCTCGCCCCGGTAGCGGATCTCCCCCGCGGTCGGCTGCTCCAGGGTGACCAGCAGCCTGGCGAGGGTCGACTTGCCGCAGCCCGACTCGCCGACGACGCCGAGGGTCTCGCCGCGCCGCAGGTCGAAGGAGACCCCGTCGACGGCCCTGACCGCGCCGACCTGGCGCTTGACGAGGACCCCCTGGGTCAGCGGGTAGACCTTGGTGAGGTCGCGCACCTCCAGGAGGGGAGCGCCGGGCTCGGCGGCGGGCTCAGGGGGCGGCGATGGGGTCGCGGGCATCCAGCTCGTCCTTCCAGAAGTGGCAGGCGCTGGCCCGCCGCACGGGCGCGTCCCCGCATGCCACCTCGTACAGCGGCGGCCTCTCGGCGCGGCAGACGTCCTGGGCGCGGGGGCAGCGCGGGGCGAAGGGGCAGCCGGGCGGGAGGTCCGCCGGGCCGGGCGGCAGCCCCTTGATCGCGTACAGCTCCCGGCCCCCGCCGTCCAGGCGCGGGACCGAGTCCAGCAGCCCTCGGGTGTACGGGTGGGCCGGGCGTCGGTACAGGTCACGCACGGGCGCGGTCTCCACGATCCGGCCGGCGTACATCACCGCGATCGTGTCGGCCACGTCGGCGACCACGCCCAGGTCATGGGTGATCAGGATCAGGCCCATGTCCATCTCGCGCCGCAGCTCCGCGAGCAGGTCCATGACCTGGGCCTGGACGGTCACGTCCAGCGCGGTCGTCGGCTCGTCGGCGATGATCAGGTCCGGCTCCAGCGCCAGCGCCATGGCGATCATGATGCGCTGGCGCATCCCGCCGGAGAACTGGTGCGGATAGTCCCCGGCCCGCTCCTTGGCCGCCGGGATGCGCACCCGGTCCATCAGCTCGACGGCCCTGGCGCGCGCGGCGCGGCGCGACAGGCCCTGGTGGACCTCGTACATCTCGGCGAGCTGGGCGCCCACCGAGAGCACCGGGTTCAGCGCGGAGAGCGCGTCCTGGAAGATCATCGCCATCCTGGCGCCGCGCACCCGGCGGCGCTCGTCCTCGCCCATCCGCAGCAGGTCCCGGCCCCGGAAGAGGATCCGTCCGCCGGTCACCCGGGCGGGCGGGGAGTCGAGAATGCCCATGACGGCCTGGGCGGTCACCGACTTGCCCGAGCCGGACTCGCCCAGCACCGCCAGGGTCCGGCCCGCGTCCACGCCGTACGACACCCCGCTCACCGCCTCGGTGACGCCGTCCCGGGTGCGGAATTCCACCCGCAGATCCCGGATTTCCAGCAGCCGGGGCACGGCGGGCGGCCCCTGGGCGTCCTGCCCGGCGTCCTGCTCTGCGTCCCGGTCCGCGCGGCTCATCCCCGGCCCCCTCACCGCAGCTTCGGGTCGAGCGCGTCGCGCACCGCGTCGCCGAGCATGATGAAGGCCAGCACGGTGACGCTCAGCGCCCCGGCGGGCCACAGCAGCATGTGCGGGGCGTTGCGGATCTGGGTGGAGGCGGAGGAGATGTCGATCCCCCAGGAGACGGTGGGCGGTTTGAGGCCCACGCCGAGGAAGGACAGCGTCGCCTCCAGCGCGATGTACGTGCCGAGCGCGATGGTGGCGACGACGATCACGGGGGCCACGGCGTTGGGCGCGATGTGCCGCAGCAGCGTCCGCAGGTCGCTCGCGCCCAGCGCCCGCGCCGCCTGGACGTAGTCGTGCCGTTTCGCGGTCAGGACGGCCCCGCGCGCGATGCGGGAGATCTGGGGCCAGCCCAGCAGCACGATGAAGCCGACCACCGGCCACACCGAGCCGCTGGTGACCACGGACAGGAACACCAGGCCGCCCAGCAGGATCGGGATGCCGAAGAAGACGTCGGCGATCCGCGACAGCAGGGCGTCCCACCAGCCGCCGTAGTACCCGGCCAGCCCGCCGAGCACGCTGCCGAGCAGGGCCGCGCCCGCGGTGGCGCAGATGCCGACGGTGATGGAGGCGCGGGCCCCGTAGACGGTGCGGGTGTAGACGTCGCGGCCCTGGAGGTCGTAGCCGAAGGGGTGGCCGGGCGCCGGGCCGTCCTGGGCCTTGGCCAGGTCGCCGCGGTACGGATTTCCGTCCGTGATCAGCTGCGGCCAGATCGCGATCAGCACCAGGAAGAGGATGATCAGGGCGGAGGCCACGAAGACCGGGTTGCGGCGCAGGTCCCGCCAGGCGTCGGACCACAGGCCGCGCGGCGCGGCGGCGGGTCCGGCCGCCCGGCCCCGCGCCGGGGCCGGGCCGCCTCCGCGCCGGCCGGCGGGCACGGCC